>JAFLTF010000059.1 GCA_022510585.1 Lachnospiraceae bacterium
GCCCGGTCTGCCACAACGACAGAGGATATTTTGTCCGTCTGGAACTTGCCCCCTACACGGGAAACTGCTGCATCCAATAAAGCTAGAAATAAATAAATTAAGAAATTAATGAAGTAAGAAACGACACATATATTACCGGGCGAGGCACGCTTTCGCTCCGCTGCGTTTGCAAAGGACCTCGCTCAGCAATATATGTGTTGTTTCTTATTTTCCTAATTTGTCAATTTTTTTCTATAACCAGAACTTAGGCAACATAAACAAAATAAGGGGTGACTAGCCACCGCTTCGGAACCCCGTTTTTGTTTATGTTGCCTAAGTTCGTCCCGATAGATAATCTTTTCGCAAAAAATTGCAAAAAATTTCTCAATCTTTTTCACAAAATTTCTTTTCGTATCGGATAATATGTGTTATTATATATAAGAAATACTGAAAAATAAGGAGCCGATGGAGATGGTCGGAACAAATATGGAGGAGAGGCCGGTGGACAAGAAGAAAAAAGGCTTTTCCGGAAAGGGAATCGTCTTCATCTTCGCTATTGCAATATTGATTTTCGCTTCGTTGTATCTTGAGAGGAGCGGAAGGCTTCCCGCCGTGTGGGACACGATGCAGGAAATTCGTGCCCAGACGATCAAAGAACAGACAGAAGAGTCAGCAGCTATTTATGATACGGAGGCTTTGGCACAGATCGGGGAGGATGTCTCTGCCGGAACAGATTATTCACTGTATACTGCAGACAGCGTCGGAATATCAAAACGAAACCTTACAAATGAGAATGGTACGGGTTTAGATAATGAATGGACGGAAAACGGAGATGAAATCCGCAGAGTGTATCTGACTTTTGACGATGGGCCAAGCAGTAATACGGGGCGGATTCTGGATATTCTTGCAGAGTATGATGTGAAGGCGACTTTCTTTGTGGTAGGGAAGGAAGAGGAAGAATATCAACCGTTATATAATCGAATCGTCGAGGAAGGTCATACCTTGGGAATGCATTCCTACAGTCATAAATATCAAGAGATATATCAGTCTGTGGACAGCTATGCGCAGGATTTAAGCAAGCTTCAGGAGTTTCTTTATGACACGACCGGTGTCTGGTGCAGATATTGCAGATTCCCGGGAGGAAGCAGCAATACGGTCAGCCGGGTGGACATGCACGATCTGATCGCATATCTGGACGAGCAGGACATTACTTATTTTGACTGGAATATATCATCAGGGGATGCCCTGAACAGTTATATCAGCGCAGATGCCATTGTGAGGAATTGTCTGTCACAAATACCGAAAAATAATGAAAGTATTATTTTGATGCACGACGCATCAAATAAAAATACTACGGTACAAGCCCTGCCAACTCTGATCGAACGGATCCTGGCAATGGACAATACCGTAATAGTTCCCATCACAGAAGATGCGGAACCGATACAACATATCAGTAATGAATAAGAAATGGAGGATTATAGAATGGGTTTTTTCTCAGATCTAAAAGATGATTTATCCCAGGCTGTAAATGAACTGATGACAGAGGAAGAACTTGAAGCGGCGCTTGCCGCGGAAGAGGGCTTACAGGACAATGAGACCGGGGAGTCAGGAAGTGTGATCACTTCGGAAGAGTTAAGCGACATGTTGGATAAGGTGGAAGCGGAAGCGTTAAGCGCGGAAGAGGTTCCGGCAGAGCAGGAACCGGAGATTGCGGCAGTACCTGAAAGTGTTGAGGAACCGCTGCCGGAAGAAGTTCTTGCACAGGCAGAGGAAGTACCGACAGAAGAAGAGGCTATGGTTGAAACGCCGGTTGTTGAAGACGTTGCAATAGAAGAAACAGTGACCGAAGAAACGGCAGAGGAAGAAAATGTAGGAGGAGAGACAGTGAGCGAAGTAGAAAAGATAGAAGAGGTACAAGAAGAGATCTTGCCGGAAGAGATAGCAGAAGAGCCGGTATTGGAAGAAGAGCAGGAAAGAAAGGGAGGAAGTTCGAAGATGGAGAATAAAGTAGTATCAGATGAAACAGCAGTTGTAACAGAAGGAATGTCTATTACAGGTGATATAAATTCAACCGGTTCTTTGGAGTTGATCGGCAGTGTTGTAGGAAATATCGATATTCTTGGAAAGTTGAATATTACAGGTTCCATTCAGGGAAATTCCAAAGCTGCTGAGATTTTTGCAGAAGGCGCACAGATCAACGGTGAGATCAACAGCCAGGGAAGTGTTAAGATCGGACCGAGTTCCGTAGTCATCGGTAATATTTCCGCAAACAGCGCAGTAATCGCAGGAGCGGTAAAAGGTGATATTGACATACATGGTCCGGTTGTTCTGGATACTTCCGCAATTGTTATGGGTAATATTAAATCGAAATCCGTACAGATCAATAACGGAGCCGTTATCGAGGGTATGTGTTCTCAGTGCTATGCAGATGTGAGCCCGAGCTCCTTCTTTGAAGAGATCAAGAAAAAGAAATAAAAATAAAACAGCAGTCAAAATAGCATATTGACAGGAGTTGGAAAAATGCAGCGAGTTCTATTGAAATTAAGCGGAGAAGCATTAGCCGGAGAGAAAAAGACAGGATTTGATGAAGAGACTGTACGCGGGGTTGCATTGCAGATAAAACAGCTTGTGGACGATGGGATTCAGGTAGGCGTGGTCATTGGCGGCGGAAATTTCTGGCGCGGACGTTCCAGTGAAAATATTGACAGAACCAAAGCGGATCAGATCGGGATGCTGGCAACGGTGATGAATTGTATCTATGTATCCGAGATCTGCCGGTCCGTCGGTATGAAAACCAGCATACTGACTCCTTTTGAATGCGGTTCTTTTACCAAACTGTTTTCTAAGGACAGGGCCAATAAATACTTTTCCAAAAACATGGTAGTCTTTTTTGCAGGCGGTACCGGACATCCCTATTTTTCGACAGATACAGGTGTAGTACTGCGTGCTGTTGAAGTCGAGGCGGATGTGATCCTGCTTGCCAAGGCTGTGGACGGCGTTTACGATCATGACCCCAAAACCTGTGCCGAAGCAAGAAAATATGATGAAGTATCCATTCATGAAGTCATTGAGAAGAATCTTCAGGTGGTGGATATGACTGCCTCCATTTTGGCAAGGGATAACGGAATGCCGATGTGGGTATTTGGATTGAATACAAAGGATAGTATCGTGAATGCAATCAAGGGAGAGTTCAAAGGAACGAAAGTTACCGTGTAGGGAATGAGTTGATTTTTCTGATGTTGGGATGAGAGGAAGGTATAGGATTAAAAATGGATGACAGATTAAAACCATATGATGAGAAGATGAAGAAAGCATATGATTATCTGGAAACAGATCTCGGAGCGATTCGTGCAGGTCGGGCAAATCCACATGTGCTTGATCGAATCAAGGTAGATTATTATGGAACACCGACACCGATTCAACAGGTTGGAAATATTACGGTTCCGGATCCGAGAATGATCCAGATCGCTCCTTGGGAAAAAAGCCTGATCAAGGAAATCGAGAAGGCAATCATGATGTCCGATGTGGGAATCACCCCAAGCAATGACGGCGCCGTGATCCGTCTGGTATTTCCGGAGCTGACGGAGGAGCGTAGAAAAGAACTGGCTAAGGATATCAAGAAAAAAGGTGAAGATGGCAAAGTTGCAGTCAGAAATGTGCGCCGTGACGGAATGGATGCTTTCAAAAAACTTGCCAAAACAGAGATTTCCGAGGATGAGATCAAAGAACTGGAAGACCAGCTGCAGAAGTTGACGGATAAGTATGTTAAAGATGTTGATAAGCTGATAGAAGAGAAATCCAAAGAAATTATGAAGGTTTAAAAGATTAACCGATATCATAAAAGAGTAAAGGGGATTGCGGGGGAGCTTTATACCGCTTTCCCTTTTTGCCTTATGAGAAAATGCACAGGTGCATGCGGGAGGATATGAGGTAGGACATGGAAGAAGGAATGAAAATACCGAAACATGTAGCAATCATTCTGGATGGAAACGGCAGATGGGCAAAGAGCAAAGGGATGCCGAGAAATTACGGACATGCTCAAGGTGCCAAGACAGTGGAGGTTATCTGTGAGGAAGCCTATCGGATGGGGATACAGTATCTGACAGTATATGCTTTTTCCACGGAGAATTGGAACAGACCGCAGGAAGAAGTGGATGCATTGATGAAACTGCTTCGAAATTATATGAAGACTTGCCTGAAAACTGCGGAGAAGAATAATATGTGTGTCCGCATCCTCGGTGATAAGACCGGGCTGGATGAGGATATCAGAGAGAGGATAGCGCAGCTGGAAGCGGCAACCGTAAATAACACGGGACTGCATTTTCAGATCGCATTAAACTACGGCGGCAGGGACGAGATCGTGCGTGCGGTCAGGAATCTGGCATCCCGGGTGAAAGAAGGCAGTCTGGAGCTTGATGACATTACAGAGCAGATGGTCAGTGATACTTTGGACACCTATAGTCTGCCGGAACCCGATCTTTTGATACGCACCTGTAATGAACAACGAATCTCCAATTTCCTGTTGTGGCAGCTTGCCTATACGGAATTTTATTTTACGGAAACGGCATGGCCCGATTTTTCCAAAGAAGAATTAGAAAAAGCCATCGTGTCATATAATAAGAGAGACAGAAAATACGGCATGGTGAAAGGTTGATAATCAAAGATTTAGAAAGGTATGGTTTATTAGGATGTTTCGTACGAGACTGCTTAGTGGAATCGTTTTGGTCGCCGTTGCGG
The DNA here is from genome assembly GCA_022510585.1 of Lachnospiraceae bacterium. Classification (GTDB taxonomy): domain Bacteria; phylum Bacillota; class Clostridia; order Lachnospirales; family Lachnospiraceae; genus UBA3282. The sequence continues at coordinate 4,717 of JAFLTF010000059.1, forward strand.
TCGGTGCTATTATAGCAGGCGGATGGGTATTGACCGGAATCTTATGCCTGATATCCCTGATCGCATATCTGGAATTGACCAAAGCGACCGGCGTACACACGGAAGGAACGAAATTAAACGGCCTTGAAATAACAGGCGTTATATTAATTTTGTTATACTATGCAGGTTTATATGCGGGAATGTTACAGATGCAGGACTATGATAGAAGTGTCGTTTTTATAGTACTTGCAGTGTGTGTGATCTTATCCTTGCTTATTTTTATGTTTGTTTATGTATTCAGTTTTCCCAAATTCAAAGCGGGGGAAGTGATGAAGGCTTATTTTGCATTGATCTATGCACCGGTAATGTTATCTTTTCTTTATATTATCCGGGCAGGCTGGAGCCGTGGACTTTATCTGTCGGGATTGATCTTTTTATGTTCCTGGGGAAGTGATACCTGTGCCTATTGTGTGGGCATTTTATTCGGAAAACATAAGATGACGCCCAAATTAAGCCCCAAGAAATCCATTGAAGGAGCGATCGGGGGGATTATCGGTGCAGCCCTTTTATTTGGTCTCTACACTTATTATGTGATCAATCCTTTTTCACCGGAACAGATCAAAATGAATCTGGGAAGCGCAATGTGTCTCGGGGCGGTCGGGGCAGTGATCTCCATGACAGGAGATTTGGCGGCATCTGCGATCAAAAGAGACTATGACATTAAGGACTATGGAAAAGTGATTCCGGGGCATGGCGGCATTATGGACCGTTTTGACAGCGTGATCATTGCGGCGCCGCTTATCTTTATCGGCTTGTCCCTGATAGCGCCATAAAAAATACATGAGGTTTAGAAAATGAAGAAAATAGCCATACTGGGCTCTACCGGATCGATCGGAACGCAGACCCTTGAAATTGTGAGAAACAATCCGGATTTGAAAGTGACTGCGATTGCGGCGGGGACGAATGTAGAGTTGATGGAAAAGCAGATCCGGGAATTTCATCCGCGTTTTGCTGCCATGTGGAGTGAGAAAGCGGCTGCAGACTTATCCGTAAGGGTTGCGGATATGGATGTGAAAATTGTAAGCGGTATGGACGGCCTGCTTCACATTTCCACAATAGAGGAGACGGAGATCCTGGTAACCGCCATCGTAGGCATGATTGGGATCCGACCCACCATTGCGGCCATTGAACACGGAAAGACCATTGCGCTTGCCAATAAGGAAACGTTGGTGTGCGCGGGACACATTATCATGCCTCTTGCGGCAAAGCACGGCGTTTCCATTCTGCCTGTGGACAGTGAGCACAGCGCTATCTTTCAATCCATGAACGGAGAGAACAAAGAGCGGATCAGTAAACTGATCTTAACGGCGTCCGGCGGACCTTTTCGAGGGAAGACCAAAGAAGAGCTTGCGGATGTGACAATAGAGGATGCGCTCAGGCACCCCAACTGGTCCATGGGCAAAAAAGTGACGATTGATTCGGCTTCCCTTGTGAACAAAGGACTGGAAGTTATGGAAGCAAGGTGGCTGTTCGATATGCCGCTTGAAAAAATACAGGTAGTCGTTCATCCGCAGAGCATTATCCATTCGGCGGTGGAATATGTGGATGGCGGGATCATGGCACAACTGGGTATGCCGGATATGAAACTGCCGATACAATACGCCCTGTTCTATCCGGACAGAAGACCCATGGGTGGGAAACGGGTAGACTTTTTCTTACTGGGGCAGCTTAGTTTTGAGCAGCCGGATATGGATACTTTCCGAGGTTTGCAGCTGGCCTATGAAGCGGCGAAAACAGGCGGCAGCCTGCCGACGGTGTTCAATGCTGCCAATGAGAAGGCCGTTGCGCTGTTTATACAGCGCAAAATCAGTTTTTTACAGATTTCGGAATTAATTGCGCAGTCTATGGGGCACCATAAGGTAATAGAAAATCCTTCCGTGGATGAGATCTTGCAGGCAGAAGCGGAAACCTATGAGTATATAAAGCAGGTGATGAATTGATTAGAACAATTATTTTATTTGTTATTATTTTCAGTATTGTAGTCATTTCCCATGAATTCGGCCATTTCCTGATCGGAAAAAGGAATGGGATCCGTGTTTTGGAATTCTCGGTCGGTATGGGACCGAATCTATTCTCTTTTCAAAGAGGAGAAACGAAATATTCCCTGAAGCTTTTGCCGATCGGCGGCGCCTGTATGTTTGACGGAGAAGACGGCGTGGCGGCGGAGAACGGAGAGGTGGATGAACACTCTTTTTTGTCAGCAAATGTCTGGGCGAGGATTGCGACCGTATTTGCGGGACCTTTCTTCAACTTTGTGCTTGCCTTTCTCTTTTCTCTGATCATTGTAGCCTTTAACGGAGCGGACAGACCGGTGGTAAATCAGGTAGTGGCAAACTCGGCTGCCGAGGATGCCGGTATCATGCCGGGGGACAAAATCCTGAAGATCAATGGGGAGCACATTCGTATTTATCGCGAGATCAGTTTGATTTCGGCTCTGAATCAGGGAGAACCCATGGAAATACAGGTCGAGAGAAACGGAGAAGTTTTGAAGATGAGCCTGACCCCGCATTACAGCGCAGGAGAGGGCAGATATTATATCGGATTAAACGGCGGCGGCTATGCAGCCTGTAATCCGGCACAGGTATTTCAATACGGATTTTATGAGGTGCGCTACTGGGTCAAAGCCACTTATAAAAGTCTTCTGATGCTATTGCAGGGACAGGCGAAAAAAGAAGATATTTCGGGGCCGATCGGTATAGCGCAATTTGTGGGGGATGCCTATGAAGAAGTGAAACCTTACGGAATTTCGTCTGTTATTTTTACCATGATGAATATTGTGATCCTGCTGTCCGTCAATCTGGGTATCTTGAATCTGCTGCCGTTCCCGGCACTGGACGGAGGAAGACTGGTATTTATGTTCTTGGAAGTGCTGCGCGGCAAACCGATTGCACCCGAAAAGGAAGGCATGGTACATTTTGCCGGGCTGGTAGTCTTCATGATCTTGATGGTATTTGTTATGTATAATGATATTACGAAATTATTTCATTGAGTCTGATTTTTGCAGACGGAGTGGAAAAGATGAAAAGGCAAGAACCAAAATACGACAGTCTACGTGACTATATAAAGTCGAAAGAAAAAAACAAGGAATTATTTGATCTGAAGGATCAGTTTGACGAAGCGCTTTGGTGCGCGCATTTGGAGAAATTATATCACAGAGAAGCATCGGGCGGAAGGGATAAAACTTTTTACAGGCAAAGGCTGGATGAGCTTAGGCCGTTATGTGATGGCTCCCCTCTGCTCGGTTTTTTGAATTACAAGGGATTGCCGAAATTCTGTGATTTTGACTGTGACGGAACCATCAGAAAGGATTATTTGAAGCAGGGATACTATTCCTGGTTTCCGCGGGAGATCTACAGGACTTTATGGAACTGGAAGGATTTATGCCGGGTCGAAGATGTAGAGTTTAAGTACGCCACGATCAAACAATATGGTCTCTCTTGCTATCAAAACGATATGCCGATGGGACCGGATACCATGAATTCCTTTTGGATCACCTTCAGCGCATACCTGATCTTAAACTATCAAGATACTTATAAATGGAATAACTATAAAAACACCGTCATGTTTCTGGATGGTGAAAACGGAAAACAAAGAGACAGGGCGGGCCGGATCAAAGAATATATCAAGCAGGATGAAAACTATATACAAAGCGAAGAAATCATGGAGTTTGCAAAACTGACCCATACCATAGGCAATATGATCCTGGTACCGGCCAGGTATAATGCTTACAGGGGAACACAGCCCTGTATCAAGGATTATTTTGATCTGTCACTGGATAATCTGCTGCATGCCTGGGACGAAAACAGTTATCTGGATGAAAAGGACGAAAACCGGAAGGTGAATTTCGTAAGATACATTAACACCTTTTTCCTATGGGACTATGTGGATGAATATTATGAACCGGCCCCCTTGTGCGAATCCCATAAGAAACAGCTGGAAGCACAGCGGGATCAGGGGAGATTGGTTGCGCAGGGTGTATTACCGGGTAAAGGGGAAATCGACGATCTGTGCAGCCATATCAATGACAGGATCAAAAGACGAAGTATCTTTATGATCGCAATGCTTAGAATTGCTCTGGGCATTGATCCGGACGGAAAAGATGCAGCTTTGACATATACATATGACGGAAAATATTGTGATGAATGGGCGGATTGGAAAGTCTGTGGAATCTATAAGAAACTCATGGAAGAGGTCCTTCTGACAGACCGGGCATATGCCGGAGGTTATGAAGAGGTCCTTCATGTCATGAAAGAAACAATTGCCGGAAATCAGGATGAGGAATTTGTCAATGCTGTTCTGGGTGTAATACGGTAATCGTATAAAATCACTAAATCCCCCCTTGAAATTTTGTATAGATTATATTCTTGCCTCGAATTCAAATTCGAGGTATTATATTGTTATTTCTTAAGTCTTTGCAGAGTTCACTGCATGTTTCAGAAGATATTATTGAAAATGGAAAATTTCACCTGCGCATTAAGAATTGGGGAGAAAAGACTTGAAGTATTTTGCAGATGTATATTGGGACCGCGGAACGAAACGTGAAGTCAATCAGGATTCTCTGGTACTGCTGCAGGCATTGACCATACAGGGAAGGGTATTGATGGCTGCAGTCTGTGACGGAATGGGCGGCATGGATGCGGGAGAGACCGCAAGCGGTTACCTGACGGAAGAACTGATCACATGGTTTTATGACGGTCTGCTTGACGCGGTAGGAAAAAAGAAACCGCTGTGGGTCATCAGACGTTCGATCGAAAGAAAAGTTTACCAGGTGCAGCACAGGCTCGGAATCTATGCAGAGAAACACGGTCTTAGTCTGGGAACGACCATGTCATTGCTGGTCCTCTGGGAAAAAAGATATCTGCTCTGGCATTTGGGAGACAGTAGGATATACCGTTTGTACGACCATAAAAGAACGAAAATACAGCTTCTTACAAAAGATCATACGAAGGGCAGGAATGAATTGACAAAATGCATAGGCAGTTTTGGATTTTTTATACCGGATTTTAAAATGGGCACGATTAGCGGAAGAGAAGCCTTTCTGCTTTGCAGTGACGGGTTTTGGCATACGGTAACGACAGAAGAAATTGCCGGGGCGCTTGCCCCTTCACAGATGAGGGAAGAGAACATACAAAGACGTCTTAGGGAAATCGGGGAAGCAGCCATGCGGCGTGGTGAGAGAGATAATCTGTCGGCTGTTTACATCCAAATAAATAACGCACGTTCTTAAATAAAAAGGAGGATATGCATGGATAAGGTTTTGGCAGGGAAATACGAACTGCGGGAACAGATCGGGCAGGGCGGGAGCGGGATCGTTTATCTGGCATGGGACAGACATCTGGAATGTCCGGTTGCGGTCAAAGCCGAAAAACTGCCGGAAGATGTTTCTCCGGAAGATATTTCCGATGAGGGGATACTGCGAAAAGAAATGGGCATTTTGAAAACCTTAAATCACTTCATGCTGCCGGCTGTGCATGATTTTTTCTGTGAGGACAGGCGCTATCTGGTAATGGAATATATACAGGGAGAAAGTTTACATAACTATATTGAAAGAGAAGGCGCCGTACCGGAAAAACTGGCATGTAAATGGGGAATGCAGTTATTGGAGCTGCTTTCCTATCTTCATGGGAAGAATCCGCCTGTTATCTATCGGGACTTAAAACCCCGGAATATCATTGTATGTCCCGACGGCAATCTTAGAGTGGTGGACTTTGGGGCGGCTTTCTGCTTCCGTTATGAGAAACGGATACCGGATCAGCTTGCCGGCACGATTGGCTATGCGGCTCCGGAGCAGCTTACGGGTATCAATGTGGATGTAAGAAGCGATATCTATACCTTTGGCGCAACCATGTATCATATGTTGACCGGCTTTGATCCCTCTATGCCGCCCTACGGCGTTCGGCCCGTCCGGCTCATGAATCCGGAAGTGACGGCCGGACTGGAGCAGATCATAGCCAAGTGTACAGAGGCGGAACCTGCCAGGCGGTATCCATCATCGGAGGAAGTAAAAACGGATCTGAACCGGGCAGAGGCTTTGGGTAAGCGGCGTCTTTTCCCAAAAATCGATGGGAAGAAACAATCCATCATCCGCAAGGTAGAAAAGAAAATCTGGCTGACAGAGAAAAAGACCAAAGGCTTATTCGGAATTGGAATCTTACTTGGCGTCATGCTGTTTGGCGGATTTTTTCTTCCGGTGAAAGGCAGGGAAGCGCCGCTGCCCGTTGTGGTTTATAACAACATGGGGCAGAAACTTTTGATTCGCTATGACAGCGTTTACACGCCGGAAGGAAATCTGATCCTGGAACTGGAGAAGGAACTCTTTGAAAAAGAAGGCATCCAAAAACTTTCTGTCAGTCTGACAGACTGCACTACGGGAGAGATGCAGGAGCGGATCATTTACCTGAGCGGAGGGAGTAATAAAAAAGAAGAATAGCGCCCTTGTTTTCCCTCTCACATGTGGTTTATAATATTAGATAGTTTAAGACCCTTCGAGGAGGTTCACCCAGCCACAACTAACCGCATGAAAGGAGAGAGACCATGCACCGCAATCAAACCAAACCCGTAAAAATCGGCGACAGGATCATCGGCGGCGGCAACCCCGTTTTGATTCAGTCCATGACCAATACCAGAACGGATGATGTGACGGCATGCGTAGAGCAGATTCTGCGCCTGGAGCGTGCCGGCTGCGAGATCATCCGTGTCACCGTACCGACGATAGAAGCGGCACAGGCGATTCGGGAAATCAAGAAACAAATACATATTCCGCTGGTCGCGGATATTCATTTTGACTATAAAATGGCCATTGCCGCCATCGAAAACGGTGCCGATAAAATCCGTATTAATCCGGGCAACATCGGAAGCAAAGAGAAGGTAGCGGCAGTGGTAGCGGCAGCTAAAGAAAGACAGATCCCCATCCGGGTAGGTGTCAACAGCGGTTCTCTGGAGAAGGATCTTATTGAAAAATATCATGGTGTGACTGCACAGGGTATTGTAGAAAGCGCATTGGATAAGGTCAGGATCATAGAAGAATCAGGATATGACAACCTTGTCATAAGTATCAAATCTTCGGATGTTTTAATGTGTGTCAAAGCTCATGAAATTCTGGCGAAGAAGACGAATTATCCTCTCCATGTGGGCATTACGGAATCCGGTACTCTGCAGAGCGGAAATATAAAGTCGGCGATAGGGCTCGGTATTATTCTGTATCAGGGAATCGGTGATACGATCCGGGTATCCCTGACCGGTGATCCCGTGGAAGAAATCAAGTCCGCCAAACAGATCCTTAGGACGTTGGGGCTTCGAAAAGGCGGAATTGAAGTGGTTTCCTGTCCGACCTGCGGCAGGACCAGAATCGATCTGATCGGTCTGGCCAATCAGGTGGAGGCTATGGTGGCCGATATTCCTCTGGATATCAAAGTGGCTGTTATGGGCTGTGCCGTCAACGGTCCCGGTGAGGCGAGAGAAGCAGACATTGGGATAGCAGGTGGTGAAGGAGAAGGACTTTTGATCAAGCATGGTGAAATTGTGAAAAAGGTTCCCGAGAACGAATTGTTAAATACCCTGCGTGAGGAACTTCTGCATTGGGAAGATTCTACGGTATAGGATGGTCTTTATATGGCAAAAAAATTTTTTGATGTGTTTCCCACCTTAAAACTGGATAGCGGAATCGGTGATCTGTTTGAGCAGGTCATGGTAGAGCGTGTATCCGCAACGAAACGGAAAGATTTCCTGCGAATCTATATTGCTTCGGACAGGCTCATTCAGAAAGAGGATATTTTTCTGGTAGAGCGGGAAATGAAGAAACAGTTCTTTCCGAATACGGCAATGACGGTACGCATTTATGAAAAATACAATTTATCTTCCCAGTATGATCCGGAAAAGCTGATGAAACTGTATCGGGACAGTATCCTGCTGGAACTGCGGGAGTATTCACCGATAGAGTACCATCTTTTTAAAAATGCGGACATTACCTATCCTTCCAATGATCAGATACTGCTGACTGTAGAAGACAGCGTTATGGGGAAGGAAAAAGCAGAGGAACTTTTGCGCATTCTGGAAAAGATCTACAATGAGCGGTGCGGTTTTTCTATTGGGGTTTCGATTGCTTATCAGACAAAGAAAGCGAATAAACATAAAGAAGATGATGAGAAAAAATTTGCCATGCAGATCGCGGAGATTTCTGCAAGGGCAGGGTATGGAGCCGGAAATGAAACGAAAGAAAAAGATACGGCAGAGCATGACGATAAATTGACTGATACGGTCAATGAAAGAGAAGAGAAAACCGTTAAAGCAGCAAAAACGGATGCGAAGCCCAAACCTTTGAAGCGTTCCGATAATCCGGATGTGATCTACGGAAGAGATTTTGAGGAAGATGCGATCCGAATCGAAGAGATCATCGGTGAGATCGGTGAAGTAGTGATCCGGGGTAAGATCTTAAATATGGATAAGCGTGAACTCAGAAACGGTGACCGCACGATCTTGATCTTTGACCTTACGGATTTTTCCGATACCATGACAGTCAAAATGTTTGTTGCAAGCGAACAGGCCGAGGAAGCCGCAGGAGAGCTGAAACCGGGGAGTTTTGTAAAGATCAGGGGAATGACCGTCCTTGATAAGTTCGATCATGAACTGACTATAGGTTCGATTTACGGCGTGAAGAGAATCCCCGATTTTACGACTGCCCGTTCGGACAACGCCATACATAAGCGGGTAGAACTGCATTGTCATACGAAGATGAGCGATATGGATGGCGTATCGGAGGCAAAAGACATTGTGAAGCGTGCCTATAAATGGGGACATCCCGCGATCGCGATCACGGATCACGGCGTATTGCAGGCTTATCCCGATGCCAACCATGTCTGGGAAGATTTGTGGAAAGCGGAAAAGAATAAAAGAAAAGAAGCAGGAGAAGAAGAACCGGATAAACAGGATTTCTTTAAGGTGATCTATGGTGTGGAGGCTTATCTGGTGGATGACCTGCGGGAAATCGTAACAAATGATAAAGGACAGGATCTGGAGGATACTTTTGTCGTATTTGATATTGAAACCACCGGTTTTTCGCCGGTGAATAACAAGATCATCGAGATCGGCGCGGTGAAGGTAGAAAAAGGGAAGATCACTGATCGGTTTTCCGCCTTTGTGAACCCGGATGTGCCGATCCCCTTTGAAATTGAGAAATTGACAGGCATTCATGACGATATGGTAATGAATGAACCGCAGATCGATGTGATTTTGCCACAGTTTCTGGAGTTTTGTAAGGGCTCCGTTCTGGCAGCGCACAATGCGGGCTTTGATATGAGCTTTATCATGGAAAACTGTGACAGACTGGGGATCATCCATGATTTTACCTATGTAGATACGGTGGGGATTGCCAGAGTCCTGCTTCCGGAGCAGTCTAAGCATACGCTGGATGCAGTGGCAAAGACGCTGGGCGTATCTCTTGAAAATCATCACCGTGCGGTGGATGACGCGGAAGCTACGGCGCATATTTTTGTCGAGTTTATTGCCATGTTAAAAAAGGAAGGCTGTGAAACTTTATCTAAGGTAAATGCTTTGGGGAAATCCAACCCGGACATTGTGAAAAAGCTGCCTACTTATCATGCCATCATTCTGGCTAAAAATAATATAGGCCGCATGAATCTGTATCGCCTGGTATCAGAGTCTCATCTGCATTATTTTTCCAGAAGACCCAGAATCCCCAAAAGTCTGTTGCGGGAATTCAGGGAGGGACTGATTTTGGGAAGCGCCTGCGAGGCAGGAGAGTTATATCGTGCCCTACTGGATGGGAAGCAGGATGCGGAAATAGCAAGAATCGTGCAATTTTACGATTATCTGGAAATTCAGCCGCTGGGAAATAACAAGTTTATGATAGCATCCGAAAAACTGCCAAATATCACTTCCATGGAAGATGTGATGGAAATGAACCGCAAGATCGTGAAGCTGGGCGAGCAGTTCCATAAACCGGTGGCAGCTACCTGTGATGTGCATTTTCTGGATCCTGAGGATGAAGTATACCGTCGAATCATCATGGCCGGACAGAAGTTTTCGGATGCGGATGATCAGGCGCCTCTGTACTTGCGGACAACCGAGGAGATGTTGGAAGAATTCGCCTATTTGGGCAGTGATAAGGCATATGAAGTGGTGGTTACCAATACCAATAGGATTGCGGATATGATAGAATCCATGTCTCCGGTACGGCCGGACAAGTGTCCGCCGGTCATTGAAAACAGCGATAAACTTTTGACCGAGATCTGCTATAAGAAGGCTCATGAACTGTATGGTGAAACCCTGCCGGAGATCGTACAGGCACGTTTGGACAGGGAATTAAATTCCATTATTAACAACGGTTTTGCGGTGATGTACATTATTGCGCAGAAACTGGTGTGGAAGTCGGTTGAGGACGGATATCTTGTGGGATCGCGTGGTTCTGTCGGTTCCTCTTTTGTGGCCAATATGGCGGGTATCACGGAGGTGAATTCCCTAAGTCCCCATTATCTGTGTCCAAACTGCCACTATTATGATTTTGATTCAGAGGAGGTCAAGGCTTTCAGCGGCGGGGCAGGCTGCGACATGCCGGATAAGGACTGCCCTGTATGCGGTACGCCCCTGCAGAAAGAAGGGTTCGATATTCCGTTTGAAACCTTTTTGGGATTTAAAGGGGATAAGGAACCGGATATCGACTTGAATTTCTCGGGAGAATATCAGAGTAAGGCTCATAAATATACGGAAGTGATCTTTGGACATGGACAGACCTACCGGGCAGGGACGATCGGAACGCTGGCGGATAAGACGGCCTTCGGCTATGTGAAAAACTACTATGAGGAGCGGGGAGTGCATAAGCGTACCTGCGAGATCAACCGCATTGTCGGCGGTTGTACCGGTGTCAGAAGAAGTACCGGCCAGCATCCGGGTGGTATCGTGGTACTGCCGATGGGAGAGGATATCAATTCTTTTACCCCGGTACAGCATCCTGCGAATGATGTGAAAACGGATATCATTACGACCCATTTTGACTATCATTCCATTGACCATAATCTGTTGAAGTTAGACATTCTCGGTCATGACGATCCGACGATGATTCGTATGCTGCAGGATTTGACTGGGATCGATCCGGTCACCATCCCTTTGGACGACAAGCAGGTCATGTCTCTGTTTGCTTCTACGGAGGCGCTGGGCATTACGCCGGAGCAGATCGACGGCTGCAAGTTAGGGTGTCTCGGCATCCCGGAGTTCGGTACGGAGTTTGCCATGCAGATGGTCATTGATGCGAAACCCAAGTGCTTTACGGACCTGGTGCGTATTGCGGGACTGGCGCATGGAACCGACGTCTGGCTTGGAAACGCGCAGACTTTGATCGAGGAAGGAAAAGCCACGATCTCCACAGCGATCTGCTGCAGAGACGACATTATGATCTACCTGATTCAGATGGGTGTGGATCCCGCCCTTTCTTTTACGATCATGGAAAGCGTGCGTAAGGGCAAAGGTCTGAAACCGGAATGGGAAGAGGCAATGATAGACGCCAAAGTGCCGGAGTGGTATATCTGGTCCTGTAAGAAGATCAAATACATGTTCCCGAAGGC
>JAFLTF010000006.1:0-16221 GCA_022510585.1 Lachnospiraceae bacterium
CATTTCTTCTGAGATTAAGTCTAAAAATTTCTTCATAATTCTTCACCATTCTTTCATAAGTTTCATAGATTTCATTAGTTGCATAAAAGATGACACATCGAGACTCTGTGGTGGGGCAGGCAAGTAAAAAGGTTTCCGTCTTGGGCACGCTCTCGCTCCGATAAAAGCGTAGCGGTACTAAAGATTTCCGACTGCACACGGTCGGAAATCCAAGTGCCGACGCTTTTATAGGGCCCGGCGACAGAAATCCTTTTCACTTGCCTGCCGCTGCCTGAGATGTCGTTTTATAGTATTTATTATCTCTCAATTCGGCTTAGTGTTCTTAATATAAATCAAAATTGCAGTCATTCTATAATAACAAGAGAGTCTTTTTCAAATGTAATTGCCTGCTCATTACCTAATCGTATGCGCTCTATTCGACTCAAACTATAATGTCCTGCTTTCTCACAAATATCTTTCCCACAATGGACATCCAAGGCACATTGCAGCAGTCCAAGATTATTCGGCATATCATCAGCAAATATCATGCTTCCTGCACTTACTCCAACAACCACTCCGCCGTGTTTGACAAATGATTCCAGTTCCCTGTCAAACCCCTGTTCACGAATTCGTCTTAGTAGATACTTTGGGTCACCGCCACATAGATAAATCACGTCATATGTCTCGAAAAGGTTATCGTCCACAGCATCATGCAGGTCATAGACAAATATATTTTCCCTCACAATACCACATTTAAGCAAATCATTCAGACATTTTGGAAGCACTTCTATGGCATCCGGTGATATAGCCGCTGTCGGAATAAATATTGCCCTAACCTGAGATGGTGCCTTATTTAGCATTTTAAGGAATGCCTGTTCAATTACCTTTGTTTCTAATCCACATGAAGTAAGTAAAACATTCATTTTCTGAGTCCTCTATAAACTAAAATCTATTTTATCAACAATACATAACCCAATTAGGATTTTATGATTGCGTTCTGGCGGAATAGATACATCCGCAGTAATTCTGTCTGTATAGATCATATTCCTTCGATAATTCAATGGAGCGTTGATAGCCGCCGCGTTTCTTGAAGTCGGAAGGGAGCCACTTAACTCCGGATTCTTCTGCCAGTCTTTCTCCGATTTCGTTTAGCTTCTCTGCATTTTTAAGCGGGCTGATCGTCAGGGTGGTGGTAAAGTAGTCAAATCCACCTTCTGCGGCCTTTTGCGACGTTTTTCTGATCCGCAACTCATAGCAGGCAAAGCAGCGTTCACCGCCTTCCGGGCAGTGCTCCAAGCCTCTTGCTATCTCAAAAAAACGTTCAGGCTCGTAATCACCTTCCACTACCGTAATCGGATAGGCAGAAAGCGGCTGTTCATTATAAGCGGCAATCAGCCGTTTCTGCTCTTCTACTCTCTTGCGGTATTCCGTATCCATTGAGATATTGGGGTTATAATAAAATACAGTAATTTCAAAAAAAGGTCGCAAATACTCCAGAACATAGCTACTGCACGGGGCACAGCAACTGTGCAGGAAGAGTCTGGGCGGCTTCGCCGGAAGGCCCTCTATTATTTTGTCCAATTCTTTCTGATAATTTCTCATGCTATTCATGCAGATTTCACTTATATTATTTATATACACGCTGGTTTATATTTGTAACACATGTTATTTAATCTCAGCCAGAACTCAGTCAACATAAACAAAATAAGGGGTGACTTGCCACCGCATCGGAACCCCGTTTTTGTTTATGTTGACTGGGTTCGTCCTGATAGATAAGTGTTTCGTAACTATCCATCATCTTCTCGCAATCGTGGCTATATCCACTAAGTCTAATTCTTCCTGCATAGCCGCATTCTCCAGACTGGAAACCAGTGCGGCCGCCGTATCCATCGCCGTAATACAGTATACACCGGTTTCAATGGCCGTTCTTCTGATCAGGAAACCGTCCCGGCTCTTATCCCGTCCCTGGGTCGGCGTATCGATGACAAGGTCGATCTCATGCCCGAGGATCAAGTCCATAACCGTCGGAGATTCCTGCGATATCTTATTGACTTTTCTCGCCTTCACACCGGCATCGTTCAGGGTGTCCGCCGTACTTCTGGTGGCGTAGATCTTATATCCCAGCTTTTCAAACCGTCTTCCTACCTCCACGGCCTCTCCCTTATCGGCATCCTTGACGGTAATGATCATTCTCTTATACTTGGGCAGGTTGACGCCTGCGCCCAAAAATGCCTTATAGAGTGCTTCATTGAAGGTTTTGGCAATGCCGAGGCACTCTCCGGTGGATTTCATTTCCGGTCCCAAACTGATTTCCGCACCGCGGATCTTCTCAAAGGAGAATACCGGCATTTTGATGGCAAAATAATCCGCTGCCGGTTGTAAGCCCGGTTCGTAGCCCAGGTCGCGGATCTTCTTTCCGATAATGACCTGGGTCGCCAGATCTACGATCGGAATCCCCGTGACCTTGCTGATATAAGGCACGGTACGGGAAGAACGGGGATTTACCTCGATCACATAAACTTCTTCATCCACCGCAATAAACTGAATGTTGATCAGGCCGATGACATGCAAGGCTTTGGCCAGTCTTCTGGCATATTCTGCAATGGTCTCTTTTACCTTCTCGCTGACCGTATAAGCCGGATAAACAGAGATACTGTCACCGGAATGTACGCCGGTACGCTCAATATGCTCCATAATACCCGGAATCAGGATATCCGTGCCGTCGCATACCGCATCCACTTCCAATTCTTTTCCTCTTAAATACTTATCTACAAGAATCGGGTGATCCTGCTCATATCGGTTGATGACCGCCATAAATTCCTCTATTTCCTTATCGGAAATGGCAATCTGCATCCCCTGTCCGCCAAGTACATAGGAAGGGCGCACCAAGACCGGATAGCCCAGTCTGTTTGCCACTTCTTTGGCTTCCTCTGCCGTATAGACAGTACCGCCCGCTGCTCTCGGAATCTTAGTTTCTTCCAAGATCTTATCAAAAAGCTCTCTGTCTTCCGCAGCATTCACATCCTCCGCCTTAGTACCCAAAATCGGCACACCCATTTTCATCAGGCTTTCCGTCAGCTTAATGGCAGTCTGCCCGCCAAACTGTACCACAGCGCCGTCGGGTTTCTCCACACGGACGACATTTTCCACATCCTCCGGGGTCAACGGTTCAAAATAGAGTTTGTCCGCTATATCGAAATCTGTGCTGACGGTCTCCGGATTGTTGTTGATGATGATCGTCTCATAGCCTTCTTTGGCAAAAGCCCAGGTGGCATGAACAGAGCAGTAATCGAATTCGATACCCTGACCGATACGGATTGGACCGGAGCCAAGTACCAGGACCTTTTTCTTCGAATGGGTCTGTTCTGCCTCCACTTCGGTCTCAGAGCCGAATACGGAGTAGTAATACGGCGTACTTGCCGCAAATTCCGCGGCACAGGTATCTACCATCTTGAAAGCGGCAATGATGCCATTTTTATAACGCATGTTATTTATTTCTTCTTCGGTTTTTCCGGTCAGCCTCGCAATGACATTGTCCGGAAATTCAATTCTTTTCGCTTCTTTTAACAGCTCTACGGTAAGCGGACCTTTCTCAAGCGCCGCCTCCATTTCTGTGAGAATCGCAATTTTATCAATAAACCAGATATCCACCATAGTGATCGCATGGATGGTTTCATAATCGATGCCTTTTCTGATGGCTTCGGCAATGATATAGATTCTCTGGTCATCTACGATCTTCAGCCGCTCCAGCAATTCCTCTTTGGACAATTCGGAAAAATCATAGCTGCGCAGACAGTCTACATGCTGCTCTAAGGAACGGATCGCCTTCATCAGCGCGCCCTCGAAGTTGTTGCCGATACTCATAACCTCTCCGGTGGCCTGCATCTGCGTCGTCAAGGTACGTTTTGCCGTAATAAATTTATCAAACGGCAGCCTTGCAATTTTTACAACACAATAGTCCAGCGTCGGTTCAAAGCTGGCATAGGTCTTGCCGGTAATGGCATTCTTTATTTCATCCAAAGTATAGCCCAGAGCGATCTTGGCCGCAACCTTGGCAATCGGATATCCCGTCGCCTTGGATGCCAGAGCCGAAGAACGGCTCACACGGGGATTGACCTCAATGACGCAATATTCAAAACTGGTGGGATGCAGGGCAAACTGCACATTACATCCGCCCGTGATTTCCAGCTCATCGATGATGTTCAGAGCGGAACTTCGAAGCATCTGATATTCTTTATCGCCAAGTGTCTGGGATGGCGCCACCACGATGCTGTCACCCGTATGGACACCCACCGGGTCGATATTTTCCATATTACATACGGTGATGCAGTTGCCTGCGCCGTCCCGCATAACTTCATATTCGATTTCTTTCCATCCCGCAATACAGCGCTCCACCAAAACCTGTCCTACCCGGGATAGCCGCAGACCGTTGGCCAGGATTTCTTCCAGCTCCACCTGATCATGGGCGATGCCGCCGCCGGAGCCTCCCAGCGTATAGGCCGGACGAAGCACCACCGGATAACCGATCTTGTTGGCAAAAGAAATGCCGTCTTCTATATTCTCCACAACAAGGGAGGGCGCACAGGGCTCTCCGATTTTTTCCATGGTCTCCTTGAATTCCAAACGATCTTCTGCCTTCCTGATCGTCTTGGCCGTGGTTCCAAGCAGCGTGACTCCGTGAGCTTTCAGAAAACCGGATTCATCCAGTTCCATACCCAGATTTAAGCCTGCCTGCCCGCCCATATTGGGCAAAAGGCTGTCCGGTTTTTCCTTAAGGATGATCTGCTCCAACACCTTCGTGGTCAAGGGCTCAATATATACTTTATCTGCGATGTCGCCGTCGGTCATAATGGTAGCCGGATTGGAATTGACCAGAATGACCTCCATGCCCTCTTCTTTCAGAGACCGGCATGCCTGCGTCCCCGCATAGTCAAATTCCGCTGCCTGTCCGATTACGATCGGTCCGGAGCCGATTACCAGCACCCTTTTCACATTCGGATTCTTTGGCATCATTCTCCCTCCTTCATCATGGTAATAAACCGGTCAAACAGATTCCCCGAATCCCGCGGTCCGGGGCAAGCCTCCGGATGGAACTGTACGGTAAAAATATTTTTGTCCGTATAGGAAAGACCCTCATTCGTACCGTCGTTGACATTGACAAAGGCCGGCACCGCCACCTTCGGATCCAACTTATCCATGTCTACTACATACCCGTGATTCTGGGAAGATATATAAACTCTTCCGGTCTGTAAGTCCTTAACGGGATGATTGCCGCCCCGGTGTCCGTATTTCATTTTATAAGTATCTGCGCCGGTTGCAAGGGCCATCAACTGATGTCCCAGGCAGATCGCAAAAATCGGAATCTGTGTATCATACAGTTTCTTAATCTCCGCAATGATGCCGGTACACTCTTTCGGATCTCCGGGTCCGTTGCTGAGCATGATCCCATCCGGTGCGGATGCAATGATCTCCTCCGCTTTTGTCAGTGCAGGATACACCGTCACATCACAGCCTCTTGCCACCAGAGATCTGGCAATATTCGCTTTTGCGCCCAGATCAAGCAGCGCCACCTTCAAACCCTGCCCGTTGTCTGAAAGGTCCCCGGAGCCCTTTAATTCATATTTATTTTGGCAGGTGACTGTTTCCACAACTTTTCCTGTGGTATATTCCTTTAATTTCGGAAGAATCTCTCCAAAAGCAGCGTTTCCCGCTTCCTTCGCATATCGTTCGTTGGTAGTGATCATACCGTTCATGGTGCCCTTTTCACGAAGGATTTTCGTAAGCGCCCTTGTATCGATGCCCGCGATACCCGGCACATCATTTTTTTCAAGGAATTCCTGAATGCTCATGTCGCACCGGAAGTTACTGGGAATTCTGCTAAGCTCCCTGACGATAAATCCATCCGGCCAGGGTTTTGCCGATTCCATATCCTCCCTGCAGATCCCGTAATTACCGATCAACGGGTAGGTCATACAGACAGCCTGTCCCGCATAGGAAGGGTCCGTCAGCACTTCCAGATATCCTGTCATGGAGGTATTAAAAACAATTTCACTGATGATTTCTTTTCCGGCACCGATGTGCGTTCCTTCAAATACCGTGCCGTCTTCCAAAATTAAGAATGCCTTCATCTTAGTAATCATGCCTTTCTCTAAGCCTGCGTAATCGATATATTATAGCATAAGACCCTGCCTCATTTCAATGAAAAACTTCGAAATGTGCAGGGTCTCTATTATCATTTAAAGTAGGCGACACCGGATTCAAAAATCTTCAGATCCTGCTCACCGTATATGTTGACTGCGACGCCCTCGCCCCTTCTTTCGGAGTGAGCCATCTTACCGAGACAGCGGCCGTCGGGAGAAGTGATTCCTTCAATGGAAGCATAGGAGCCGTTGATGTTCCACTCCTCATCCATCGATACGTTTCCGTCGATATCCGCATATTGGGTAGCAACCTGCCCGTTGGCGAACAACTTTTCGATCCACTCCTTTGAGGCCACGAAACGTCCTTCTCCGTGGGATGCCGGGTTCACATAAGTATTTCCCGGCACCGCTTTTTGCAGCCAGGGGGATTTATCGGAAACTACTTTAATATATGCCATCTTGGAAATGTGACGGTTGATCGTATTAAAGGTCAGGGTCGGCGAATCTTCCTTCTGTCCCACGATCTCACCGTAAGGCACCAGTCCCAGTTTGATCAGCGCCTGAAATCCGTTACAGATTCCCAATGCCAGACCGTCCCGTTCCTGTAACAGTTTCATGACCGCTTCCTTCATTTTTTCATTCTGGAATGCCGTCGCAAAGAACTTGGCGGAACCGTCCGGTTCGTCACCCGCCGAAAAGCCGCCGGGGAACATGATGATCTGCGCTTTGGCAATGGATTTTTCAAATACTTCCACGCTCTCTCTGATATCCTGCGGTGTCAGATTTTTGAATACTTTCGTGATCACCTCCGCACCGGCGTTTTCAAAAGCTTTGGCGCTGTCATATTCACAGTTCGTACCCGGAAAGACGGGAATGAATACGGTGGGTTTTGCGACCTTATTCTTACATACATAGACCTCTTTTGCACGATAGACTTCCGAAGCCACCGGGCTCTTATCTTTGCCTGCCGTATAAGGGAATACTTTATCCAGCCTGGAAGTCCAGGACTGCAAGGCCTCATCCATAGAAATCCTGACATCCCCATATACGAAAGCAGCTTCTTCCGTTACCGTACCGATGATGCTGCAGCACGGCTCCTTCCCATCAGACACTGTTTCAGCCGCCAACGCGCTTGCTGCTTCAGACACCGCTGTAGCCGGCATTTCTGCAACAATTTCTCCCAGACCGCCTATAAAGAGTTCCTCCGCCTTCACCTGCGGCTCGATTGAAACGCCAAACTTATTGCCAAAGGCCATCTTGCTTACTGCAGCTGCCACGCCCTTTGCATCCAGGGCATAGGCGGAAACGATCTTATTTTCTGACATGAGTGTCAGAATTTTATCATAGATTTTCATGACTTTTTCAAATTCAGGCAAATCGTAGCCGTCCTTGGGAATCCGGAAAAGAACCAGCTTATTTCCCGCCTTCTTAAGCTCCGGCGTAATGACATTCTGCTGTTTTCCGATATCCACCGCAAAGGATACCAAAGTCGGCGGCACATCGATATCGTTAAAGGTTCCGGACATGGAATCCTTACCGCCGATGGAAGGAAGGCCGTAGGCCATCTGTGCCCGATAAGCGCCAAGCAGTGCCGCAAAAGGCTGGCTCCAGCGTTTAGGGTCCTCTGTCATGCGCCTGAAATATTCCTGGAACGTAAAGCGGATGGTCTTATAATCGCCGCCGTTGGCCACGATCTTGGCCATGGATTCCGTTACCGCATAAACGGCTCCGTGGTAAGGGCTCCAACTGGACAGATAAGGATCAAAACCATAACTCATCATGGTCACGGTATCGCATTTCCCTTTCAAAACAGGAAGCTTGGCCACCATTGCCTGGGTCTCCGTCAGCTGATATTTCCCGCCGTAAGGCATATAGACGCTGCCCGCCCCGATGGAAGCGTCAAAAGTTTCTACAAGTCCCTTCTGGGAACATACATTCAAATCATTTAAAAGAACCAGCCACGCCTTTTTGACATCGCCGCTTCTTACGGCTTCCTCTACAGCCGGGGAAGCAATCTTTTTCAGATAATTCTCTTTCTCATCCGGCATGTCCACAAACACGGATGTTTCCTGATGTGCGCCGTTGGTATCCAGGAAAGCTCTGGAGATATTGACGATCTCTTTCCCCCGCCATTTTAACACCAGCCGCGGCTCCTTTGTCACATGGGCTACCGCAACGGCTTCCAGATTTTCCTGTGCCGCATAGCCCAAGAAAGTCTCCACATCTTTGGGCGAAACCACTACCGCCATTCTTTCCTGGGATTCCGAGATCGCCAGTTCCGTCCCGTCTAAGCCCGCATATTTCTTCGGTACTTTGTCCAGATCCACGATCAGACCGTCAGCCAGCTCTCCGATTGCAACGGATACACCGCCGGCTCCGAAATCGTTACATTTTTTGATCAGTCTGCTGACTTCTTCCCTGCGGAACAGGCGTTGAATCTTACGTTCCGTGGGTGCATTTCCTTTCTGGACTTCCGCACCGCAGGTCTCTATGGAGCTTTCGGTATGCACTTTGGAGGATCCCGTAGCGCCGCCGCAGCCGTCCCGTCCGGTTCTGCCGCCTAATAATATGATCACATCATCGGGATCGGAAGTTCCGCGCACCACATTCTTTCGCGGCGCCGCACCCATGACCGCACCGATCTCCATTCTTTTCGCCACATAATCCGGATGGTATATCTCTTTTACCAAGCCGGTTGCAAGTCCGATTTGATTTCCGTAGGAAGAATAACCGCTTGCAGCACCGCGGACCAGCCTCTTTTGAGACAGTTTCCCTTTCAGTGTTTCCGCTACCGGCACCGTCGGATCCGCCGCACCCGTAACACGCATTGCCTGATAGACATAACCCCGGCCCGAAAGGGGATCCCGGATAGCGCCGCCCAGACAGGTTGCCGCACCGCCGAAGGGTTCGATCTCCGTGGGATGGTTGTGGGTCTCGTTTTTGAAAAAGACAAGCCATTCTTCCGTAACCGGTCCGTCTCCATAGTCCATTTCTACCGGCACTACCACGGAACAGGCATTGATTTCGTCAGACTCTTCCATATCTTCCAGTTTTCCGTCTTTTTTCAGTTTACGCATTGCCATCAGTGCCAAATCCATCAGGCAAACAAATTTGTCGTCTCTGCCCGCAAAGATCTCCTGACGGGTCTTCAAATAATCTTCATAGGTATCCCGAATCGGTTTCTGATAATAGCCCTCTTCAAACTCCACCCCTTTTAATTCCGTGGAAAAAGTGGTATGACGGCAGTGGTCGGACCAGTAGGTATCCAACACGCGGATTTCCGTCATGGTGGGGTTACGTTTCTCCTCCTCCGAAAAATAATTCCGGATATGCAGAAAATCCTTAAAAGTCATGGCAAGCCCAAGGGAATCGTACAACGCCTTTAACTCCGCCTCCGGCATGTCAATAAAATCTCTTTTCCCCGGCATATTTTCAAGGATCACCACATCCGCCGGTTCGTCATATACGGTAATCAAAGTATCCGGTTTGACCATATCCGTTTCTCTGGAATCCACCGGATTGATACAATGTGCCTTTATTTTCCCAAATTCATCCTCGGAGATCTGCCCCGTAAGCAAATAAATAACAGCTGTTTTTATAATGGGTTCCTCATCTTCCTTCAGAAATTGCACGCACTGGACTGCGGAATCCGCTCTCTGGTCAAACTGTCCCGGCAGATATTCCACACCGAACACCCATCCGTCTGCAGGAACTTCTATCTCTTCCTTATATAAAATATCCACAGGAGGTTCGGAAAATACACTCTTGCAGGCTCTTTCAAAAACCGCGTCGGATATGTTTTCCACATCATAGCGGATCAGTACACGGACATCCTTCACCCCTGTAATCCCAAGATAGCTTTCGATCTCTTCCCTCAATTCTTTTGCTTTTACCGCAAAAGGGGGTTTTTTCTCTACATAAATGCGTCTTACGTTTCCCATATGCAATAGTTCCTCCGATTGACTATTCATAACTTGTTTTTCACCCTTTTATTATGCCAAATTCTCTTCCGGAATGCAAGAAGAACCATCCACTTGCTTTCGGCAATCCAAGGCAGACTAAAGATTCAGGAAACTATTCATAAACTTTCCATAAACTTTCCAAAGAATCCATAAATAATGCTTTACTTTTGAAAATACTTATGCTATTCTAGGGTTGTTATCTTTTAACTTATTTATTAAATTCTTGGAGGTATCTACGATGAACAAAGGTACAGTAAAATGGTTTAACAACCAAAAAGGTTACGGCTTCATCTCTGATGAGGAGGGTAACGACGTTTTCGTTCATTACTCAGGACTCAACATGGAAGGCTTCAAATCTCTTGAAGAGGGTGCTGCAGTTGAGTACGAAGTAGTTAACGGAGAAAAAGGACCTCAGGCTGTCAATGTAACAAAGTTATAAGCAGCGGTCCACAATCCGCAATAGACTAATCTATTGTAAAGAATAATCAGTATCACGATGTGCCTTTTCTTAATATAAATAACAGAAGAATTTTATTTTGAATTATTTTATTTTGAATTTGCAATATTGTTATAACGGATTAGAAGAAGAACCTGCCCTATGACAGGTTCTTCTTTTATTGTTCTATATAGTCAATCACTTCTTCCAACTTCATCTTGCCGCCAAACAGATCCAATGCACTCCCTATCGTAGCATGAATCCGTTCTTTCCCCAGTTCTTTTATCAGCCGCAGATCCTCAAAACTATGAATTCCGCCTGCATAAGTAATCGGTATCTTATTCCAGTTTCCAAGCATTCTAACCAGTTCCTTTTCAATACCGGAGGCTTTTCCCTCCACATCTACCGCATGGATCAGGAATTCATCACAATAATCCGAAAGCATATCAAGGGTCTCTTCCTTTAAAATGACATCCGTATACTTCTGCCATCTGTCGGTTACAATATAATAATCCCCGTCTTTTATTCGACAACTTAGATCCAAAACCAGTTTTTCCCTGCCGGTTTCTTTAACCAGTTTATTTAAATTTTCAAAATGGATATATCCGTCCCGGAAGACATAGGAAGTCACGATCACATGAGAAGCTCCCGCATCCAGATACCGGGAAGCATTCTCCGGCGTGATACCGCCGCCTATCTGTAAACCCAGCGGATAGGCGGATAATGCCTTCATGGCCTGTGATTTCGTGGCTTCATAATATTCACTGCCCGGAGGATTCAACATAATAATATGTCCGTTTTTTATTTTTTTACTTCGATATAAATTGGCATAAAATGCCGCATCTTTTTCGGCAACGAAATTTTCTTCTGCGGTATCGCCTGCATCCTTCAGACTGCTGCCGACGATCTGCTTCACTCTGCCGTTATGGATATCGATACAGGGTCGAAATTCCATGTTAAACTTTGCTCCTTTGACAATTTCTTCATCGAATATTTTATTTTCTATCTGACATAATAACATGGAACAGGAAAATGCACAATTTCTGTTTTATCATATTAGTAAAGGAGTGAAATCATGAAAAAAATAAAAACATTGTTATTTGCTTCTCTCATGGTTCTTACAATGGCCATGATGACTGCCTGCGGAAGTATGAATGATACCGCAAACAATAACGGAACCAATAACGCTACAACAGGCAGCGGAATAACAAATAATTCCACAACAAGTACCGGAAGTACCACCAATTCCACAACAGGTACCACAACAGCCAACAATTCCACCGGTACAGGCATGAATGATACTGCAAATACCGACAATGTCAACTCCGTAACCAGCGGTGAAAACAATACAGGCTCTGACGATTCCATTCTGGGAGATGCCGGAAATGCAGTCGGCGATGCAATAGATGATGCCGGAAATGCAATCGGAAATGCAGTTGACGATGTCGCAAACGGCGTAGGTGATGTGGTTGAGGACGCAACCGGAAACGGCAATAACACGAAGGACTTGACACGCTAGTATACGTTCAAAAACCGGTATTATGCAAAACTTTAGAAGTTCCAAAACACTGCACAAACTCTGTAGCGTTTTGGAACTTCTTTTAAATAACACATGTTACATTTTTTCATTGATGCTGCCATCCCAATAGGCCTGCAAAAGCCTTTCCAGCTGATGAATGCTTTCTCTGATTTCCGCGCCGATATCCGTATCCGCTATCTTCTGTCTGACCGTACTGGTTTCCAGAATAATGGAATCCGAAAAGATATCCGACTCATTGATGATTGCCGACTCAGCAGATTCAAAAGGCTCATGAGCAACCAGGCGCATACCGTAAGAATTTACCACCAGCGTATAGCCTGCAATTCCTGTCTTATCCTGATATGCCTTGGAAAAACCACCGTCTATGATCAACAGCTTGCCGCCACATTTGATCGGGGAATCTCCTTTTTTCAATTCCACCGGAACATGTCCGTTGACGATATGGGATTTTTCTACATCCAGACCAAATTCCGCCAAAATCTTATTGATGATCTCTTCCTTGTCCAGCAGGCTGTAATAGCTGTTTTTCTTCTCGATATGGGCTTCTTTGTCATCTATGAAATACCGTTCAAAAGTTGTCATTTTATCCCTGCCATAAACAGGGGAATTCGGTCCCGTCCATATATACCAGATAACATCCTGCCCTCTTAGCTTTTCCTGCCAGTCATTGCTGGTATAATATCCTTTTCTGGCATACTGTTCCAACACATCATACAATTCCCTGCCGCTGTACTCTTCGCCGTAGATATTGACTTTATTAAAGTTCCCGTCCTGATCCATCGGCACACAGCCATGATAAAGCAGATTGGAATTGTAGATCTTATAGAGGCTTCCTTTGGCAAAAAGAAATCTGACGTGCTTTTGCAGCTTTTCACACTTGACAAAAGCGTGACGCAGACGCTCCATTACCTGCTCCTCTTCCTTCGTCATTTCATAAGGCCGTTCTCTGTTGACCGTAGGGAAATCCGTATCTTTCATAGGATACTCTTTTCCTTCAATGGTAACCGTTTTCTTTTCATAATCAATATGCTCCAAAAGCAGACGGTTGTCCATGTCAAATTCCGGACGCCGCTTGATGAGCTGGCCTTCCAGTTTGAACTGGAGTATGGTGATCGCCTTATGCATCTTCATATCCAGGCTTAAGTCCTTGGTATCATATTCCGTATTATATTTGATGGCAAAAGCGCTGCAATCCGTGTCCTTATAGACTTCCATCGCAAAAGTAGCAAGTGGAATCAGATTGATGCCATAGCCTTCTTCCAGAATATCCAGATTGCCATATCGTGCCGCATTCCGGATCACATTTGCGATACAGGCCAGATGTCCGCTTGCCGCTCCCATCCAGACAATGTCATGATTTCCCCACTGTACGTCCACAGAATGGTATTTTTGCAAGGTATCCATAATGATATGCGGTCCCGGTCCTCTGTCATAGATATCTCCTACAATATGCAGATGATCAATGACCAGCCTCTGGATGAGATCGCTAAGCGCTATGATAAATTCCGGCGCTTTCCCGATGCGGATGATCGTATGAATAATTTCGTTATAATAGGCTTCCTTATCCTGAATCTCCGCTTTTTCCGTAATCAATTCTTCAATAATATATGAAAAATCCTGAGGCAGCGCTTTTCTAACTTTGGAACGGGTGTACTTAGAGGAAACCCTCTTGGTGATCTGCACCAAGCGATGAAGGGTGATCTTATACCAGTCCAAAATCGTGGTCTCATCTTCTTCTCGCAGCATGATATCCAGTTTCTCTCTCGGATAATAGATCAATGTCGCAAGACTCTTCTTATCCTTATTACTTAAGGTATTTCCAAACTCTTCATCGATTTTACGTCTTACGGAACCGGAGCCGTTTTTCAGCACATGATTGAATTGCTCATACTCCCCATGTATATCCGTCATAAAATGTTCTGTTCCTTTAGGAAGATTTAGAATCGCCTGCAAATTGATGATTTCCGTAGATGCCGAGGCAATGGTCGGATATTGCTTCGCAAGGCTCTTCAAATACCTATGTTCTAGTTCTTTCATGTAGCTCCTTTCCCGCCGATACCTTTTTATCCGATCACATCACTCATATCGTACATTCCTGCCGGCTTTCCGGCCAAAAATTTAGCTGCCTGAATCGCGCCTTTGCCAAAAACCGCCTTGGAATACGCTCTGTGAGAAAAGGTGACCACTTCGTCTGCTCCCGCAAAGATCACATCATGGTCGCCTACAATGGTGCCGCCGCGAACGGCGCTGATACCGATCTCTGTCTTACTTCTCTTCTCTCTCTTCGTACTTCTGTCATAGACATAGCTGCAAGGCTCATCCAGTTCTTCTTTGATGGAATCTGCAAGCGCAAGTGCGGTGCCGCTGGGGGCATCCACTTTCTGGTTGTGATGTTTCTCTACAATTTCAATATCGAAGCCGGCAGGCGCAAGTATGCCTGCTGCCTCTTTTAATAATTTTAAAAGCATATTGATGCCAAGGGACATATTGGCGGATTTTAAAATTGCCGTCTTCGTGGAAGCCTCTTTCACTTTGGCAAGCTGCTCCTTGGAAAGTCCCGTGGTACACAGGACACAGGGCAGCTTTTTCTCCACACAATAATCTAACAGACGGTCAACCGCCGCAGCCGTACTGAAATCAATGACTGCATCAGCCTCCACATCGCATTTTTCAATACTTTCAAAAACGGGATAGGTATTTTTGCCTTCATCATAAGTATCGATTCCGGCAACAATTTCTATTTCGTTGTCGACCGCAATCAGCCCGGTAATCGTCTGACCCATCTTCCCGTTGCAGCCGTGCATGATCACTCTTACCATTCTATGCCCATACTCCTTCCTTAAAAATTGAAAGAAAGTAACCTTTCATTTCCTATAAAATACCGTAGTTCTTCATAGCAATGCGGAGTTTTTCCACATTTGCCTCTTCCATGTCGCTTAAAGGACGTCTGAGGGAACCGACTTCTTTTCCCATCAGATTGAGCGCCGCTTTGACCGGAATCGGATTCACCTCACAGAATAGGGCGTCGCACAATTCAATTGCGCGCAGCTGTTCTCTGGCGCTTCCTACCACATCACCTGCAAAGAACTTTGCACAGATTTCATGGGTCTGTCTCGGCGCCACATTGGAAAGAACCGAAATAACACCTTTTCCGCCAAGGGACAGAATGGGAACGATCTGGTCGTCGTTGCCGGAATAGATATCAATGTTCCCCTGTGCCAGGGAAGCCAGTTTGGCAATCTGAGAAATATTTCCGCTGGCTTCTTTGATCGCTACGATATTGGATACTTCGTTGCAAAGTCGAACCGCCGTCTGGGGCAGGATGTTGCAGCCGGTCCTGCTTGGTACGTTATATAAAATAATAGGCAGTTTTACGGAGTCCGCCACTTGTTTGAAGTGTTCAAACAAACCGTTCTGCGTCGCCTTATTATAATAGGGCGTCACCAAAAGCAGTCCGTCCACGCCGTATTTTTCCGCTTCTGTAGAAAGATACACCGCTGTTTCGGTACAGTTGGAACCTGTTCCTGCAATCACGGGAATCCTGCCGTTTACAGTCTCTGCGCAAAACTTAATAACGGATAAATGTTCTTCATGGGAAAGGGTGGATGCCTCTCCCGTAGTGCCACACACAATGATTGCATCTGTTCCGCCCTGAATCTGATCCTCCAAAAGTTCTGCGAATTTCTCGTAATTCACGCTGCCGTCCTCACGAAACGGTGTTACGATCGCTACGCCTGCTCCTTCAAAAATAGCCATACTCTCTCCTCCAATCTTGATCTGCCGCGCCATATACCAAAGAGTTTCCTGCAAAAAAGCTGACCAAAACGGGCCAGCTTTACTCTTTGAAAATATTTTATAAAAATATTCGGATAGCGCCCCATCTGATACGATGACAGTCATACAGCTCTTAACTGCATGCCCAAGGAAAGATATGCAGAAAATCTTTCCTTTCGGCATTTTTCCCTTTCAAAATGCTTCTCCTGCGCCTGCCGCATCCGCATTCCTACTGATAAAAAATGCAACCTCTATCAACCTTTTTTACAATCATAACACCTTATTGCTCTGCTGTCAAGATACAGTAACCCAATCATTTCCCCGGTAACAATCAGGAAATGTTGGAATGCACTGTTTCCACCTTGGTCACTTCATCTGCCAGTTTGCTTA
>JAFLTF010000006.1:16321-25959 GCA_022510585.1 Lachnospiraceae bacterium
GAAATGTTGGAATGCACTGTTTCCACCTTGGTCACTTCATCTGCCAGTTTGCTTACTTCATCATTTAAAATAACACCTGTCATTATTACATCCATTTCTTCAGGTTTACATAACAACAAATTCTTTAATTCCTCTACCGTGATGATGTCGTTATCCAATAGTTCCAATACTTCATCCAGGATCAGCAAACTGCACTCGTCCGTATTCATGACTTTTTTTGCAAAATTCAGACCGTTCCGGATATTGCTGATCTCCTCCGCCTTTCTTTCCTCGGAAAGCTGCCTGAAATCTTCATCGGACTTCTCAAACCGGAAGATCCTGATTTCCGGTTCCAAGCGTTTGACATACTCAGAGTCCGCTATCCCTCTACCTTTGAGAAAACGGATAATCACAACACTTTCACCGTCGCATGCACGCTGCAGTGCTTTCCCAAAAGCAGCGGGGGATTTCCCATGTCCCTCGCCGCTGTATATTTGAATCATTCCCTTTTTCATACTGCACCTCATAAATACCAGAATTTTGCAATTCGCTATTTATCATAGCACAGTTGTTATGGAAACGCAACTTAATTTACTCCTGCTCCTCCTCTACGATCTCCAGTTTGCTGACGGATACCTCATACGCGGTCCTCCGTTCCAGCTGATCCTCGGAAATCTTTTTCATATATTCCCTGCTTTGGATCCTTCCCCAGATAGCACATCTGCTGCCCACCTCAAAGGTGCTTGCAAATCTTGCGTTTCTTCCCCAGCAGATACAGGGTATGTAATCCGACTTGCCATAGGGTCTGTTGACTGCAAGAAGTAAGTCCGCAATTTCTCTTCCGAGAGGCGTTTTGCGGTAGATCGGCGCCTTGCAGATATATCCGTCCAGGAAAATCTGATTGGTCTTAGCGCTTTCCTCGATGTCATCCACAAAATCAATTTCCCTGGCGAAGACGGAAAGCACCAGTTTGTTCTTTTTTTCTTCATGCCTGTTGTAGGAGCGAAACTGTCCGATAACGCTGATTTTCAAGCCTTTGTAATCTTCGTTTACATCAAGCAGCCTCTCTGATACCATAACGGGGATCAAATCCGTGGAATCGCTCAATCTGTCCACACTGATATCCACCATATAGAATCCTTCTCCAAAAATTTCGTGACTAAATACAAAATCACTTACGATCTCTCCCATAATAGTCACTTGGTTGTTTTCAATTACCTTATCTGTCATGTTTTGTTCTCCCTTCTTTGTTAAAGAATCTTACTCTTTAAGAATTTTTGTCAGTATTGTAGTATCAATATATGTTCCTTTTTTCAAAATAGAACTGTAAACGGTCGCGTAATTGCTTGCAACTTCGCCTTTCTTTTGCTATACTGAGTGCGTTTGGAAAAATATAAAATATGATAAAACGGATTAAATAATGAAGAAACAGCATGAGAAAGGCACGGTTATTCTATGAATCAAGTCAGAGAAGATGTCAGAAATATTGCGATCATTGCCCATGTAGACCATGGCAAGACCACACTGGTGGACGAACTCTTAAAACAGAGCGGCGTTTTCCGCGAAAATCAGGAGGTTGCGGAACGGGTCATGGACTCCAATGACCTGGAACGGGAACGCGGGATTACGATCCTGTCAAAAAATACAGCTGTTATGTATAAAGGAGTTAAAATCAATATCATCGATACGCCCGGCCATGCGGACTTCGGCGGTGAAGTGGAACGCGTGCTGAAGATGGTAAACGGTGTAGTTTTGGTGGTGGATGCCTTTGAAGGTCCCATGCCGCAGACCAAATTCGTATTAAAAAAGGCGCTGGAACTGGATCTGTCCGTCATTGTGTGCATCAACAAATGCGACCGCCCGGAAGCCAGACCGATCCAGGTCGTAGACGAGGTACTGGAACTTTTGATGGACCTGGATGCCAACGATAAACAGCTGGACTGTCCTTTCGTCTATGCTTCCGCCAAAACCGGGACCGCAACCACACAGATCACCGTAAAAGGAAAGGATATGACGCCTTTATTCGATACCATCTTAGAGCACATTCCCGCTCCCGGCGGGGATCCGGATGCCGGTACCCAGGTGCTGATCAGTACCATTGACTACAATGAATATGTGGGCCGCATCGGCGTGGGCAAGGTAGATAACGGTATCATCAGGGTCAATCAGGAAGTGGTCATCGTAAATCATCATGAACCCGAAAAACAAAAGAAAGTCAAAGTCAGCAAGCTATACGAATTTGACGGCTTGAATAAAGTAGAAGTAAAAGAAGCAAAAATCGGCTCCATCGTAGCCATTTCCGGTATTGCCGACATCCATATCGGCGATACCTTATGCGCGGTGGACGCGCCGGATCCGATTCCCTTTCAGAAGATCTCGGAGCCTACCATTGCCATGCACTTTATCGTCAATGATTCTCCCCTTGCGGGACAGGAAGGAAAATACGTTACCAGCCGCCATCTTAGGGACAGACTGTTCCGGGAGCTGAATACGGATGTTTCCCTGCGGGTGGAGGAAACGGAAACTACGGAGGCATTTAAGGTTTCCGGCAGAGGGGAACTGCATCTGTCCGTGTTGATCGAAAATATGCGCAGAGAAGGTTACGAATTTGCGGTCAGCAAAGCGGAAGTCCTCTATAAGACGGATGAACAGGGAAAAAGACTGGAACCGATGGAACTGACCTATGTGGACGTGCCGGAGGAATTTTCCGGTACCGTCATAGAGAAGCTGAGTCAGAGAAAAGGCGAACTGAAAAACATGGGACAGGCTTCGGGCGGTTATACCCGCCTGGAATTTTCCATTCCTTCCAGAGGACTCATCGGTTATCGCAGCGAATTTATGACGGATACCAAAGGAAACGGTATCATGAACAGCGTTTTTGACGGATACGGCCCTTACAAGGGGGACATCCAATATCGGAAACAGGGATCTTTGATCGCTTTTGAAGCAGGAGAGGCCATTACTTACGGACTGTATAATGCACAGGAGCGGGGCAGTCTTTTCATCGGCCCCGGCACGAAAGTATATTCCGGCATGGTCGTGGGACAGAATGGACGGGGGGAAGACATTGAACTGAATGTCTGCAAGAAAAAGCAGCTTACCAATACCCGTTCTTCCAGCGCGGACGAAGCGCTGCGGCTGACGCCTCCCAAGATTTTAAGTCTGGAACAGGCTTTGGAATTTATCGATACCGATGAACTTTTGGAAGTTACTCCGCAGAACCTGCGGATCCGCAAGAAGATTCTGGATCCTACCCTAAGGAAAAGGGCAGCAATCTCGGCAGCCGCCAGGGATAATAAATAACATATGCTATTATATCCCCAGAGCCACCGTTGCGATTCTAAAGTATATCAACAGAGAGATTGCATCCACAATGGTTGTGATAAAAGGACTTGCCATAACAGCGGGATCCATCCCGATCCTTTTGGCAATCATCGGCAAAGTGGAGCCTACGATCTTGGCTACGATCACTGCCAGAAACAAGGTCAGGCTGACCACCAGTGCAACCTGTATGCCCACTCTCTCAATAACAAGCATTTTTACAATATTACATGCTGCCAGCGTCATACCGCACAGAACCGCCGTGCGGATTTCTTTCCATACCACGGTCAGCCAATCGCCAAACTGTATTTCATCCAGAGACAATCCGCGGATGACAATGGCGCTGGCCTGCCCGCCCGCATTTCCGCCGGTATCCATCAGCATGGGAATAAAAGCCGTGAGTACCACATAACGGCTTAAGGCATCTTCAAAAGAAGAAATAATGCTTCCCGTGAAAGTGGCGGATATCATCAACAATAACAGCCACGGGATCCTCTTTTTCCAGGCTTCAATAACACCTGTTTTCATATAAGGTTTGTCCGACGGCACGATAGCCGCCATCTTCTCGATATCTTCCGTAGTCTCTTCTTCCAGGATGTCCACAACGTCATCCACAGTAACGATCCCCACCAGCCTGTCTTCATTATCCACCACAGGCATCGAGGTAAAACCATATTTGACGAACTGTCTTGCCACCTCTTCCTGATCCATCAAGGTATGCAAAGAAATGATATTTTCATGCATGATATCCCCGATGATCGCATCCGGAGGACTAAGGAGCAGATATCTGAGCGCCACGGTACCGACTAAGGTCCTTCTCTGGTCCAGTACATAGCAGATATTGATGGTTTCGCTGTCTACTCCCACTTTACGGATCCTGGCAATTGCCTCTTCCACCGTCAGGGACTCTTTCAGATCCACATATTCCACTGTCATGATACTGCCGGCGGAGTCTTCCGGATAACGCAGAAGATGGTTGACATCCCTTCTTGTCTCCGGGCTGGCATGGGCAAGCAGTCTCTTTACCACATTGGCCGGCATCTCTTCCAAAAGATCCGTCGCATCATCAGCCATCAGGTTATCGATGATATTTGCGGCATCCTTTTCAGACATGGAGGTAATGATGTACTGCTCCGTTTCGATCTCCAGATAGGAAAATACATCAGCAGCCATACTTTTTGGCAGGATACGGAACAACTTGAGCAGATCGGTCCTTTCCATTTCTTCCATATAGGCCGCAATATCCGCTACGTTCATATTGGTAACCATCTGACGCAGTTTTAAATATTGCCCGGAATTTAACAATTCTAAAATTTCTTCCATAAGATGCCCTCCTCTCTCCTGTTTTTAATAACATATGTTATTATATTGTGACATTGTGCCATACATTATGCTATATAATAAAGGCTTTCCAGCTTCTCAATCTTCGCCTTTCCTGCGGTCGCTTCGGTGATTTCCTTCTTAAGAGCCTCTTCCTCTTCATAAGGAACTTTCACCTTCAAAGAAACTGCATCCGTATATTCCGGTTCCTCTATCGTAATCCCACGCAGTCCCATGATATATTGAA
This sequence comes from Lachnospiraceae bacterium, assembly GCA_022510585.1. Taxonomy (GTDB): domain Bacteria; phylum Bacillota; class Clostridia; order Lachnospirales; family Lachnospiraceae; genus UBA3282. The sequence continues at coordinate 21,189 of JAFLTF010000006.1, forward strand.
TCTTACCGATCCCGTTATAATCCGTCGTGATCCGAAGCAAAACACCGTATTTCATCGTACGGACAAGACTATTCTCCATTCCCGCCTGTGCTGCCTGCGTGTAAGCACGCACCAGTCCGCCCGTTCCCAAAAGCGTTCCGCCGAAGTATCTGGTAACCACGACCACGAGATTTCGCACTTCCATGCCAAGCAGCACTTCCAGGATCGGTTTCCCGGCAGTTCCCGAAGGTTCTCCGTCATCGGAGAAACGTACCACCTGTGCCGAATCCCCCAATACATAAGCGTAGCAATTGTGCCTTGCATCCCAATATTTCTTCTTCATTGCCTCGATAAAGGCAAGCGCCTCTTCCTCTGTCTGTACAGGAGCCGTATTGGCTATGAATACGGACTTTTTTTCTTCAATTTTCCCTACGCCGCCCCGGGCGATCACCTTGTAAGATTCTTTTCTGATATCCATTTTTCTATCTTAACACAAGAAAGAATAAAAGTGTATAGAATTGTGAACAATTCTTACAGATAATGAAAAAAACTTTATTTTATATCCATTTTTTGGTACAATAGGGTAAAAAGAAATTCTAAGACAGTAAAATACACTGTCTAAGAATTTCTATGTTTTACCCGCGAGTTTGTGCTTGCGCCCAAACATCGCAGCGTATGACGTAGGCATAGCAGTTAATTTGAAATTTGTCAGCCCGGGGAGGCATCGTTATGAATTATGGAAAAAAAGGTGTCCGAAAAAAGCAGAAGGCACTTAATTCTAGATCAGTAAAATGGGGAAAGAAACTGGGATTCACCTTTATTCAGGTTATTCTCATTTTTATGATTTCGGCAGCCGTGCTTGGCACATGCGCAGGAATCGGTGTTTTTAAAGGTATCCTTGCCACGGCTCCGGAAATCGGTAATATTGATGTGACTCCAAGTGGCTTTTCTACTTTTGTCTATGACATAGAAGGCAACCAGACAGCCAAACTGGTATCTACCAATTCCAACCGTATCCCGGTCAGTATGGATATGGTTCCGGAGAACCTTGCCCACGCTTTTGTGGCAGTCGAAGATGCACGTTTTTATGACCACAACGGCATTGATATCAAAGGTATCATCCGTGCCTTTTATGTCGGTGTCCAGCACAAGTTCAACTTCTCGGAGGGTGCCAGCACCATCACGCAGCAGCTTCTGAAGAATAACGTTTTTACCGAATGGACCAGTGAGGACTCTTTTGCGGACAGAATGAAGCGTAAGATCCAGGAACAGTATCTTGCTCTGGAACTGGAGAAGGTCATGGATAAAGACGATATCCTGATCAACTATATGAATACCATCAACCTGGGGCAGAACACCCTGGGTGTTCAGGCTGCTTCTTTGCGGTATTTTAATAAATCTGTCAGCGATCTGACTCTGTCCGAATGCGCAGTTATCGCCGGGATTACCCAGAATCCCAACAAATACAACCCGATCACCCATCCGGATAAGAATGCGGAGCGCCGTGAAAGGGTTCTTAACGATATGCTGGAACAGAATTTTATTACGCAGGAAGAGTATCAGGCTGCCATGGATGATGATGTCTATTCACGTATTCAGATCGTCGATTCCGAACACGGAGAATCTACTATAAATACATATTTTATTGACGCACTGACGGATGACGTTCTGGAAGATCTGGTCGCTGCCGGATACAATGAGACCCAGGCATTTACTTTATTATACAGCGGCGGACTGAAAATATATTCTACGCAGGATCCCGCGATTCAGGCAATCTGCGACGAAGTATTTTCAGACGAAAACAACTTCCCCGCCAATACCAAGTGGTACTTAAATTACGAACTCACCATTGTAAAAGGCAACGGCGACAGGGTAAACTACAGTACGGAAATGTTAAGTGACTTTTTTAAAGAGTCCAACAAAAACTATAACCTGATCTATTCCTCACAGGAAGATGCCTATGCCGACATTGAACTATATAAAGAAGCGCTTTTGGGTCCAAGCGATGAGGTTTTCAGCGAAACCGTTTCCCTGACGCCTCAGCCGCAGGTCTCTTTGGTTGTAGAAGACCAGAGTACGGGCTATGTCGTGGCAATGGAGGGCGGACGCGGCGCCAAATCGGCAAGCCGGACGCTGAATCGTGCCACGGATGCTGTCAGACAGCCGGGGTCCACTTTTAAGGTCGTATCCACCTATGCGCCGGCACTGGACAGTGCAGGACTGACCCTTGCTACGGTACTGAACGATGCCCCATATAATTATGCCGGAGGCCGTCCCGTAAACAATTGGTATTCCGGCTACAAGGGGGTCTGCTCCTTCAGAGACGGGATCCGGGAATCCATGAACATCATAGCCGTGAAAGCATTGACATGGATCACGCCCCAGCTTGGCTTTGATTATCTGATCAACTTCGGTTTTACCACAGTGGTAGAGCGGGTAGAAATTAACAAAAAAATATATAGTGATATCCAGCAGACCACTGCGCTGGGCGGTCTTACCTACGGCGTCACCAACGAAGAATTAACCGCCGCTTATGCATGTATCGCAAACGGCGGAACCTATATCAAACCCAAATTGTATACGAAAGTACTGGACCATGACGGCAATGTGATCTTAGACAACACACCGCCTCAGTCCAAGCAGGTCATCAAGGAAACTACCGCTTTCCTGTTGACTGACGCTATGGTGGATGTTGTCACAGCCGCAGGCGGTACCGGCGGCGCCGTCAACTTTGGCAACATGGCAATTGCAGGAAAAACCGGAACTACCAGTTCCAGCAATGATGTCTGGTTTGTAGGTTTTACACCTTATTACACCGCAGCTACCTGGGCCGGATACGATAACAATGTGAAACTAAGAAACAAGGAAGAAACAGATCTTGCCAAAAAACTATGGCGTGCCGTGATGTCCAAGATTCATGAAGAACTGCCGAACCAGTCCTTCCCCGTTCCCAGCGGTATCGTAACCGCCACGGTATGTTCCCGTTCCGGTAAGCTGCCGATCGACGGACTGTGCAACGGTACGTTAAGAACGGAATATTTTGCGGAAGGCACCGTTCCGACAGAAAGTTGTGATATCCACTATGTAGGTCCGGTCTGCCAATACAGTCTTCTGCCTGCTACGGATGTCTGTCCTTTCAGAGTGGACGGCGTCCTGGAGCTGCCATTGATCGAAGACATGTCCATACAAAGCGGCTATCCGAATGTTACTACCGAAATCGTAAATGAAGACGGATCTATCACCTATATTCCTGTGGTGCAGCAGACCACCAACGTCTGTCCGCATAGCTATGAGTTCTTTGCAGATCCGAATCATGACGCGATCATTGCGGGACAGCGTGCCGAAATAGACCAAAGAAATGCTGCAGCGGCTGCTGCGGCTGCTGCGGCGGCAAACCCGCCGCCTGAACCGGCCCCGGAGGCTGCTCCGGAAGCAGCGCCGGAATGATAAATTACAACCGTTATTAATAAACAAAAAAAGGAACATACGATGACGTGTGTTCCTTTTCTGTATCTGTTTCCATTATCTATTTGGTTAAATCAAGATTTGATTTTATACCCCTTTGATTTCTTTTATTTTATTCTCCAGCTCCGCAATTCCGATCTGTGCATTATTAATTGCTCTGCACTGCTCCTCATAGGCTTCTTCAGGCATGGATCCATGCAGTTCAAAGTAATTCTTGCCGATTTCCATGTAATTTTTCTTTATCACTTCCTCACAGGTCCTTATCTGGCTTCTCAAATTCGCAACTTCAGCCATATCTTTAGCCTTACCTGATACCTCTTTCCCTTTGATCGTTATGGTTTCTCCTATTTTTGAAAACAAACCCTTACCGTCATAATAATTATCCATACTTCTCACACAACCTTTCTATCTAAATATATTTATATAACATATCAAATGTTATTTATTCTTTCTCTTCTCCGAGCAAACGCTTCTGTAGATTTTTCAAATTCATCGACATCATACACGCATCGGCATCCACCTGTCTTCTCAGTTTGGGTGAGATACCGGAATGAATATAAAAAGTATCCATGCCTGCCTGCTTCGCACCGGCAATATCGCTGTCTAAGTCATTACCGATCATTAAGGATTCCTCAGGTTTTATCTGATATTTATCAAACAATATCCCAAAAAATTTCTCATCCGGTTTTTTTACGCCATGATCGGAAGAGATCAGGATTCCGTCAAAGCAGTCATATATCTGCAGATATCGCAATTCATACTCCGTAAATATACGCTGTGCATTCGACAGCAGATAAACCCTCCCCCCAGATCCTCGAAGTTTTTCTAAAAGTTCTCTCGCTCCTGCATACAGCCTGATATGATGGGTGGAATATACCCGAAACATCTGCCCGGTATGTAATACCAGCTCTTTGGAAGGGCAAATACCTTTCTTCCTGTACAATTCATCAAAAACTTCTTCGATCGAAATCTCCGGATAGGCTTCATGGGCATAATGAACTTGCTGTTTTTCCTCTGCTTTTTCTTTTGCCAAAATCAGGGAGCGATAATTCTCATGCAGCTCTTTTGGCGTATAATCCGCCCCATAATAGCCATAAAACAGGCTCATTTTATTCCATAACAATTGTTGTTCTTCATCCGTTCTGATATCCACTAAAGTTCCATACAAATCAAAAATATAATTACGATATAACTTTTTCATAGGGCATCAGCATTCCTTCCGTCATCTTGGATTGCATCCATGTACGGCTGCCCGGCAGCTTAAGCAGCAAACCCACTAATTTCATAAACAGGAGGGTTCCCAGCTTCTTCTGCGGAAAGTCATATA
>JAFLTF010000006.1:26059-51167 GCA_022510585.1 Lachnospiraceae bacterium
GCAAAATCCTGTAGATTTACCACATGGCTGGCATAGGGCAAGGCTTTTCTGAAATCTATGATCATTTTACGAAGTCTTTCATTTTCTTTCTTACAATCGGTAACGATCACTATATGATAACGCCCGTTTTTTTCATGAATAGGGGTTTTGTTCTGTTTCTTCCGCTCCGGATTCTTTTCCTGCTCTATTATATGTCGGACATAATTCCAATATGTAATGACCTGCAGCTGTCCGGTCTTGGTCAAAAGATCGTTCATATCTGCGGAATACCCCCTGAGGAAATGCAGGCCCATATCATCACAGTTCTCTTCAATATAACGGTGTGCGGTAACATCGTAAAAATGCTTAGAAGTTGTGATCTGCGTCGCGTATTTCCCGGTAAAATCAATCTTTAATTCTTTCATAAGTGCAATAAACCGATGAAGCTGCGACGGTGCAATAAAAGTGTAGACCGGATAGGCAAACAGGAGCACCTCCGCATTTTCAACTGCCTCACGTACCCCGGAAACATCCTGCTCCAACTGCTTGATCTGCGCCCCTGCGTGAATCACTTCAAATTCATCCTTTGGAAACTTCTTCTGTAAGAATCGAACCGTCTGATAAGTAATGCTGTTCTTACCCTTCGGGCTGCCGTTAATTACCAATACTTTCATGCCTGCAATCTTTCTCCTCCCGAAATTCTTACTGCACTGTCACCTCATGCGTAACCAGATAATAATCATCTTTTAAGGACTCAATCTGCCAATTTATTCTATATACCGAAGCGCCTAGCATCGACATAGCGCTGTCCACATATCCCCGCCTGTAGTCTTCTGTCTGATATGCCCCATATACGTCCACAAAAACGCTTCTTCCTGCTACCACATTTCTGAAACTGTATTCCCCTTTTCCCTTTGCGATCATATTTTGATAACAATTGTTATAATATTCTTCCAGTGAACTGAAACTATCCTCTTTCGTCAGGCCGTAATCCGCAAGACTCCTTCTGTTATCACCCGATTCCTCTTCTTTATCTTTATCTTTATCCTTATCTTTATCTTTATCCTTATCCGAAGTCTTCTCCAGATTTCGATACGCCGTTCCGTTACAAGGCGGAAGCTTCACCGAAAGTTCCTGTCTGAGATGATTGCCCAAAAAATCCGCATCCGTCCTATTAAAATAATCATATGTACCATCGCCGGTATCATCCCAGGTGGCATCCACATTATAATAACCATCCTCTAAGGAGACGATATTCCACGCATGGCTTTCTCCCGCATAGCCCGTGCAATAATAACAAGGGATATTTAATTTTTGCAGTATATACTGAAATGCTCTGGCATATCCTGCACAAACTGTTCTGCCGTTTACCAGGGCGCTGTAAGCACTTTGATTGATTTTGGCATAAGCGGCATACTCTACCTGAGAAATCAGCGTATCATGTACATATTTTTCTTTCTCATAATTATTTTCTTTCTCATTTGCAGCAGTGATAATGGCATTTGCCTTTTCTTCAAAAGAAATTTTTTCCTTTTCAAGATTCTGTGCCGTATAATTAAACTGCAGATCGATTTCCGCACATTGTCCGCTGCTTTTGTATTTGCAGGCATATACCGTGTCCATCCAGAATAATTCCGGATGATCATTGTAAACTGCCGCAAAAGTATCCTTCAGTTCCGCCACAGATACATTTTCCACCGGTGCAAATCTTTCCACCAGTGCCGTTGCATTGGCATAGATCTGCCGGTAAAGATGCTGTTCTTTATCATTCAGCATAGAATAATAGGGATAAATGCGAGAATCAAATCTAAGGCTGTCTCCCGTCCTGCCGGTGCCTAATTCACTCTGTAAGAACGCGGCTTCCTCATCGTCTATCTCACTATTGTTACCGGTAACAGGTTCGTATCCGTTTTTTCCTGCTACGGCAGCCGGCACACTGATTCCGTATGCTGAAGGATCCAACTTATTATCCGTATCTTTGGTGTTTGCGTCTCCTATGTTAGTGACCGATTCTTTGTCCGACCACACTGCGTCTTCCGGACGCGTTTCATAGTCAGTCCCATCATCTAAAACCAGGTCCTGAAAATATCCGTTAGGCAAACCGATACTCTCATCCTGGCCTTCGGAGCTCACAATACCGGATACGGTCGCTACTGTGCTGTCACGCTCTTCACCAAACCGAAACGCATCGGCAATCTGTCCGGACAACTCCGGCTTTACGGCACACAATAAAATAATCCCGCATAACAAGGCAAAAAGCGCCATAAATCCATATAAGATCCCTTTGACAATTTTCATAGTAACTGCCTCTCTTCTACCTGCAAAAATTAATATTCTTTACTGATATCCGTCACATCATAGATCCGCATAAACGCATCCATGTCTCTGCTGTTTTTGATCAGCATGACTTCTTCAAACTTTCCGGTATGTATGTCTTTAAAACCCGCCACCTGTTCTCCGGTGCAGATACTGCATTTTAAGACCGGTTTCCAGTTATTTTTATCATACTGCTTGATAACTTTCTTTTTGCCAAACATACGATCCCGATTTTCCTCCTGCTACTATTATATATCAGATAGAAAAAAAAGCCTAGTCAATAAGGCTATTTTATTTATAAATATTTTCTTTTACTCTTATTGGTCCTATGTCTCGTCGTTTACATGCAGGCCACAGCGCACCGTGACCCGCATCCGGCCTCCCAGGGTACAGGTGAAAAGTGTCAGATCCCACGTTCCATTCACCATTTCCTCCACAGCCGTACCGGCAAGGGTCTCCAGTTCCACAACGGTATAGTTAAACTCATTTCCCTCCACATCGGTGAAAAACACTTCATCCCCGGGCCGCAGATCTTTCAACCGCCCGAAATGGGCAGCATAATTATGCGCACAGATGATCAAATCTCCCCGATACGGCGAGCCCATGTACCGACAGGGCGAGGTTTTCAGGCGGGCAAGGCTCCAATCCTCCTGTACCGGCAGCGTCACATCGATTGCAGGGATGGAGACCGTTCCGATATAGCGGTAATCGTCCAGTTCCAGCACCGGCAATTCCCGGTCTAAGTTTGATGGGGCTTTAAGAGGCGTTACAGGAGTCTTACTTATGGCTGTTATCTCCGACGCTTTCCGGTACCGGACAATGGCGTCCGACAGAGCATCGGACCGGATTCCCGCCCGGTGATTGTCCCACAGATTATAGCCGCTCAGGCCAAGCCCTGCCACTACGGCTGATATGCCGATGAGCATCATCACCGGACCAACATATCGTTTACTCATAAGGCTCCTCAAATTCCTCCGCTTCCTTTTTCCGGATAAACAGAACCGCTCCGATCAGGAAAAACGGCACGCCCACAGCCATAAACAACAGCACTGGCCACCAGAGCTGACCTGTCTGAGGCAACGTTTGCGTATTCGCCCCGGTGCTGTCGTTATCGGTACCGATCGAAACCAAACCGGGGGCATTCTCATACATCCAGACAGCGATGACTCCGTTATCCTCCCGGACTGAGAAAATATAGTCGCCATTGCGGCCAAAGTCGTCGCCCTCGAGACTGCCCTCGCTATCCTTATTTAGCAGCGCCTGCAAAACAGCATCATACTTTTCCTGTCGGTTCTCTTCAATTCTCATCTCTGAGAAATAAGCATCCAGCGCGTTTCGGATCTTTTCTTCCTCGCTCTTTTCACCGTCTACCGCATTATTGACGGCGTCCCAAAAGGTGTAGGTGGGGTGCTCGGCGATCCACTTCCGGAAAGGATCGGCGTCCCTTAAGACCATGACAGGCAGACCGTTGTCATCCAATTCATAATATGTCAGGACATCCGGCCATGACCCATGAAAGTATTCATCGTGCAGACCGCCCGAGGCATCCACCCAGTTTAAGGCCACCGTGTAGCGGAAAGGTCTTTCAATCTTGTCCCAGGTGGGCATCAGCCGCAGGACATAGATGTCCGTGTCGATGGGACCCATATCGTCGTTTAAAATACCGAATTCGGAGATATCCCTGATGTCGATGGAACCGCTTACGAAGTGGATCTCCTCCGTGACATACTCCCCGTCAACCTGCAGCCAATTGCCATCCGGACCGACCACATGCCGCCGGATTGGTTGGCAGTCCTCGCCCACCAATACCCAGTCAACGAATTTATAATAGTTCTCCGGATCTGTGGGCTGGGCGCGGTTTAGGACAGCAATGGAATTGACATCCACGTCGTAGAAAGTACCTGCGTTGTCATCAAATTGCTCCTCCGGCCTGTCAGGGTCATCTAAACGGAAGAATAGGGGGCAGGTATCGGAATGCTTGATCACCGGCATATTTTCAGGGAGACGCTCATCAACGATCACGTTACCTTTGGCGTCCTCGACCCTCTCCAGCGTGTTTGGCATATACCGCACGACATATCGTTTCGGATGGGCCACGATGGTCAGCAGGGCGATCTTGTAAGGATTTCCGCTGCTATTGGCATCAACATACATAATATTCTGATTGATCCACCGGCCCTGCCCGGAGAGCCGGATGTAGTGCCAGCCGTCGGCACCCTCGTATATATACCGGGAATTCAGCTTAGCATTGATATCCGCTCCGAAGTGAAACACTTTTTCGCCTTGATCGGCTATGACGTCCTTTGTTGTCAGCGTTTTTCCCTCTGCATCATACAGCCTGGGGATAAGAACCGGCCCGTCATCCCCCTCTTCGATCCGGATCTTGCTCCAGTCGGTAAACAGGTTCCCATCCTCATCGTAAAGTGTACCGCCTTTCGCAGTAACGGGTATAGGCGTATCCCCGTCATACCGCATCCAAGGTTTGGTACCATCGGACACATAGGGCACCACCTGGTGTTGACTATCTCGGTCAACGACACCGGTCACCTCGTTCCGCACAGCCGAGGCCTGGGGACTGTGGTCATTGCCGTATATCACGCCTTCCCGGGCACTCTCATAGAGATAGTAGGGGCTGTCGTAGCCTTCCGCCAACTTAAATCGGATGTTTGCACCGCCGTTGTCCGTATCTCCCGTCTTGTAATCAATGGCATCAATAACAACATTGGCTTTCGGCTTATCTTCGCTCCAACCGCGCTTCCTGCCATTTCCTTCATCCCCTTTATCGTAATATTGGATCGCCTCCACGCGGACGTCACCGCCCTCCACATCGGCGCCGGTAATGCCATCCAGCTGGTAGATGGAAAATTCCGGATTTCCGGAGCTGTACATGATCAGATTCATACCGGTGACGGAGATATTGGCCCGGGCATTTTTTACAAGGATCCGGTAATGGCGCTGGGCGTTGCCAAAGACGAGCAGATATTCCACCCTGACTACGGCGCCCTCAGGCAGGACTGTCTCGGTGTACCATGCATCCATGCCGCTCTCCGACCCTACACTTTCTCCACTCTTATGATCCCATAGATAGTGCGGGTAAAAAGGAACCCTGACGCCCACGCCGTTGACCTCCAGTGCGTCCATGTAATAGCTGTCTTGCGGGGAATTGGTCTGAAAGATCCAGGAATAGGAGTAGGTACCGTCAAGATCTTTGGTCATCTTTACCGAATTGTTCTTAGCCCACTCCCAACTTGAGCTTGCAGGCTTTCCCAGATTGGGGTAGGCAGCAGGGCGCCCTGGGTAGGGATCTTTGACGCTCCAACCCATGGCATATGCATAGTCCGCATCCCAGTCATAGTCTTCCGCCGCTGAAGCTCCGCGTCCTTTCACACCCACTAACCCTTCCTGAACAGGCCTGACTGCAAAAACCGGTTCGGACTTTGGTCTCAGCACAGCGATGATGCGGCGGTCTTCCGTTACCTGATTGTTGTAAAAGGTGCCTCGCGTTGTCATGGTCCCGGGCCCTTTATCGGTATTCACCAGCACCGAGTAACCGTTGTTGGGAAATACTTTATCATACACCGGCTCCTCACCTAAAGCCCAGCCACCGTTGACGCCTGTATACAGACCTTCGCCTTCTTTTTCCCTTTCTTCCTTGGTTCCCAACTGCAGTTTCGGCTGCTCCCAGCTGCCGTCCGCATCCTTCTTTACCAGATAAAGAGAAAGTGTGTAGCCATTCGGTGCCTGTGCAGTGAAAGCATATGTGCCCAGATTGGTCCCTGTGGGCCGATCCGTACCAAAGACATCGTCTATCCATTGGGAGGTCACATCTTCGCCATTTAAATCATTCATCTTCACCTGAAACGCAACGCTGCGCTCCCTGGCGTAGTACTGGACGATGAATTTCTGTCCCTCGGGCAGAGTGGTGACACTGACCTCAGTGCTCTGCTCTTCGTTGTTGGTGTAATAATAAACATATCTATTCTGCTCCCGCAGCCTAATGACGCCCAGGACGTTGACGTCGCTGTCCTGGACGGTGACCCGCCGAACGTAGTAACCGTTGTATTGCGGGAACAGCCTCTGATCTACATCGCCTGTGATGGAGGGATCATCTTTGTTGATACCCGGCACAATGACACGGGTCTGCGTATTGCCTTTTACCTCTATGCCGTACCAGTTTACGCCGAACCAATTCTCCGGCGGGCGGGTATAGTCATGATTGTTGCTGCCGAGACCGGCGGGATAATGCCACTTTGTCTGCTCAATGCCATCTTTGCCCATTACGGAGTAGCTTTCATCGCCCGTGTCATTATGATATTTAAGCGGCTTGCCCCAGTTACTGCCTGCCGCATCCGTATCCGGCAGACTTTCCGTGTCCAGTCCACTGAACAGGAACATGGTTCTGGGAATCTGCAGGTCATTGACAGTCTCGCCTTCCCGCGCAAAGACAGAAAACGAAACCATGCCGCCAAACAGGGCTGCTGCCACGCAAAGTCCAAACAACAGAGAGCGCCTCTGACAGAAAAAGTCCTTTTTGAAATGTTCTTTATTTATCAGGCATTTACCTCCCTGTTTTCTGTTGTGCATAGCGCATCCCCTTCCTGGTTTAAACCAATCCTTCTTTTACATATACAGCCTTTTAGCTTGTTCTATATTATGATAAAAAAAGGAAAAAAATATAAAGGGATTATTTACCATCAGCCATAACACAGCTTATCTTTTTACCAGGCTATTCCACCATTGATTCCTTTGGATTGAACAATTTCTCCAATCTCTTGCTGTGTCATATCTTCGTGAAAACAAAGCAGGGTATTTAAGTCGATCTTTAGCAAGTAAGTCCCAGTTCTTTTCTTTTTTCCTGAATAACTAAGTTCATAGGCATGGTAAAAGCCTCCTTGTTCAAAATGGCACAAAAGCGATTGTTAACCGAAGAACAAATTTTTTAACTATAAGTTAATATTAGAGAAATGTTACAGGAAGCTTTGATTCAGAAAATCAAGAAAACGATCTAAAAAAGAAAATCCCCGGAAAATTCCGGGGATTAAAAGAGCGCGAGACGGGACTCGAACCCGCGGCCTCGACCTTGGCAAGGTCGCGCTCCACCAACTGAGCCACTCGCGCATTTTACTCGCCTAATCAAGATTTCTAATGCAAATCTCTTTCGGACAAGTAATAGCATACTACACATCCTATGCTTTGTCAAGAAAAAATAAAAATTTCACTTATTGCAGCTTATCCGCATACTTAATGCGGTAGATTCTTCTTAAGGATTCGTCGATCCTTTCTTCCAGGATCGTTCCATCCTGAACCGCTGTCAACACACCCTTATAAGCCGCCTCAAAATCCTCCGGCATCAAAAGCATATCCGCTCCGGCCCTGATTGCCCGGACTGCCGCTTCCTGGGATGTATAATACTCGGAAATTGCACTCATATTTAACGCATCCGTAATCACAATGCCGTCATATCCAAGTTCTTCCCGAAGCACATCGGTAACCACTGTTCTTGACAAAGAACTCGGCAAGCCGTCTATATCCAGATCGGAAGCAGTAACGTGACTGACCATGACAAGATTTACTCCCGCGTCAATACCTGCCTTAAACGGGATAAAATCCGAATCCCGCATCTCCTCCAGCGTTTTGGTAATTTCTACTCTTCCATCATGGGTATCTTCATTTGCGGAACCGATTCCCGGAAAATGCTTCAAGCATGCACTGATGCCATTGCCTTCCAGTCCTTTGACTACATTGGATACCATGTCCGCGGTCAATTCCGGATCTTCTCCAAAGGATCTGCTTCCCAAGGCTGCATTTCCTGACTTCGTAATATCCGCTACGGGAGCAAAATCCAGATTAAAACCGATCCGATTCATATAAGTACCGATCGCAACTCCTGCTTCATAAGCCTTGCCCGCATCACCACCGGCGCCTATTGCTGCCATATCTTCTACATTGGCAACCGTAATACCGCTTTCCTTTAAACGGCTGACAGAACCGCCTTCTTCATCTACCGCCAGAAAGATCGGGTATTTACTCATACTAACTGTATTGGACAGCATCTCCTTTAGCTGTTCTTCATTCAAGATATTCTGAGAAAAATAAACCACTCCTCCTACCGCATACCGATTCAGCGCATCCTGCGTACCTTCTCCGGCCCGTACAACGGTCCGAACGCCTGTCAGCGCTTCAGGTGTCACTATAAACAACCCGGCCACTTTATCTTCTAACGGCATCGCCAGAATACAGCTATTGATAAATTCTTCAAATTCCTCGTCTACCACTTCCTCTTCTTCAACCTCTTGCTCAACTACAGGCGGAGTTTCAATCACCGGTTCTGTCTGCGCAGGTTCAGGGAAATCCACTTCTGCAAGCTGCTCTTCTTGCTGCTTTTCATTTCGTTTTTCTTTAATAAGATTCGATATACCTCGTTGAATCGAGATTCCTGTCATCACCAATATCACTGCAAAGATGACGACGATTCCATACGCAATGATCTGATTGCGGATACGTCTCTTGCGTCTGTAAGTACGTCTTATAATCGACTCAGACGCATCACCTTCTTCTTTCTCACTTATATTCTTGTCTGCTTTATCCACTACGCCGGCCTTATTGCCCACTTCCGCATTCTGTATCCCGTTTTCGCCGTTCTTTTCATCGGTATCGGTTTCATCGTCATCTACTATTTCATCAATATCTTCATCGATTACATTGATATCCTCAATTACCTCATCATCATTCACTTTATCCTCCGAAGAATGCCGTTTCTGACGATTGATCAACTTTCCCATACGAACCTCCCTGCCAACTGTATTCATACTTCTAAACATATTTATCATAACCTATTTTTAGACATTTTACCACACTATTTTTATTCAATGCAACAATGTGGAAGCGGGTATCAATCTTATCGATCAACACCCGCTCCTAAGCTATACTGTCCACTGGTCCGTACCTCCATTTTCTTCCTTCGTACTCTTTCCACTCTTCTCTTGTATGAATATACTGTAACGGTCCTTATCTCTTATTTTATCTTAGGTACTGCGTTACTTTCTCTTCTGTACTCGACTACGATTCTCATAGATCCGGTTCTGTTAAAACCATCTCTATCGACCTTATCTTCAGTTCCTTATTCATTTGTACTTTAAATGGATCCTAATTTACGTTTTCGGTGGTCCGTACCTCTCTTTCTTCAGAAACGGTTCTATTATTATTTGATAACCGCTTCCTAATGATATCTATGTGAATTTGTTTCTTTATGGTTTTATTATATCATGCCATTTTAATTTGTCAACACATTTTTTCAAATTTTTTTAAATTTTTTCATATTTTTACTTTTTATTCCATTTATTCTCACATCTATACAATTTAGGCATTTTTTACTATAAAATATCAGAAAAAGATTTACACTTATGATACAGACAAAAAGAGCCGGGATCATTTTCCCGGCTCAAAACATCCTCTCTACTATTTATAATCTATTATCTTTGCAGATCTCCCAGTTTGGTTCTTAAACCGGATGAAATCGAGCTGACCAAATCTGCTGAGGCAGCAATTTCTTCCGTAGAAGCCGCAAGATTTGTTACTCTTACATTGACATCGTCAATAACGGCGATCAGTTTTTCGGCATCTTCAGACAGGTTGCTGATCGCATTCTGGATCTCCTCTTTATTTCTGTCGCTGTCGCTTGCCGTATCCTTTGAAGAATCCGCCAGCTTTTTAATATTTTCCGCAATGATTGCGAATCCTCTTCCGGATTCCCCGGCTCTTGCCGCTTCGATACTTGCATTCAATGCAAGCAGGTTAGTTTCCTCCGCAACATCGGTAATGGAAAGATTGTTCTCCTCCAGCTTGACTAGCAGCTCCTGAATCTTACTTAGTGCAACACTTAGGGAATCACAGAAAGTCAGCACCTCACTCATGGATGAGGAAATCTGCGTACTTTCTTCTGCATTGCCAGAATTTCCCTTAGACAGATCGTTAATGGAAATATCCAATCTGTCAAAATCTTCACTTACCTCATTTACCAACTGTGCGATATTGCTATTCTTTGCTTCAATTTCGCTGTTCTTTTCCTGCATTTTGGCAGACAACTCTTCCGCTAAGATCTTCTCACGATTTACTTCATCTTTTATGTAATGAACACAGTTATCCTTAACATTACACCCGTTATGTATTGCCGATATCATATCCTTACAGGTTCTGTATCCGCATGCGGAACAATTGATCTTCCTGCTTTCTTCCGTATGCTTCTCCATAGAAGAAAAAATAGCATCCTGTTCGGAAGCGGAAGGCCGACTTATTGCCGCATTTGCCGACTGATCCGTGTAATGTCTGATAAAGTCATTGAGGTTTAGATTTTTGAACTGCTTATTAAACTGAGCCAGTCTTTGTTTCGGCGTTAAATTCTTGCCCCAAGCGCTTGTCTTACTGTTACGCTTACTTGCCGCCTTGATTCTCTGTACCTCATAAAGCGTATCATCACTCTTTGCCTTGGATTCCTCTACCGCAGTACCATACAAGCATCCCTTGGCACAGTTTAGGGCATCCACCATGAAAGGCAGCTCTTTTTTATTCAGGAACCGCTGCGTATAATCTTCCAAAAACTCATAAGCATGCCGTTCTCCCTCTATTTGACGGACAAAGATATCCTCTCCGCAGAACCAGTATACATTCTCCTTCAGGCCGCCCGGCATCGGATAGATAGAGCCGAGACCGTATTCGATCTCATCGCTTATCGGCGTACCGGTAATATGGTTTTTCCTGACATAATCCATCAAATGGTCAAATGTAACATTATAAGATACATATCCGCCGCAATTCGGATCGTCAATTTCGTTCTTCTTCGCAATACAAGGACTGATAAATGCAAGTTTATCGGGTACCTTCATATACTTTTTCACATAAACAGCACCGCACATCATCGGAGAATGAACCGGCATCAGTTTCGGAAGCAACTGCGGCAGGTATTTCTCAATATAACCCACAATAGCGGGGCAGGGCTGTGAAACCCCTCCCAGGAAATTATTCTCCGTTATGTACTTGATATAGGCCCATGTAGTAATATCAGCGCCAAAACTGATGCTGATAATGCGGTTTACTCCCATTTGTTTCAATCCGCCTAATACAGAGGCGTACTCTTTGGGATAATTTGCCAGAAAAGCCGGTGCAAGAAGAAGGGAAATCTTTTCCCCTCTTTTCAGATCATCAAAAAATCGTTCCGTGTCATCATGAAACTCTCTTGCATGATGCTCGCAGGCATCAAAACATGCTCCGCAGCTGACACAATGCTGCCCATCCACAACTATCTTATTTCTGCCATCCTCGGTAACGGCATGGTTGGCTGTCAATACCGGACAAACGGAAATACATTTATTGCAGCCAATACACTTATCATTGGTGTAAACTAAGGCAGGTGTTGTTTTATTCGCCATACTCTTCCTCCAAAATGTATTGTATTAGCAAATTTATATAATCATCCCGGTTGTATGATATGAAAATCGGTCAAATTGACATATAAATTTGAGTTATTATATCATATTTGTTACACAATGACAAGAATTATAATTGGCAAAGCACAAAAATGTCATAAATTGCCTTAATTGCCGTTTCAAAATCTGCGTTTGCGACTCCGATAATAATATTTAACTCGCTGGAACCCTGGTCGATCATCTTAACATTGACATTGGAATGTGCCAGTGCGGAAAAGATCCTTCCTGCCGTTCCCCTGGTGGCCCTCATGCCGCGGCCCACTACCGCGATCAATGCCAGATCCGCCTCTATTTCAATGGTATCCGGATCTGCAAGTCTGTGGATTCCCGATACGACCTTCTGTTCTTTGTGCATGAACTCATCCTGATGCACGAAAACCGTCATGGTATCTATGCCGGAAGGCACATGTTCAAACGAAATACCGTTTTCTTCAAAAGCCTGCAGCACTTTACGTCCAAATCCGATCTCCGAATTCATATGGTCTTTTTCAATGTTGACCGCACAGAAACCTTTCTTTCCTGCAATTCCGGTAATGACATACTTGGATTTCTGGCAGGTACTTTCCACGATCCATGTTCCTTCATCTTCCGGTGCATTGGTATTTCTGATATTGATGGGAATCCCTTCGCTCCTGACCGGGAAGATGGCATCTTCATGCAGTACGGTAGCACCCATGTAGGCAAGCTCCCGCAGTTCTTTATATGTAATGGTCTCAATGCTTTCCGGTTTATATATGATTCTGGGATCTGCAATCAGGAAGCCTGAAACATCTGTCCAGTTCTCATATACATCCGCTTTGACCGCTCTTGCTACAATAGATCCTGTAATATCGGAACCGCCGCGGGAAAATGTTTTGACCGATTTATCCTCGCAGGCACCGTAAAAACCCGGAATAACTGCGTTCTCTAAGGAGGAAAGTTTTTCCTTCATCAATTTATTTGTCTTCTTTTCGTCAAATTCGCCATTCTTATGAAAAACAATGACCTCTGCCGCATCCACGAAATGATAACCCAGATAGTTTGCCATGATGATCCCGTTTAAATATTCCCCTCTGGATGCTGCATAATCTCTTCCCGCTTTATTTTTAAAACTCTTTTCAATGACCTTGAATTCGCCTTCTAAAGAAAGGTTCAAAGCCAAGCCGTCAATGATCTCCTGATACCTTTCCCGGATCGCCTGCAAGGCTGCCTTAAAGTCTTTGCCTTTTTCTGCCAACTCATAGCAAGCGTATAGCATATCCGTTACTTTCGTATCATCCGCATATCTTTTTCCGGGTGCGGACGGCACCACAAAGCACCGTTCTTTATCCGCATGGATAATGTCGCCTACTTTCTTAAACTGTTCCGCGCTGGCAAGAGAACTTCCGCCAAATTTCACTACTTTTTTCATAATATAGCCCTTCCTCATTTCTATAGATATGGTTCTTACTATTCCGCAAATAAATGATCGATCAGCATATGCCCTTTTGCGAAGAAAATACCGCTGGCTTTGCTTTCCTTTTCGTTATAATTCCAGGTGTTATTAAGTTTCTTCGTGCTGTCATAAAGCAGATAGGGCACGCTGTCCGACGTATGGGTCCTGAGTCTTATTGGTGTGGGATGGTCGGGCAGAACCATAAGGCGGTATTGTGCTTTTTTCTCATCCAAGGCTTTCGTCAAAGGACCAAGCACCCTTGCATCCAAATATTCAATCGCCTGCACCTTGCGTTCTACACTGCCCTGATGACCCATCTCATCCGGCGCTTCCAGATGGATATAGGCAAAATCATAGTCCTCTTCCAACAATGCCTTCAGCGCCGCCTGTGTCTTGCCTTCATAATTGGTATGTAAGCCGCCGTTTGCACCTTCTACCTGCGCAACTCCCATTCCCGCTCCTACGGCGATTCCTTTTAACAAGTCCACAGCCGATACCATCATACCTTTTTTGCCCGTTTTCTCTTCAAAAGAAGAAAGCTGCGGTTTTGTACCGGCGCCCCAGAACCAACAACAGTTGGCCGGATTGAGTCCTTTCTTTTTACGCTCTATATTAATGGGGTGGTTGACCAGAATCTCATAACTCTTTTTCATCATCCCGCGAAACAGTTCTTCCTCCGGAAGATACTGCCCGATGGTCTGCCCCAGCACGTCATGGGGCGGAGTCAGTTCTACCACCTTACCGTGATTCCAAATCAAACAATGTCTGTAGCTGGTTCCCAAATAGAATTGATAAGTTTCATTCTCCAGCTCTTTTTTTACTGCATCAAGCAAAACGCCGCAATCTTCGGTGCTTATTTCCCCGGAGCTGTGGTCCAGAATGGTTTTTTCCTCAAAAGGCACATCATCCTCTGAAATCGTTACGATATTACAGCGCAGCGCAATATCCGTATCTTTCATCGGGACACCGATACTCAAGGCTTCCAGCGGAGATCTCCCGGAATAATATTTCTCGGGATCATAACCTAAGACGGACAGATTGGCGGTATCGGAACCGGGTTTCATGCCCTCCGGTATCGTGTGTACCATACCGATTTCCGCTTGTTTGCTCAGGGCATCCATCACAGGCGTTGCGGCATATTCAAGCGGTGTTTTGCCGCCCAGGCTCTCTATCGGTTCATCTGCCATACCATCGCCCAAAACTACAATATATTTCATTTCCTAAACCGTGCTCCTTTCCTAGTCCTCCAACCGGATCCGGTTGATTGCGCCGCCGACTGCCGCAACCTTTTCATCAAATTCTTTTTCACTCATAACACCTGTTATGAAAGCAAACTCTGAGCTAATTCCCGCATCTACTTCCTCATACGTGTCGAAAGCTGAAACAGCCTGCTCCTTTTGCGCAGCGCTCATGCGAACAAAAAACCTACGCTTTAGATCTGCAATGTCCGTCAATGCTACTTTTTCGTCATCCCAGAAACACATGATGGTTTTACCCGGATGTCTCGCACAGTCTACCACATCGGAAACGACCGCACTTGCCGTCGGCAGTTTGCCCGCGCCGCGTCCGTAATACATGGAATCTCCTAACATATTTCCATGAACATAAACGGCATTGAACACATCGCTCACACTGTGCAGCGGATGATCTCTGGAGATCATAAACGGCGCAACCATTGCAAAAAAGCCGTCTTCTGCATCTTTACTCATGGCAAGCAATTTGACGGAACGATTTATTTTTTTTGCATAGGTGAAATCCTCGGCTGTGATCTTGGTAATCCCTTCCGTATAAATCTCTTCATAATTTACGTTTTTCCCTTTCATCAGGGAGGAAAGGATGGCGATTTTTCTACAGGCATCGTAACCTTCTACGTCCGCTTCCGGATTTTTTTCCGCATATCCTTTCTCCTGCGCCTCCTTAAGCACATCTGCAAAATCGGCGCCGTTTTCGTCCATTTTGGTTAAAATATAATTGGTCGTACCATTTAATATTCCCGTGATCGCATCCAGTTTTTCCGCCGTCAGGGAATAATTTAAAGGACGGATGATCGGAATACCGCCTCCTACGCTGGCCTCAAACAAATAATTGCAATGATTCTCTCTGGCAAGCCGGATCAGTTCCGGTCCGTGGTTTGCAACCAGTTCCTTATTGGAAGTGCAGACACTCTTGCCGGCAAGCAGCGCGTTTTTGGAGAAGGTATAAGCCGGTTCGTTGCCTCCCATGGTTTCACAGATAATGGAAACCTCCGGATCATTTAAGATCATATTATAATCATGAACTACCTTATCCTCATATGGGTCGCCCGGAAAATCTCTTAAATCCAAAATATATTTGACATTTAACTCTTCTCCCGCCTTCTTGTTGATATCCGCTTTATTGGCTTCAATCACTTCTACGACACCGCTTCCCACCGTACCGTATCCCAAAACCGCTATCTGAATCATTTCCTGTTATTCCTCTCTTTCTCCATCCTTCGTATGGACATTCTACATAATAAATGCCCCGACTCTATCCGTTTTATACCGTTTTCTGCTTAGATAAGCGGATATTTATCTGTCAGTTCTTTCACAATAGCACGTGCTTTCATAATACCTGCTTCGCCTTCTTTCACGACAATGGAAATGGCCTCCGCAACCCGATCCATGTCCGCCGTGTTTAAACCACGGGAGGTTGCCGCAGGTGTTCCGAGCCGGATTCCGCTTGTTACAAAGGGTGATTTCGGATCGTTGGGAATCGTATTCTTATTTGCCGTGATATGGGCCTCATCCAGAAGTTTCTCTACTGCCTTACCGGTCAGGTCATAATTCGTCAGATCCACCAGCATCAAATGGTTGTCCGTGCCGCCGGATACGATCTTGATATCCCTTGCCAGCAAGCCTTTACACAAGGCCTGTGCATTGTCAATAACACCCTGCTGATATTCTTTAAACGCAGGAGATAAGGCCTCTTTAAAGCAAACCGCCTTCGCTGCGATCACATGCATCAAAGGGCCGCCCTGGATACCGGGGAAAATTGCCTTATTAAAGTTATATTTATCCGCCACTTCCTGGCCGGACATGATCATACCACCGCGGGGACCGCGCAGAGTCTTGTGTGTCGTGGTGGTTGTCACATGCGCATAGGGAATCGGACTCGGATGAAGACCTGTTGCCACCAGACCCGCAATATGAGCTATATCTACCATCAACACAGCGCCCACCTCATCCGCTATTTCTCTAAAACGTTTGAAATCTAACGTTCTTGCGTATGCAGAGGCACCTGCCACAATCATTTTGGGCTTACATTCCAAAGCGATCTCACGTACTCTATCATAATCCAGAAAACCGTCGTCATTGACACCGTAAGGCACACAGTTAAAATATTTCCCCGACATATTCACCGGTGAACCGTGGGACAGATGCCCGCCATGGTCCAGATTCATTCCCATAAAAGTATCGCCCGGTTCCATTACGGCAAAAAATACCGCCATGTTGGCCTGTGCACCGGAATGCGGCTGCACGTTTACATATTCACAGTCAAACAGCTCTTTTGCCCGCTCCCTTGCCAGATTTTCCACTACATCCACACATTCGCAGCCACCATAATATCTTTTGGCCGGATAACCTTCCGCATATTTATTTGTAAGCGGACTTCCCATTGCCGCCATAACTGCCTTGCTTACCCAGTTCTCTGATGCGATCAGCTCAATATGGGAGTTCTGCCGCTCCTGCTCGTCCACGATCGCCTGTGCGATCTCCGGATCTACTATCTTTACTTCATCTAATGAATACATGCCTGTTCCTGCCTTTCATTTTCCTATTATTAATACATGTTAAAAACAAAATCAGTGTAAGTATATCACAAGGAAGGATTCGGACGCAAGTCGTCGATATGAATTTCTGCCTTTTGAACAATATTGCTATTTTTTGCCGGAAATACAGGAAATTTTTATTCAAAAATGAATTTGACTTTTCCCTGCAATCTGCTAAGATATCTTTCGTATAGAAATAGCATAAGGAATAAGAAGATGCGTATGAGTAAGATATTTCATAAATATAAACATATCATTCCGTTGATCATTTATTTCATAATCTATATAACATGGTTCGGACATCTGGAACACACAGTCAAACATTATAGGATCATCCATGTTGCACTGGATGACTATATCCCTTTCTGTGAAGCATTTGTCATTCCGTATCTGTTATGGTTTTTCTATGTTGCGGCAACAATAGCATTCTTCTTCTTTAAAGATAAGGATGATTACTATAAGAGCTGTATTTTCCTGTTTACGGGAATGACGATTTTCCTGCTCATATCTACCATATGGCCGAACGGACATCGCTTAAGACCGTATATCATACCGCAGGAAAACATTTTTACTCAGTTGATCGCATCATTATACAAAGCAGATACCCCTACTAATTTATGGCCGAGTATTCATGTATATAATTCACTGGGTTGCCACATTGCCATCACAAAAAGCAGACATTTCAGGCGTCATAAATGGATTCGTTTTGCCTCCCTGCTTCTGTGTGCCTCAATTATTATGTCAACCATGTTGATCAAACAACATTCTGCCTTTGACGTAATAACGGCCTTTATCCTGGCTGCTATCATGTATGTGCTCGTATATCGTTTCGATATTTTATGGAATCTAAAGCATAATATAGAACATCATAATAGAAGAAAACCGGGACCAGAGATACTCTGATCCCGAACTATTAATTGAATTTAAAGAACCGTCTGCAGATCTTATAGCTCTCCACCGAGATTTTCCTGCCGCCTTTCCCCGGCAGATTCATGGAATTCCCCATAATACCGTACCGCAGACGCATATAAAGCAGAAAGTCTTTCTTCTTAATATAATCCCAAAGTTCCCTTTTTTTCTCCAGATTCTCTTCCGTTCCGGAACAGATCAACAAAACCGAGGATATCACAGTGATAATCTCCAGGTAGTTTATCATATAAGTACGCAGTTTACATTTTCTGTTTACACCCAGTTTCTGCGTCTGGTAATCTGTTAGATAATCCAGCATCATCTTATTAACCGCTATCTGCTGATCAATGCGGGATATCATAATCTGTTCATTGACAGACTGCCCCTCTCTCCCGATATAATATCGATAAAAATTGACATCCAGATAATACATGGTTTTGACATAGGGCAAAGGTTCATATACAAAAAGATTATCAACATAGAACATATGTTCTGGAAGCTTCAATCCACACTCTTTCAGCAATTTTGTCCTGAAAATTACAGAGTGCATCAAAATATACTGCCCTTTTCTAAAATGCCTGACTTCATCCCATGTAAAGATTTTATTTTGAGGCAGGGCATGGTGATATTTCATCACCTTATTCTTCTTTTCCCCTTCTTTTTCATAAACGAAATTACTGATGAGCATATCTAATACGGTATTTCCGCCTGCAATCTCTTTCAAGGTATGCAATATCTGCTGATATGCGCTTTCTTTTACCCAATCATCGCTGTCAACCACCTTAAAATATAGGCCTGTTGCATGCTCTAATCCGGCATTGACAGCAGCTCCGTGTCCGCCATTCTCCTGATGAATGGCTTTGACAATATTGGGATAGACCGCTGCATATTCATCTGCAATTTCCCCTGTTCTATCCTGAGAGCCATCATCTATGATCAAAATTTCCACATCATCTCCGCCTGTCAGTAAGGATTCGATGCATTTTTTCATGTAGGCTTCCGAATTATAGCATGGAATTGCTATGGACAACAGTTTCATAATTCTCTCCTCTTTCTCTTAATTTCCGCAAAATCTGTATAAGCCGCAAAAGCAGAAGGAATCGGATAATTATCCTCTGTTTCATCCGGGGTTACAAAAATCAGCTCTTTATTGGGTTTTAGCAACTCCAACTCATCTACCCGGATAACATATCCTATCATATGCCATTCCTTATGGGTAAAAATATGTTTTGACGGTGGCAGATCTTTGATTTTCAGAGGCTGTACCCCTAAAGATTTCAGATACTCTACTACTCTGTCTGCGCTCTGGTGTCCTTCCATGGACGGTAATTCGTACATACCTGCTAAAAGTCCCTTTTTTGCACGTTTATGCAGTGCAACTTTATCCTCATCCTGAATGACAAGTATGGTTTTCTCCTCAATGCTGCGTGATTTCTTGGGTGCCTTCTTCGGAAATTCCATCACTCTGTCTGCTGCCTTCGCCTTACAAAGTTCATTCCACGGACAAAGATCACACTTTGGCATGCCGTTTGGAACACATACCATTGCACCAAGTTCCATTAATGCCTGATTAAAGTCACCTGGCCGTTTCTTTGGTATGACTTCCATTACATCCTCTTCAACATCCCTTTTTACCTTTGGATCCAGAACATCCCTGCCATCCATTCGAAGTCTTGACAACACACGCAGTACATTTCCATCTACAGCAGGCATTGCATGATGAAAGGCAATAGAAGAAATGGCTCCTGCCGTATAACTGCCAATCCCAGGCAGTTTGATCAATTCCTCATAGCGCTCCGGCATCTGCCCTCCATATTCTATAACGATAATCTCGGCCGCTTTCTTCAAATTTCTGGCACGATTATAATATCCCAGTCCTTCCCAAAGTTTTAACAGTCTGTTTTCTTCCACTTTGGCAAGCTTTTCAATATCGGGCAGCTCCTGTAAAAATCTGTCATAATAAGGCTTGACCGCTTCCACTCTGGTCTGCTGCAGCATGATCTCTGAAATCCATACATGATAAGGTGTGGGGTCTTCACGCCACGGCAAAACCCTCCGTCCGCTGTCATACCATGTAAGCAGCGGCTCTACCGCCACATCCAGAGGAGATAAGACAACGGGAATTTCATCCTGTAATTCCAAACGATCCGGTTCTACGGCACAATCATAGGCAAGCAGCCGTACGCCCGCACGCCTTGCTTTTTGTAAAACTTCACCAAAAACAGGCTGTGCCTCCAAATTCGGTGAAAAAGAAGTACAGCCCTTCATCTGGATCACAAACAGAATATAGGTCTCATAACCTTCCTCTTTGGCAAGCATCAATTCTTCCACATGCTTGACGGCACGTTCTGATGGTGCATCCGGAAAAGAAGCCAGATCGTTATTCTCTAAGGTAACGCCTTTCACTTCCATAAATATTTTCTTTCCGGAGGCCGTTTCCAGATAGAAATCAAATCGTGAATTTCTGTAAGTTGTTTCAGGACGCAACAAAATCAGATCGGGAAAAAGAATTTTCTTATTAAGCCACTCTTCGACTACCTTATTAGGCGCATTCGAGTCCATATTGACCAGCCTGCCGGCTTTGTCTACCGTCACAAGGTCGTAAGCGGTAGTCCGTCCTTCCTTCCCGCTTTTCTCTAAATATACTGTTGCATTTTCCTGCAGCAATTCCTTACACCGGCCGGTATTCTTCACATGTACCTTCGTCCTTTGGCCGTTTAAGTCTACATATGCAATAAATCTGTTGGGTCTGGAGATAAATCTTGCTTCCGCAATATTTGAATATTTCATAAGTAAATCCCTATCCGCAACCGCTGTCCGGTACTTTATTTTTATAGGGCACTCGCGCTGCCGGCACTACTTTTGAAGCGGTTTTCGTATGTATCAATTGATCGTCAAAGAAAATATGCGCGCCAAATGCCTTCAGTACATCCGTTTTCTGAATACCTCCCAGGAAAAAGGCCTCATCGATCCTGACATTCCATGCCCGCAGGGTACGGACAACTCTCTCATGCGCAGGTGCACATCTGGATGTCACAAGAGCTGTTCTGATCGGCGCCTCTTCTGCAGTAAAATCTTTCTGTAGTTCGGATAAGGTTTTTAAAAATTTGGCAAAAGGTCCGGCCTGTAAGGGATTATCCGCATTTTTTCTTTCATTCTCCTCAAAGGCTTCCAAACCATGTTCTTTAAATATCTGCTCCGATTCATCCGAAAAAAGTACTGCATCTCCATCAAACGCTACCCGTATCTGCTTGATCTGATGCTCACAGTCATAGGTATGAATTCCGTCACTGCAGATAATACCTGCCGCAATATTGGAATCAATTGCACTCTGCACATCATCTTCATATGCCGACAAAAATAAATCCGTCCGAAAAGCCTCAAGATAAGGGGCCAGAGAAGCTCCGCTCGCCAATACGGCTCTCGTAATACCCAAACCGTAATATTTGATGGCGTTAAAAACGCGAAGAGAGGTGTCCGGACTGTTTCGTGACATGATGATCACTTCTACACATCCTTCTTTACCGGGCAGTTCATTTAAGTTCAATAATGCTTTGATAAGCGGAAATCCCGGTCCCGGCTGTAAAATCTCATCCTCATGCTCCACCTGATAACGGCAATAAGCGTCCACACCGTCTGCTTCAAAAATCTGATTCTCAACGGACAGATCAAACAATGCCCTTGAAGAAACTCCTACAACAAGCCTGTTTTCTAAATCATAAGACATACAATCCCTCCTGACATAAAATCCATTATGACATTACGCATCTTTTCTTTTGCTGCCCAGTCTATCGATTCTCTGTCAGGATCTATATTTCTTACGATCGGTTCCTGCCGCCTACCTCAGTCTGTTGCTTTCATACTTTTCAAAGGTTAAAAGACAGTTCTTCAATTCTTCATATCTGTCTTCAACTTCCCCTTCCTTGATCTCGACATCCACGGAAACCGCCATCGTATTGATCATATCCTGGTCAATACGGCTGTGGAGCATTGCTAAGATCTCCAGTCTCCGTTCATAAGAATCGGCATCCAGAAATTGCAAAACCAGAGGATCGATATTCAGTTCTTCCTGTGTTTCCATTTCTGTATCCGGCATATCCGCCGTTTTCATTGCTGGCTGTATCGGTTCAACCGGCTCTATATGCTGCGTATCATACGCCGCCCGATTTTCGCTTTGCGCGCTGCGAAGCTCAAACCGGTATTTCTGCCCTGCATTCGGATATTTCTCCTGATCTACCTCTTCCATAAAAGAAGACAGCGGTCTGGCATAGATCTGGAAGTCGCCGTACATCGCCTGATAAACGACAAGTTCTTCCCCGGTTTCACTATGCTTGGCAAGGCATCTTATCTGATACAGATTGCCCTTGAAGTGTCTGTACATTTCCTGCGGTTGTGGATTATGTCTCATCTTTCTACTCCGTTTCTGACGGTATTTTCAAAATTACTCCTCTTATTATAATCCCAAACCCGTTAAATGTCATTCCTTTATATGCTTTATTTTTATGGAAAATTATACAATCAAAAACTCATAACAAAAGGTGCAGCTTTCATCCGCAAACTCCGTCTTTGACAACTCCCGCAGCAATTCTTCTTTCTCATATACATCCAGCATATTAAGCTTCCTATGATGCAGCATGACCGTATAAGTTCTAAATCCGTCCTCATCGGATACCCATCTGAGATTGATGCCGCAATTTAAGTATCCCTTCTTATCAAGCAGCTGTTCCATTTCGGATCGATACTCCTTTTCCATCGCCGCATAATATTTCCGTCTGCTGCAGGCATCCGCCTTATTCCGGCTCATGACAGTCTCTGATGAGCAAAATAAAATGATAAGCACAAGCAATAAAGTTGAAAGGATCAAAAATATTTTTTTCGTTGGTATGTTTTTTGACATAGGCCCTCCTGTCCAAATCAGAACATATGTTCTAATTATAGAATAAAACAAATGTTCGATTTTTGCAATATTTATTTTAAATGGATTATCTAAAGCTTAGCACAAAATATGTACCATAAACGGGACTTTAAAAAAGCCGGCGATCTGTGGTCATCCACAAATCACCGGCCCTGCCAGTGTCATTTTAAGTTTGCGGCAAAATCTATTCTTCCACCGGCTGATACCTTTGAAAGATCTTATCTTCTCCGCATACATGCTTGGTGCCGTCGGCATCCGTTATGATATAATCGCCTTCATTGATAAAGGTGTGCCCCCTGCGGTGTACGATATATGGGCATACGATCGTACCGTTATCTCTCTTTATCTGAATCAGAGAGTCCGCCACGATCCAACCTTTGGTTATGACATCCGTCATAAGTTCAAAGCCGTCTTCCAGCCCCATTCCTTCCTCATATTTTACCACATCAGCTATCAGTCCCACTCTCTTGCATTTCATAAAGATCCCTCCGTTTCATTCATAAATTATTTTATCGGTTTTCAAAGCGGTTCCCTGCAAAAATAACAGCTGTAACGCTCTCTCGGCACCATAGGGACCAGATTTTCCGCCCCACAGTAACCGCAGATACAGCATCTTTTCCCTTCCGGTACGGAACTTCCCTCATAAAGCCGCTCGGCAACACGAATCCCGCCGTAATTCTTATTCAGACGCTGGGATTCTTCCCGTTTTTCTTTGGCGTGTTCTATTTCATCCAGCCTGGCTTTCTCGTTTAAATATGCCATTGTAGAATTTTCCTCAACTGTCTGCTGCTGTATAGAAGGTGTTGGCGGCGTATAAGGTTGTTTTGGGATATTCTCCCTCCTCTCTTTTACGGGATTGACACTTACTGTCGGCGGGCCGCCAATATTTTTTTTACCGTTATGTATTCCCCCGCCCTTAACGATCTTGTATATCATGATACCAAAAATCAGAAAATATATAAGAGTTGACATTTTGCATTTACTCCTCCTTTACTCCCTGTTTTGTACTGTATTTGATCAGTAACAGCTCCACACTCATCACATCGTCCATCTTTCCTGTTTTCACCGCTTCCTCCGCCTCTACACAGTCGGTTACCGCCGTGCGCAGATCCCGTGTGGAAAACCCGGCTGCCTGATTTACATATTTCCCGGCAACAAATCCCGGCAGACCCACATTCTCTCCAATCGTTTTTGCCGGATATCCCTTTTTCTTCAATTCCTTGACCTGGAGCAGCAGATTGAATTGTCGGGCCAGCAAAAAAAGAATCCTCATGGGCGGCTCCTTCAGGGTAAGCAGATCATAATACAGCTTCATGGCTTCCTTCTGCCTTTTTTCGGCAATGGCATTCATCATTTCAAAGATCTGATTATTTACCTGTCTGGTACAGACTGCTTCAATATCTTCTCCTGCAATAACTTCCTTATCCATACAATAGCAGATCAGCTTTTCTAACTCTTTGCTGATATTCTCCATATCTGTTCCCGTTTTTTCCAAAAAAAGCTCCAGATCCCGCTCTGCGATCTTCTTATTTTCTTTTTTTAAAATACCCAATATCCAGCGTTTCAGAGTACTCTCATCCTGCGTTTTAAATTCCACTGCACGGCCTTTTGCGGTAATTGCCTTAAAAAGCTTGCTCCGCTTGTCTATCTCCCTTTCCGCCAGTACAAAAAAAGCAGTCTCGGAAGGCTCCTTCAAATATTCCGCAAGCTGCTCGCCCCCGTGTTTGAACAGGCCGCTGTTTTCCATAACGATCACCCGTCTGTCGGCAAGAAAAGGCATGGTTTCTGCCAAGTCGATCACTTCACCCACGCTTATGTCTTTTCCTTCAAAATAGTGGTAATTCATGGAATCTCCGCCGCCTGTCAATGCATCTTTTAACTTATCCCGATACTGTCTGATCAAATAGGCTTCTTCTCCGTAAAGCAGATATACCTGCTTAAACTGCCCAGACTTGATCTCTTCATTCAATTTCTGCATTCCTGCCTCCAAGCCTTCAACGGAATTACTTCTTGTATTATTATACTATATATGGCTTTTTTTGACTAGTGTCGCATGCATGACATAAGGGGGGTTTGGATATTTTGGGATATAATCAAAAATCCCACAAAAATATCAACCAATAACAATATCCATATTCCATATCGAAACACCTTGCTATTAGAATAATACAAAGATAATATTGATTTTCCGCTCCTGGTTACCCCTATAACCTCATTGGATTCTGCATCATAAAACACATTTCCATTCATAGAATCGCCATCTTTTATCATATCTTCGATATCATCAACACCGGCTCTTCCAA
>JAFLTF010000060.1 GCA_022510585.1 Lachnospiraceae bacterium
AGAAAGAAATACGGTCTCAAAGCCGCAAGACGCGCACCCCAGTTTTCAAAGAGATGAGCAGTTATCTGCGAACAAAATGTGTATGGAAAAGCCCAGAATGCTTGCATTCATGGGTTTTTTTATACACATTTTGTTCATAGGAACACAAGAATGACCGAGATGAAGCGAAGCGGAATCGAGGTTGTTCTTGCGTTCGCAGTAATCCGTTAAGAACGCGAGTTTAGGATTCCAGATTCTTCTTCCCCATTGAGAGAACCGCCATCTTGTGCTATAATATAGTTCGTTACCTTATAATAAAAAGATTCTAAGAATACAGGGAATGATACAGAAAATGAGAAAGAAAATCCTAGCATTTATTCTTGCTGCCTCTATGGTAGTACAAAACTCGGCAATGACCGTTCAGGCTGCGGAATCTCCTGCTTATCAACAGACAGAAGAGACGGTAGAAAACGGCGAAGGATTGACCGAAACAGTCAATGCAAAAGCCGATAGTGAAGAAAATAACAATCCGGAAGATGCTCCAACGGAAAATACAGAGCAGACCGATGCAGAAGCCGATACCCCGGAAGACAGCGAAAAAACCGATAATGAGGAAGGAACAACGGAAGACAGCCTGCCGGAAGATAACGATGAATCCGATGCAGAGAATACCATATCGGAGAACAATGCAGAAAACGATACAGAAAATATTGTTTCGGAAGATGATAAGGAATCACAGACAGATGCCGAAGCAGAGTCAGACACTGATCCCGCACCGAATCTGCAGGAGGAGTCTGTGGGTACGCCTGCCTATAAGGACTTAGAGGCAGACGGACAAAAAAACGGGGAAAATGTCCAAACAGTACAGTATGCCCAGTACGTAGCAGACAGTCAAACTGCAAACGGAACCATAAAAGCTGAAAAAGGTCTCTATTTTGGCTATACGGAAAAAGATACCGAAAAACATACGGGGATTCTGTCAGAATATCTGTCAGAGTCGGGAGAGATCGTAATCCCGCATAAACTCGGTAATTACTATATGGTGGGTATCGGTGAGAAGGTATTTGCCAATATGAATAAAACCGATCCTTCCGACACCTCCAAGCTGCCTTCGCAGTCCACCTCAGGGAAAAAATTGCTTGGCAGCGGCGAAGAAAAGATTCTGGAATCGGTGAATGCGGCAAGAATGAAAGAGGGAAAAATACCGCTTGTCATGAGTTCCACGCTACGGAAAACAGCGCGCTGCAAAACGCTGGACATGCTGAATAAGAATTATTTTTCTCATGATAATCCGGGCGGAGGCGATACCAGCAACTGGTTGAAAAATTGCGGTTATCCATGGCTTATGTGGGCGGAGAATATTGCCTATAACTATGAAAGCGCGGAAAGACTCTATACGCAGTGGTGGAATTCTCCCGGGCATAAACGGAATATGATGGATGAAAGACTTCGTGCGATCGGAATCGGCGTCTATCAGGACAGCGACGGAAAAATCATGGGAACCCAGGTCTTTTCCTCCACGGTATTCCAGAATCTTACGAAAGTGGAGATTGCATACGGATATGAATTTATTGGGGCAGGCGCTTTTCAGGGCTGTACCAATCTGAAAGTCATTACCATACCTTCCACCGTGACAGAGATTGCGGATGATGCTTTTAAAGACTGTGGAACGTTGGTGATCTGCGGAAAAGCAGGCTCCTATGCACAGACTTATGCGAATGAGAAAGAGTTTTCTTTTCAAGCGATAGAAGAAACCTGTCCAATCAAATATTTTGGCTATGATCAGGAGAAGAATGAAGAGAATGCGGAGATCTTTCTTGAAAAAGGAGATATGGACTCAGTTTATCCTATTATAGATCCGGTAGATTATGAGCATTTGATCAAAGAAGAACGGCCGGAGGAACAGTCGGTAGTACGTTTCCTGGAGGATGGAGCAATACTGGCGTTAGAAAACGGAAGTCTTACCCTTCGGGCAACGGCAGGAGATTTGACGCGTGAATGTAAGATTACGGTAGGGGACAGGAACGTTCCTCTGGAAGAAATCAGTTTTTATGAGGAAGAGATCATGTTGTATGAAGGGGACAGTGCGAAGCCCTTTTACCGCCTGTCTCCGGTGGATACAACAGATGCGGTGCAGCTTAGCACCTCTGATGAAGATGTATTTGTTATAGAGAAGAAAAATGGGGATACTGTTATTACTGCGGTTCATGCCGGTACAGCCAAGCTGACTGTATCGAATGAAGATGGCAGTAAGAGTGCAGAATTGCCTGTGAAAGTTTATGCGGTTCAGGCAGATCTTGTTTTGCCAAATGACCTAAAGGCTGTCACCAATATCACAAGTACACTGGCGGATGTTTCGCTGGATGGCTGGCCGGGCTTTTCCTGGAAGGAACCACAGACGAAATTAAAGGCAAAGAAAGGGGAACCGATTCAGTATTTTGCGGCACAGTATAGTGACGGTGCACATATTTCGCAGGATTGCATCCTGCCGGTGGCAGTCAGCTCCGTATCTGGCTTGACGGTTTCCATGGCAGCGGTCAAACCTGGTATAGAATCGCCGGTTTCTTCTGGGTGGAAGACGCTGGCCTCCGCTAACAAACTGTCCCTATCGGAAAACTATGAAATTATGTTTGGCACACTGGCTGTCGGAGCGGAAGTAGATCCTGCTTTTTATGAGGTAAATTACAGTATGGACCATCCGGAAACGGCAGAGATGGAAAAAAGCAGTCGGCGTATCCTTCCCAAGGCAGCAGGCAAGTGTACCCTGACGGTTGAGATCCGCTTAAAAGACGCAGCAGGCAGCTACGGGCCTGCAAAGAAGCCTTATGGAACCTATCAAAAGAAATATACGCTTCAGATAGAAGAGAAAACCTATGTGCAGGGTTTTCAATTCCGGTTAGAGTCCGATGGATCAGAACCGGGGGCAGCAGGCGTAAAGCAACAGGAAGATGGTTCTTTTCTGGTGGAAGACGGTGTGATGAAATTCTATGTCCGCGCCCTGGCTTTCGATATAAACGGAGCAGCTGAACCAGTTGCGGAAACGGCACTTGGCTTTGGCGTCGATAAGAGTGGCGTCTTGAAAATAAAGGCAGTAAAAGGACAAAACGGACTGGCGGAAGTGACAGTGAAGAAACCCGGCAATGCGATAATCACCGTCACCGCCAAGGATAATGGCAAAAGAAGCGGAAATGTTTCGATCCATGTGCAGAATCTTTCTCCGCAGTTAAAAGGCAAAACGTGGACCTTAAATAAACTGAAACCAAAGGTGGCAGCAGCTGTTGATCTTAAGGAAAGTGAGAGCAACCCGATTCTTAGCGTAAAATTGTATGAGGATAAAGAGCAGCAGATAGAATCCGCCCTGTTTAGCATACAAAAAAACGGAGATTTCTATACGGTAGGTTTTCAAAATCAAGCCACAGAACAAGTGACGAAGGGTTCCTATAAACTGTATTTGCAGGTAACCACACAGGAAAAGAAAGAGCCTTATCTGTATCCGATCACGATCAAACTGGCCAACAAAAAGCCCGCAGTCACTTTGAAGCAGTCCGCAGGCATCAATCTCTTTTATAAGGATGCGGATGCGCAGTTGACGATCAGTACCGGGGCAGAAAAGCTGAAATTTGTTGCCGGAACGGAAAAACCGAAGATCGAGCAGGTGAATGAGGTCAAGGACGCCCCTCATTTCCGGATCGATGAAAACAGCTGGGAACAGGACGGGGCAGCCTTTACAGGAATGATAACGCCTGTGGGTGTGACCCTGGAAAACTACAAAAAGATCAATAAGAAGATAGAGCTGCGCTTTTATTTTGAGGATTACGGAGAGGAGTTTTTTATCACCAAAACACTGACCGTAAAGAGCAGTTACCAGAAGGTGTCCCTTACCACAACGCCCGCGGCGGGCCTTGTCTATCAAAAAATAGGAAATGACCGGGCAATGTTTCGGATCATGGAGAAAAAAGGAAAGAACATCCTGATTCCCGGCAAAAAGGAAGAAGGGAAAGAAAGCGGGAATGACAGGGTTACGATAGAACTGGAAGAGAACATGAAAACCAAGGCTTATCTGATCACGGAGGACGGGAATCCGGATATTACCCTCTGGCTGCTTGGCGATAAAAGTCTGACAGTCAAAACGAAGGTCTCTCATGACAATTGGAGGGAGTCCGTGCCCTGTTCCTTCAAGATGACAGTCAATAAGAAAACGCCGACGCTTGCCC
This sequence comes from Lachnospiraceae bacterium, assembly GCA_022510585.1. Lineage (GTDB taxonomy): Bacteria > Bacillota > Clostridia > Lachnospirales > Lachnospiraceae > UBA3282. The sequence continues at coordinate 4,194 of JAFLTF010000060.1, forward strand.
TCGACAAAACGAAGGTTTCTTTTAATAGCAATGCTGCCGGAAAAGAAACTTTTTATGTGCAAGCTTCAACAAGCAAGAATGACATCGTTTCCATCGTCCGCCTGAAAGATGCGGATATTGTGGGAAATAATGCGGCGGCTAAGAAATTACTGGAAGAGGGCAAGATCACAATCAGTCCGCAGAAGCAAGGGAACGGCAGACGTCTGGTTATCCGATTAAATGACACAAGTGTCAGAAATGGGACGTATAAGTATAAGGTATACGGTTGGTGCATGCTGGGAGAAACCAAAATTTTACGCATGAATCCCGTGACCTTAAGTATCACCGTTTCCAATAAACAGCCGGCGGTGAGTCTGAAAGCGAAAGGAAAGCTGAAACTTTCTGCTCCCGATGAATCGGTGATCACTTACACACCTAAGATATCCAATGTGACGGGGGATATCCAAAATGCGGCATTGAGCGGCGCCTATGCTTCGGCATTTCAGTTGATCTCATGCGAAGACGGGACATATCAGGTGAAGCTTAAAAGAGGGGATCTTACCAAAGGAAGCTATAAGCTCTATTTTGTATTTACTTTGGATAACGGCGTGCGTATTACGTCTAAGGCGGTTACGATCAAGTTATGATATTTGATAAATATTTGATATAGGAAACTTTTAAAGATTGAAACCTGGAGGATGCAGAAACTTGGATACACGGAAACACATGATCATTACAGGTGGTAAATTTATAACAAAAGATGTCCGAATCTGTACTTATAATCAAAAGACGAACAAATATGACCTGCAGTTTTATACGGGAAAAACCTATTCCTATGATACACAGGACCTACTTTTCCTGCAGGACCCCCAAATCCTTGATGCCGGGCTGTACCAAATCTTTCATGCAGGAGAAGAATTATCCGGAATAGATGGGATCTATGTATTTCAAGGCAGAGATAAGATTTACTTTCATCTTTGTTTTGGCAATGGAAATGAGGCAGATTATGAAAGGGAACAGTTGGAGATTACGGAGTCCTGTTTCAAGGATGCTTCATCCCGTAATGTATTTGCATATTTAAAACAAATGGCACCCTTAAGCGATCTGAAAAAGGAAGATGGCAGCAAACTATTGGAAAGGCAGTATGCGAAAATAAGTTTTGTGGGTGAAAACACAGCGCTTGCCTCTTATTTAAAGCCAAAGGATCACTATGCTTATTCCGCTTTTACCACGCCGATCTATCCCTTTGGATGTAATGGGGACCAGTATAAGGCGGTAAGCGCTGCTTTGGAGCATTCTGTCAGCATCATCCAGGGACCGCCCGGAACAGCAAGGATGCAGACGATACTGAATATCATTGCAAATCTGCTGGTGCTTGGAAAGACTGTGCAGCTGGTGTCCGACAATGATGCCGCTGCGAAAAATATACTGGAGGAATTCTCTTCTCCCCAATATCAAATGGGGTTCCTTGTTGCGCCTTTAGGAGGCGTGAAAAACAAAAAAGAGTTCATTGAGAGACAGACAGAAAGGTATCCGGACTTATCTGCCTGGAAGGCGGAGCAGGAAGACGACTATTTCATAGAAAATATAGAGGAAAAGTCGGAAAAACTGGAGGGTATTTTTGAAAGACAGGAAGGACTGGATCTGCTTAAGCAGGAATTGGCAAAACTGGAACAGGAATATCAGTATTTTAAGCAGTATGCCAAAGAGAAAAAAGTAGATCTGCAAGACATAAAAATCCGTAAACATTTGGATACGGAACAGTATATACAGTTGTGGCAGGAATACCAAAGCCTGGCAGATAAAGAAGAAAAGTTAAAATTTTCTCAGAAATTGCAAGGGGTCTTGTTGTACGGTATTGGAAACCTTGGTTTTTACAAACAGGATCTCTCTGTGATCATTACCGTTATACAGGATATGGTATATCGGGTCAAACTGGAAGAACTGCGGGAAGGCGTAAGGCAGAAGGAAAAAGAGCTTACGGAGTATGCGGACCAGTCTACTGTGGATGAGATCTGCGATCTGTCTATGCAATATTTACGGAATACACTGTATCGTAAATACGGCGGACAAAAAGAAAGAAGAAGATTTACGGAAACCGACTTATGGAGAGAGCCCTATGATGTGTTGGAAGAGTACCCGGTGGTATTAAATACGACGGTTTTGGCAAGAAGCAGTTTACATTCCAGGGTCGTTTTCGATTATCTGATCATGGACGGGGCATCTTCGGTGGATATTGCTGTCGGCGCGCTGGCACTCTCCTGTGCTAAGAATGTAGTCATTGTGGGGGATACGAATCAGCCGCCTGATGCGATGACAAGCGATATCGTAAAACGTGCAAATGATATCATGAACGAGTTTCATGCACCCAAAGGGTATGATTTTATAAAAAATAATTTTTTCCAGTCAGTCCTTCAAGTGATGCCGCAGGCGCCTCAGATCCTGCTGCGGGAGCCATACTGCTCCGAAAACGGTCAAGCCGATAACGGTACGAATGTTAAGGTAAAAAAGGGTAAGCTTTATTCTGTTTTCGATTATCTGTATCAACAATACACAGGGAGCCGCCTGGAATATCTGAAAGCATCTGAAAGAATAGCGGAATATGATGCAGAGAACGCAATGTATGCCTTGATAACGGAAGTGCTGCAGAATAGCCGCTATGTCAAATTTAGTGTGGCCTGCCACATTCCGTTGTATATGGTGATTCGAAACTACAGATTGTTGTATGATAACGAACGTGCCTATGCCATGAACAATGCTGCGCATTTGGATTTTTTGATCTATAACAATATTGAGAAAAAGCCTGTTCTGGCCATTGAGCTGGAGGATGAACAGGATCAAAAAGAGAAAACCCTGCAAGCCGCACGGGAGCAGAGGAGGGATTCTGTTTTGGAACAGATAAAGAGCTCTGTGCTGGAGCAGTATGGAATTTCGCTTCTGCATTTTTCTGAAAGCGGCAGCGAGGAAAAGGAAAAATTGATTGCTAAATTAGAAGAGCTGTTGTAATCAGCCGATATTTTATGTCCATCCGCCGTCCAGAGTAATGATCTGGCCGGTCAGATAATCGGGAGCATCCAGCAGGTTTTTTACCATCTGTGCCACTTCAGCGGGCGTGCCGATCCTGTCGCAGGGGATCTCCCGGCGCAATACCTCCATATCCTCGGCCGAAAAGCCGCGGTTCATATCCGTATCGATGACGCCGCAGGCGATAGCGTTGACCTGAATATGGCTTGGAGCCAGTTCCTTGGCCAGCGCTTTGGTAAGGCTGTTTACCGCACCTTTGGAGGCGGAGTAGGCAGCTTCCATGGAGGCACCGACGTTTCCCCATACGGAAGATATATTAATGATCTTTCCGCTGTGCTTACGCAGCATAAGCGGAATGGCAAGTCTGCTTGTCAAAAAAACCGAGTCTGCATTGACTGTCATGACCCTTCGCCAGTCTTCCACCGACATTTCGTTCAAAAGTCCCACATAGGAAATTCCCGCGTTATTGATCAGTACATCCAAATCCGGAATCTTGTGAAATAACGCATTTACATCCTCGGGATTGCCCATATCCCCGATGAAAGGGGTGCAGGAAATACCATACTCTGCCGATAGTTTGGAAGCATAGGAGCAAAGCGCCTCTTCCGACCGTATACAGGTGAGATATAGCTGATAGCCCTCTGCAGCCAAAACGGCGGCGATTTCCTTTCCGATCCCCCGGGATGCTCCCGTAACCAATGCATATTTTGTCATAAATTGCTTATACTCCTTGCGTGATCGATTTTTCTAAATTATACTACAAGTATCCGTGAAAAGAAAGGAGTTCCATTATGTATGATCTGATTATTATCGGCTCCGGTCCGGCAGGCTTATCGGCATCGATCTATGCCAGGAGAGCGGGATTTGATGTCCTCGTACTGGAAAAAAACGCTATGAGCGGCGGACAGGTGTTAAATACTTATGAAGTAGACAATTATCCCGGGCTGCCCGGAATAAGCGGTTTCGATCTGGGAATGAAATTCAGGCAGCATGCGGAAGATATGGAGGTTCCTTTTGAAACTGCACAGGTGACCGGAATTATCGACGAAAAAGGCGCTAAGACGGTTATTGCCACAGACGGCAAAGAAGAAAAACGATATGAGACCAGGGCGGTTCTGATCGCCACCGGCGCTTCCCATGCACTTTTGCATGTGCCCGGGGAAGACAGACTCACCGGAAGGGGTGTATCCTACTGTGCCACCTGTGACGGCGCTTTTTTCAGAGGGAAAACGGCGGCGGTCGTAGGAGGCGGTGATGTGGCCGTAGAAGACGCCGTCTTTTTGGCAAGAATCTGCGCCAAAGTCTATCTGATCCATAGAAGAGACAGTCTGCGTGCTGCGCAGTCTTTGCAGGATGCCATGTTTCAATATTCCAATGTAGAAGTTATCTGGGACAGCGTGGTGGAAGAGATCTGCGGACAGGACCAGGTGGAAGCACTTAAGTTGCGAAATCTGAAACAGGAGACGGAACAGACCGTTGAGACAGACGGGGTCTTTATTGCCGTAGGGCTTCGTCCGAATAGCGAATTGTTCCGGGAGATCGTGGCATGCGATGAAGCCGGTTATATTATAGCAGGAGAAGACTGTACCACACAGACGGAGGGGATTTTTGCGGCAGGCGATGTCAGAACCAAATCTTTAAGGCAAATTGTTACAGCAGTTGCAGATGGGGCGAATGCAATTTCTGCAATATTCACCAAATTGCACAATAAATAGTGTTTTTCTGCGATTTTTTGTGCAGATGCTGTAGTTGACAAAGAATGGAACCAATGCTATATTGTTTCATAGATGTAACAATTTTGTAACAAATGAAACAATTTTTCATAATTTATTTTTAAACAAAAGAAAGGCATGGTTGTTTTTATATGAAGAGAAAAAACGTGAGAATCGCAGCTTGTACAATGGCAGCAGTCATCACATTTTTTGGAACAGATATGGCGGCATATGCTTCGGGAGGTTTGAATTCCGTATTACCGTCAGCGGGAATTGACTATTCCCTGACACCTTCCGAACAATCCACTTCCCTTTCCGATATGAAAGAGGAGGAAGAAAGACAAAGCAGCAGCGATCTGACAGCTTCGACTGCAGATATGGCGCTGACAGGTTCGGGTGAGATTTCCATTGGCGGTCCCGTTGAAGGCAATACGCAATCTACAATCTCCAATAAGAAGATTGAAAAGACAGTGGTTGTCAGTGAAGGATATACCAAAGACCTGCGGGAAGCTTCCAATGCAGCAAAGTTAGAAGAGGAAGAAGAGGGCTTTAAGAGTCTTGTTATTGCCAAAGTCAATAATTATGTGAATGTCAGGTCGATTCCCAGTGAGGAGGGAGAGATCCTCGGCAAGCTCTATGATAAATCAGTCGGTACTTTTATAGAGGAAACGGACGGATGGTATAAGATCAGTTCCGGCTCCGTAGAAGGTTATGTGAAAGGGGAGTTCTGTGTTACCGGTGAAGATGCGGTATCACTTGCCAAAGAGGTAGGAACCAGAATCGCAACGGTCAACACAACGACTCTGAAGGTTCGTGAAGAGCCCAGCACGGAGGCAGTTGTCCTTGGTCTGGTACCGATCGAAGATGAATTGATCGTTACAGAAGAGTTAGAAGGATGGGTAAAAGTCAGTATCGAGGAAGGTGAAGGTTATGTATCCAATGAATATGTAGACCTGTCCACCGAATTCGTGAAGGCTGAGTCCATAGAGGAAGAAAAAGCAAGGCTTGAAAAAGAAAGGGCGGCAGTTGAGGCAGCACAGAAAGCAGCAGCAAAGAAAGCGGCAGCAGCAGCTTCCTCTTCGGAGAGCGCATCTTCTGAAAGCACGGTTACATATGCTGCATCCGGCGGAAGCGCAGCGGGTCAGTCAGTTGCAAACTATGCGCTTCAGTTTGTCGGCAACCCTTATGTATATGGAGGAAGCAGCCTGACAAACGGTACGGATTGTTCCGGATTTGTTATGAGCGTTTATAATCATTTCGGTGTCAGCCTGCCCCACTCTTCATCAGCAGACAGAAGCGTAGGCGCTACCGTAAATGGATTAGGAAATGCACAGCCCGGTGATATCATCTGTTATTCCGGACATGTGGCGATCTATATCGGAAACGGACAGATCGTGCATGCATCCACTTCCAGAACGGGTATCATCGTTTCCAACGCAAGTTACCGTTCCATTCTTTCGATCAGAAGAATTTTCTGATGAGTGAAAACAATTAGAATGACCGGATGAATATGTTTATGGAAAGCATATTCACCCGGTCTTTTTTTGTTTTCGGTTCCGGAAATTTACTTTCAAGGATATTATTGCAACGAACTGGATAAATATGGTATACTAAACAAAGAAATATTTCCAAAAAAATTCCAATGAAAGGGATGAATGCTATGAAGTTTATAATTGTTGGAAAGAACATTGACGTAACGGAAGGCTTAAGAACAGCGGTAGAGGACAAGATCGGCAAGCTGGCGAAATACTTTACAGAGGATACCGAGGTACATGTTACTTTAAGCGTTGAGAAGGACAGGCAGAAAATTGAAGTTACGATTCCGATGAAAGGAAATATCATTCGTTCTGAGCAGGTCAGCAGCGATATGTATGTTTCCATTGATCTGGTAGAAGAGATCATAGAGAGACAGCTTAAAAAATATAAGACCAAATTGACGGACAGGCAGCAGTCGGCAGGCTTTTTCAAGCAGGAATATCTGGAGAAGGATTTTATGGATGAAGAGGATGTTCAGATCATCCGCACCAAAAAGTTCGACATCAAGCCGATGTATCCGGAGGATGCCTGTGTACAGATGGAACTTCTCGGACATAATTTTTATGTATTCTGCAATGCAGAGACCGATCAGGTCAATGTGGTATATAAAAGAAAAGGAAATACCTACGGGTTGATCGAACCGGAAGCCTAAATGCAGCAGACAGGTGTAGTTAATAGGATCGTATTCATGGGTCAGGCTCTTATGCCTGACCTTTTTCTGTAATAGGACACCCTCTTTTTTCATATATATTCCCGAAGGATTCTTGCCCGGGCGGAGGAATATATGAAGAAAATAAAATGGGGGATTCGGTTGGAGCTGGTTTTGTTGACCGCTATAGTCTGCGTGCTGATCGCGCAGAAACTCGAGACGGACACAAAAGTGACAGGAGTGTCAGTTGTAGAAGAGACCGAATCGGTCAATGAAAACAAAGAAGCAATCGAAGTGTCTGCAGACGGAAATTTTATCAAGTGGGTGGATTTTAATATCACAGCGGAAGCACTGGGTAAAGCATACGATCTGGATGTGGCCTCTTATCAGGATGAGAACCATGTGGATTGGATAGAACTGCTTGCCTATGTGGGCACAAGAAACGGCGGGAAATTTCCCAAAACCAGTGTGTCACAGCTGCAGGAAACAGCGGAAAAACTGCAGTCGGGAGAGACCACGATGGAGGAATTGACCAAAGATATGGAATATTATGACTATTATAAAGAAGCTTACGGCGCCGTACTGGGCGGAATGGTGGGCGAATTTTCCATGGAAGCAAAGAAGGAGGATTCCGAAGAAAAGGAATGGAAGGACTATTACGGACTAAAAGCTTTTTCCCCCATCGCCAAGGGCTTTGAATACAGTCATTACGATGATTTCGGTTCCTCCAGAAGCTACGGCTATGCCAGACCCCATCTGGGACATGACATGATGGGGCAGATCGGTACACCCATTATCGCTATCGAATCCGGCTATGTGGAAGCTTTGGGCTGGAATCAGTATGGAGGCTGGCGCATCGGCATCCGCAGCTTTGACGGTAAAAGGTATTACTACTATGCCCATCTTAGGCAGAATTTCCCTTACAATAAATCTCTGGAAGAAGGCAGCATTGTGACAGCAGGGGATGTGATCGGTTACATGGGGCACACGGGATACAGTACCACCGAAAACGTAAACAATATCAAAATCGTACATCTCCATTGGGGAATGCAGCTGATCTTTGATGAATCCCAGAAGGAGGGCAACAATGAAATCTGGATCGATTGCTATGAGCTGACCAAATTCCTCTACCGCAACCGCAGTGAGACCGTAAAAGATACGGAGACAAAAGAGTGGAATCGCATCTATCAGATGAAAGATCCGGAGGTGGAAAGCCGTTGCAAAAACGAAGACCCTATGGTACAATAGGAGCAGTGAGCAATGATAAAAGGATACCTGTCATTGTGGAGCCTGAAAAAGATATTTTGAGTAAATGGAGGAGAAGAAAATGGCAAAAAAAGTAGTTTTGGCAGGCGCTTGCCGTACTGCAATTGGTACAATGGGTGGTGCTTTAAGCACAACTCCCGCACCGGTTCTTGGTTCTATCGTTATTAAAGAGGCATTAAACAGAGCTGGCGTTCCCGCAGATGCCGTAGACCATGTATATATGGGATGTGTTATCCAGGCAGGTCTCGGACAGAACGTGGCACGTCAGGCATCGATCAACGCAGGGCTGCCTATTACAACACCCGCTGTTACGGTCAATGTTGTCTGCGGTTCGGGACTCAACTGTGTCAATATGGCTGCACAGATGATTCTCGCAGGGGATGCTGACGTAGTGGTTGCCGGCGGTATGGAAAATATGTCTATGGCTCCTTATGCAGCAATGCAGGGTCGTTACGGTTATAGAATGAACAACGCAACTTTGGTGGATACCATGGTAAACGACGCATTATGGGATGCTTTTAACGGTTACCACATGGGTATTACCGCGGAAAACGTTGCTGAAAAATATGGTCTGACAAGAGAACAGCTGGATGAATTTGCCGCATGGTCACAGCAGAAATGTGAGAAGGCAAGAGCAGAGGGCAAATTCAAAGACGAGATCGTTCCGGTAGAAGTTAAGAAGAAAAAAGAGACCGTGATCGTAGATACGGACGAAGGCCCCCGCGCAGGCGTTACGGCAGAGAGCATTTCCAAACTGCGTCCTGCTTTTAAACCGGACGGCGGCATCGTTACGGCTGCAAACTCCTCCGGTATCAATGACGGCGCTGCAGCAATCGTAGTGATGAGCGAAGAGAAGGCAAAAGAGCTGGGTGTAAAACCGATGGCAACCTTCGTTGCAGGCGCTCTTGGCGGCGTAGATCCTGCCATCATGGGCGTTGGTCCTGTTCCGGCAACTCAGAAAGCTATGGCAAAAGCCGGCATGAAGATCGACGATTTTGACCTGATCGAAGCAAACGAAGCCTTTGCAGCACAGTCACTGGCAGTGCAGAAAGACCTTAAGTTCAGCAATGACGTACTCAATGTAAACGGCGGCGCTATTGCACTCGGACATCCCGTAGGAGCTTCCGGATGCCGTATCCTCGTAACCCTGCTGCATGAGATGCAGAAACGCGATGCGAAGAAAGGTCTTGCGACCCTGTGTATCGGCGGCGGTATGGGCTGCGCAACCATTGTTGAAAGAGATTAAATTAAGGAGAACAAGAAAATGGAATTTATTTTATATGAAGTAAAGGGACAGGTAGGTGTTATCACGATCAATCGTGAAAAAGCGTTGAATGCTTTAAATTCTACCGTTCTGGAAGAACTGGACAAGACTCTGGACGCTGTGGATCTTAATAATGTAAGATGCCTTATTTTAACAGGAGCAGGACAGAAGTCTTTTGTGGCAGGTGCGGATATCGGAGAGATGAGCACACTGACCAAGGCGGAAGGTGAAGCATTCGGTAAAAAGGGAAATGATGTTTTCCGGAAACTGGAGACTTTCCCGATTCCCGTGATTGCAGCGGTAAACGGTTTTGCACTTGGCGGCGGCTGTGAGATCTCCATGAGTTGTGATATTAGAATCTGCTCTGATAATGCAGTATTCGGACAGCCCGAAGTTGGGCTTGGTATTACGCCCGGTTTTGGCGGAACCCAGAGACTGGCAAGACTGGTTGGTCCCGGCATGGCAAAACAGATGATCTATACCGCAAGAAACATCAAGGCTGACGAGGCATTAAGAATCGGTCTTGTAAATGCCGTATATCCGCAGGAGGAATTGATGGCAGCAGCCGAGAAGATGGCAGCAGGTATTGCAAAGAATGCACCGATCGCCGTTCGTAACTGCAAGAAAGCTATCAACGACGGTCTGGAAGTAGATATGGATGCAGCACTGGTGATTGAAGAGAAGTTATTTGGCGACTGCTTCGAGACAGAAGATCAGAAATACGGTATGGCGTTCTTCCTGGACAAGAATAAAGACAAAGTAAAAGAAGCCTTTAAGAACTGCTAGAGTTTTGACGGGTTTAATATGTGAAACAGAAGTGTTAAAAAAATCATTAATTAATAGGAGGGTTTACCATGAAAGTAGGTGTTATCGGTGCAGGAACCATGGGTTCCGGTATTGCACAGGCGTTTGCTATGACAGACGGATACGAAGTTTGTCTTTGCGACATCAAAGAAGAGTACGCAGAAGGCGGCAAAGCGAAGATTCAGAAAAATATGGATTTTCTTGTAGGTAAAGAGAAAATCACCAAGGAAAAAGCGGATGAGATCATGAGCAAGATCACAACCGGCTTGAATAATATTTGTACGGACTGCGACCTGATCATTGAGGTTGCTCTTGAGAAAATGGAGATCAAGCAGTCCATCTTCAAAGAACTGATGGGTATCGTTAAGAAAGATTGTATGTTTGCTTCCAATACTTCTTCTCTTTCCATTACTAAGATCGGTGAAGGATTAGACAGACCGATGATCGGTATGCATTTCTTCAATCCGGCTGACAGAATGAAACTGGTAGAGGTTATCAGAGGCGAGAACACACCTCAGGATATGGTAGACAAGATCACGGCTATCGCAACAGAGATCGGCAAAACACCTGTACAGGTGAAAGAGGCTCCCGGATTTGTTGTAAACAGGATTCTGATTCCGATGATCAACGAGGCGATCGGTGTTTTGGATGCAGGCACGGCTTCTGCTGAAGATATCGATGTTGCTATGCAGCTTGGCGCATCTCATCCGATGGGACCGCTTCATCTGGGCGATCTGATCGGTCTGGATATCTGCCTTGCAATCATGGAAGTACTTTATAATGAGACAAAAGATGAGAAATACGCTCCGCAGCCGC
>JAFLTF010000061.1 GCA_022510585.1 Lachnospiraceae bacterium
ATATGCCGGTACGATTCCTGATTTATCTGGCTGAAGAATACCAGAAATTAATCGAACAGGCTGAAATGAGTTTATATGGCTCTAGGCAGATCCTTCTGCCCACGCCACAGTGTGTAGTCTTCTACAATGGAGAAAATGCAGGGTTCTGGAAGAATATGCTAAGTTTGTACATATCTGCAGACTATACATTTCAGAAGGGTACGACAGGCAAACTGCCTTAAATACTGCCATAGACTATTGTATTGACCACGATATTTTAGCGGATTTTCTAAGGAAATACCGAGCGGAGGTGTTGGGAATGTTATTGGAAAAGTTTGATGTGAAGAAATATGAGCGGAGTTTGCGGGAAGAAGGCAGGGAAGAAGGCAGACTGGAAGAAAGAGAACGAATCAATGCTTTATTCTGTCTATTATCAGAGCAAAACCGTATTGAGGATATTTCTCGTGCCGCCAAAGATCCTGCTTATCAAGAGGAGCTTTTACGGGAATTTGATTTATTGTGATGAAACAAAATAACCCCCGACAGAACACCATTTTGCCGGGGGTACTATTATACTCGAATTATAACATATGTCATTTATTTCCTGAACCTTTTCTTGCCTTTTGCTTCTTCTCCTCCGCCTGATGCCTGTTTGGTGGCGTTTAAGGTATTCCCGCATTGCTCGTCAAACTGCTTCAAGAGATCTTTGGCTTCGCGGGAGAGCTTATCAGGCACCTGAACCACCAGTGTTACATAATGGTCGCCTCGTACGTCTTTGCTGCGCAGTGAAGGAACGCCTTTTCCCTTCAGGCGGACCTTGGTGTCTGTCTGGGTCCCCGGTTTCACATCATAAATGACCTTACCGTCCACGGTATCGATCATGATCTCACCGCCGAGGGTGGCTACCGCAAAGGACATCGGAACCGTAGAATAGATGTTGGTATCCTGTCTCTGGAAAATAGGATGGCGTCCTACGATCACTTCTACCAGCAGATCGCCTCTGGGTCCGCCATTGCTTCCCGGTTCTCCTTTATCTCTGATCCTCACGCTCTGGCCATTGTCAATGCCTGCCGGAATGGATACCTGAATTTTTTTCTTGTTGGCAATATATCCCGTTCCATGACAGTCGGCACATTTCTCTTTGATCACCTTGCCTGTACCATGGCAGTCCGGACAGGTCTGCACATTTCTGACAGTCCCAAAAAAGGATTGCTGCGTAAAGACTACCTGCCCCTTTCCGCCACACTTAGGACAGGTTTCCGGACTTGTGCCGGGCTTTGCACCGCTGCCGTGGCAGGTCGTACATTCGTCTTTCAGCGTAAGTTCTATCTCTTTCTCGACGCCGAAGATTGCCTCTTCAAAAGTAATCCTCACGCTGGTGCGGATATTGGCACCCTTCATGGGGCCGTTGTTCCTGCCCCGACGGCTGCCGCCAAAGAAGTCTCCAAAAATATCGCCAAAGATATCGCCAAAATCCATGCTGCCAAAATCGAAGCCGCCGAAACCGCCGCCTGCGCCCGGTTCAAAGGCTGCATGACCATACTGGTCATACTGCCGCCGCTTTTCGGGATCACTAAGGACTGCATAGGCTTCCGATGCCTCTTTGAATTTCTTCTCAGCCGCCGTATCTCCGGGATTCATATCGGGATGATATTTTTTAGCCAGAACTCTATATGCTTTTTTGAGTGCTGCGTCATCGGCATTTTTATCTACACCGAGAACTTCATAATAATCTCTTTTTTGTTCCGCCATTTCTACAATCCTCCAAGCCTACTTAAGCCCGGCTTATACCTCTCTATAGTCACCATCCACTACATCATCCGCAGCATCTGCTGTGCCGCCCATATCTGCATCGTTTTGTGCGCCGGCTGCACCCATATCCGGACCGCCCTGTGCCTGCTGCATATTCTCATACATCTTGGTGAACAGGGACTGTGCAGAATTTGTCAGTTTTTCTTTTGCTGCTTTCAACTCATCGATCTGGTCATCTGTCATTTCCTGATCTTTGGTCTTCTCCAGGATATCTTTGACAGCCTGTAAGTCAGCTTCCAAACCGGCTTTCTCGGAAGCGTCTATCTTATCGCCTACCTCACTTAATGCTTTCTCTGTCTGGAATACAAAGGCGTCGGCATCGTTTCTGGTATCGATCGCTTCTTTTCTCTTCTTATCCTGTGCCTCGTACTCAGCAGCTTCCTTAACTGCTTTCTCGATTTCGTCATCGGACATATTGGAGCCTGCTGTAATGGTAATATGCTGTTCTTTTCCGGTTCCCAAATCTTTTGCGGATACGTTTACGATACCATTGGCATCAATATCGAAGGTAACCTCGATCTGCGGAACACCACGCATTGCAGGCGGAATGCCATCCAATCTGAACTGTCCAAGGGACTTATTGTCTTTTGCAAACTGTCTCTCACCCTGTACGACATTGATATCGACCGCTGTCTGATTATCTGCTGCCGTAGAGAAGATCTGGCTCTTCTTGGTGGGAATCGTTGTATTTCTTTCAATCAATCTGGTAGCAACACCGCCCATTGTTTCGATGGAAAGGGAAAGCGGAGTTACATCCAGCAACAGGATTTCCCCTGCACCGGCATCGCCTGCCAGCTTACCACCCTGAATGGAAGCACCGAGTGCAACGCATTCATCCGGGTTCAGGCTCTTATTCGGCTCATGCCCCGTCAACTGTTTTACTTTTTCCTGTACTGCAGGGATACGTGTGGAACCGCCAACCAACAATACTTTGCCTAAGTCCGCATTGGTCAGACCTGCATCCTTCATGGCATTCTGTACCGGTACTGCAGTCCGCTCTACCAGATCATGTGTCAATTCATCAAATTTTGCTCTTGTCAGGTTCATATCAAAATGCTTCGGACCTTCGGCTGTCGCCGTGATAAAAGGCAGATTGATATTGGTCGTGGTTGCGGAAGACAGTTCTTTCTTTGCTTTCTCAGCCGCTTCTTTTAATCTCTGAAGCGCCATCTTATCGTTGGACAGATCAACGCCTTCCTGTGCCTTAAATTCTGCCAACATCCAGTCAATGATCTTCTGGTCAAAGTCATCACCGCCCAGATGGGTATCACCATTGGTGGCAAGAACTTCAATAACGCCGTCACCGATTTCGATCAGAGAAACGTCGAAGGTACCGCCGCCCAGATCGTATACCATGATCTTCTGTTCTTTTTCATTATCAAGACCATAAGCAAGAGCTGCTGCCGTAGGCTCGTTGATGATACGCTTTACATCCAGACCTGCGATCTTACCTGCATCCTTGGTCGCCTGTCTCTGTGCATCGTTGAAATAAGCAGGTACCGTGATAACTGCCTCTGTTACTTTTTCACCCAGATAGTTCTCCGCATCCGCTTTCAATTTCTGAAGGATCATAGCGGAAATCTGCTGAGGGGAATACTTCTTGTCATCAATGGTACGTCCTCTGTCCGTACCCATATCTCTTTTGATAGAAGCGATTGTCTTGTCAGCATTGGTTACTGCCTGACGCTTTGCAGGTTCACCCACAAGTCTCTCTCCCGTCTTCGTAAATGCCACAACGGACGGTGTTGTTCTGGCGCCTTCCGTATTGGCGATGACCGCCGGTTTACCGCCTTCCATAACTGCTACACAGCTGTTTGTTGTTCCTAAATCAATACCTATAATTTTACTCATTTTTTTACTCCTCCTATTATGATATCTATTCTACTACTGCCACCATGCTATGCCTTACGACACTGTCGCGGTAAGTATAACCTTTTTGAAGTTCCTGTGCGACGATCCCGGATTCGTACTCCTCGCTTTCCACCTGCATGACTGCGTTGTGAAAATCCGGGTTGAATTCCTGGCCTACAGCTTCGATCGGTTTTACATTGATTGCTTCAAGCTCCGTCATTAGCTGTTTATAGATCATTTCCATGCCCTGTGCAAACGCACTGCCTTTTTCCTCTTCCGGTACGCTTGCCAGACCTCTTTCAAAATTATCGACAACCGGCAGTATCTTTTCGATCACACTCTTTGCCCCGGTCTCAAACATTGCCGACTTTTCTTTTTCGGTACGCTTGCGGAAATTATCGAACTCGGCCATCTGGCGTTTCACCCTGTCTTCCAACTCGTCGATCTTTTCTTTCAAAACCTCTTGCTTCTTATCGGTTTTCTCTTTTTTCTTCTTTTCTTTCTTGGATTCTTTGGAAGTTTCTTTGGCTTCTTTCGTGTCTTCTTCCTGAGCTGAATCTTCTACGGACTCTTCCGATTCTGCCGAAACATCATCTGCCCCCTCTGTTTTCTCATCGGAAGTCTCACCATCTGAAATATTTTCCGTATTTTCTTCCTGCTCATCCATATTCTGATTCATCGTTTCCTTCTCTGCCACTGTTCTCATCCCTTTCTATATAAATCATCCAACTGGTTTTTCAACATTTTCAAATTGTTGACTACCTTCTCATAATCCATGCGCTTCGGTCCGATAATGCCTATGGTTCCCTTCATGCCCTCATCCAACTCATAGGTTGCGGTCACAACGCTGCAGTCTTTCATGCCCTGAATCGGTGTCTCGTTTCCGATATAGACCTGAATGCCGGTATTCTCATCCGACAGATTCTCCTGCACAAGCTCGTTTAAAATCTGTTTCTCTTCGAAAGTCGTGATCAATTCGCTGGCTCTCTGGTTGTCGGAAAGTTCCGGATATTTAAAGAAGTTCTTGGTTCCGCTGGTATAAATCTCCAGATCCTCATCCGCTTTGATCGCCTCGGCAACCGCATCGATCACATCTGCTACGATCTCACTGTGGATACCGGCCTGTTGTTTCATCGCCGCTATCATGCCAAGATTGATCTCTTCCAAAGACAGGCCGTTTAAGTGTGTATTCAAAAGAATATTCAACTTTAACAAAGTCTCGTCATTTAGTTCTTCCGAAACCGGAATCATGGAATTCTTGATCACATTCCCTTCCACTACGATAACGGCAAGGATCTGATTCTTATCCACACGGGAAAGCTGAATGAATTTCAGCTTGTTTCGATGGTACTGCGGAGCCGAAACCATTGCGGCATACTCCGTATTATTGGCAAGAAGTTTTGCTGCCTGCTTCAGAAGATGATCCATTTTATCTTCTTTCTCAAGAAGAATCTCTTTCATCTCCTCAACTTCCCGCTCTTTTTCTTCCATCATCTTATCTACGTACAGCCTGTAGCCTTTATCCGAAGGTATACGCCCGGCAGAAGTATGGGGCTGTAAAATATATCCCAGCTCTTCCAGATCCGCCATTTCGTTACGGATAGTCGCGGAACTCAGATTCAAGTCGGTATATTTGGAAATCGTTCTGCTTCCTACCGGTTCTCCTGTTTCTAAGTAGTTCCGGATAATGGCTTGCAATATTTTATATTTTCTTTCATCTAACTGCATACCATTTGCTCCTCTGTTTTGTTAGCACTCGACCGGATAGAGTGCTAACACCTTCTAGAGATAAGTTATCACTTCACTATTTAATT
This sequence comes from Lachnospiraceae bacterium, assembly GCA_022510585.1. Taxonomy (GTDB): domain Bacteria; phylum Bacillota; class Clostridia; order Lachnospirales; family Lachnospiraceae; genus UBA3282. The sequence goes on from JAFLTF010000061.1 coordinate 5,457, forward strand.
GTCAACATATCTGAGGAAAAAAATTATGAAAAAAATATAAAATAGAGAATTGGGAAAAGTATTTGCCTTAAGGACGAACTCAGGTAACATAAACAAAAACGGGGTTCCGAAGCGGTGGCTAGTCACCCCTTATTTTGTTTATATTACCTGAGTTCTGGCTATTGAAATGAGAAGCACATTTCACAAATATGGAATTAATTCTTACTGATTATAGTGACATTCATCGTGATTGCCGTGCCTTTGGTATTTGTGCCTTGCCCTTCAAAGATGACATACATCTTGATTTTATTGGCGGTATTGCAAGGATAGGCTGCTGCTTTCAATTTCATCGTAACGTCCAGTGAGCCATCTTCTTTCTTATCGCAGATTAGATCGAAGGAATCCAAGGATTTTTCATCTTTTTCGTCAAACACGATCTCCTTGATCTTTCCGACGCTGCCTGCTTTGGGCGATACCTTAAATGTTGCCTCATAATCTTTGTTGGACGCATAGAGACTTATGGCAGTCTTGTCTGTGGTCAGTTTCGGCAGGGTCTGGGCGGTTTTAACGGTGAGATCTTTGGTACACCATGTGCCGCCACCCATATTGGGGTCATTAAAAGTATAGTTTTTCAGCTTTACCCATACCTTTAATTTATAGTTTTTACCGCTTTCAATCTCTGCACCTACTTTGGGCACTACATACAGCTTTCCATCTACTTCGTTGATACGTATATCAAAATATTTACTTTGTTCAGAAGTATAGTCTATCGCATCATATACCACATCATATATCTGTGCATCCTGAATCGTATCTTTCAGGTTTGCTATGGCAGGCGTACAGATAATGCTGTTTTTCTGTGTGTATGCTTCCATATCGCTGCCTTCCGGAACGCGGTCAAGCAGATTCAGTTTCCCTTTTGTGGACAGTTTTACGGAAATTGCCTTTTCGTAAACCTTCACCTTGAACTTGACCTGCTTAGCCTGAGCGGAAACCCTTCCTTCGTCACCGGTAAATACCGGCGTCATGGTAAACGAATAAGTTTTACTTGGTACTTTGGTCTGTTGAGGACGTAGACTGACTACCAGTTTATGATCTTCAAATCCCCATGTAAAGTCTTTTTCAGAACCTGCGGCATCTTTGGTGGTACACTTAATGCTCTCTTTCGTTGCCTGCTCATTCAGTTCATATTCTCCCGGCAGATTTTTGTAGGTAAGCGCTAATGCAGCAACTTCCGAAGCCATTGCATTTCTATTCAAAGATAAGGAGCCTTTCGTTGAAACAGTAGGCTTACTGTCAACCACCTTAACGGATAAAGTGACCCTGTTGAAGGTTTCATCATTTCCCCGTACACCACAGGTAAATTTGTAAGTTCCTTTCGCAATATCCGAACTGCCGGATTGCAAAATCTTTACCTCACCGCCATCATTGTAAGAAATAAGCAGCTTAGCATACTCTGCCCGCTTTGCATCTGAAATATTTTCAGGTACTTCAAATGTCTGCATCGATGCAAGCTTCGTATCAGCCTGATTAGAGGTAAGTACAAACTCAGCTGGCTGATCCGGATAATTCTTGTTCAGTGTCACCGTAGATTTTTTAAGCGAAATCTTAGGTGCTTTATTCGTTGTTTTTATTGTATAGGTATAAACAAATTCCGAGTTTTTCGCCCAGTCCGCTTTATGAATCGCAAATTTGGCCTTGCCCGCCGCCTGATTTTCAATGATAGGAAATTGAATTTCTCCATTCTCAGTCACTGTAAATTCTTTTCCGGAAATCACACTGCCGTTAAGATTCGTAATGGTATAGCTGTTATCAAGCACAATCTGTTCTTTCGTCTTTTTATCGATCAGCTTCAAAGTAACAGTGCTGGGTGTTCCGGTTTTATAGGTTCCCGATGTTTTTTCCAACTGATAGGAAGGTTTCACAGTCTGCGTCGGAATCGTTATCTTATAATCTTTCGTATAATCCTCATTGCCATTCTTATAATCCTTAAAGGTCAATCTCAGATATCCTGTAACAGCCGGTTTATTCTTACTGGTATATTTTATTCCCTCACTTTGCTGTGTAATGATGCCTGTCTGTTCATCGACTTTAAAATTCTGTATAAACAATTTGTCGTCATCGCTGTTGTCGGATAACGGCACCAGACTGTATTTGGAAATTTCCGCATTGCCAAGATTCGTTATCACAGGCTTGATCTCTACACTGCTGTTTTTATAGAATAAATTGATTTTTTCCTGCTTTTTGTCAAACGCTACTTTCGGATTCGGATAAGAGCTTTTGACGGTGATCTTTATAGGTTTCTTCAATAAACCTTCAATAGCATAGCCATTATTTAATACACTTAAGTATACGGTTTTTGTTCCATCCTTCAACCCATAGCCTTTTTCTATATAAAATCTGGCAACAGATTCCGTACTTGTTTCATCATAAACCAAATCAAGTTCTTCTATTTCTTTGCCCTTGCTATCTACAAACTTTGCCGTGTTTGCAACTGTTTTGGTTATACCTCTCCCATAAGCACCAATCAGTTCCAATACCGTTCCATGCACCTGATTGGGATTAAAGGTCAGTGAAGAGGATGTAAGGATCGGCGTATAATCCTGAACACTTACAATGAATTTACCTACTACCACAGACTTATCAGCATTGGTAGCCGTTACAGTAACCGTCGCCTCACCTCCGGCACTGCCCGGAATTGTAAATGTATTGCTTGATTCGGTATCTGCAGTAGAAGCCTTTGCCGGTTTTGCTACTGTTATATCGCTGCTGGACCATTTTAACGCAACCGCCACATTATCTTGGTCTTCGGTATAGGCCGTAGCCGTTGCATTAAAAGTCAGCGCCTTGCCCTTCAACGCAGCCTGGTCGATAGAAAGCACCTGTATCTCTTTTGTAGTGTCTATCACTGCAAAGCTATTATCGCAGGAAAGCTTGAGTTTCAAAGAGGTTACATCGGCCTGAGTAATTATAATATAGACATTCTTTACAATATCCTTACCGTCATTCCCTTTTACAGTTGCTGTGATTTTAACCTCTCCGCCTTTTAACGCCTTGATCATACCGCTTGCAGAGACAGAAGCGGTTGCGGCATCATCAGACTTAAAAGTAATTTTAGAGGAAGGAATAACGCTATTTCCATCGGATGTATCAATCAGGAACAATCTGGTAGACTGTCCGACTTTCAGCTTCACGCCATCTTTGTTATCGGAACGTTCTTCCCCGTTTGACAACTTCACTATCACATCATCGGCGCGTCCGTTGATTGTCGTATCTTCATTCTTACTTTCAAACTCCGCTGTAATCAGAGCGCCGCCCTTTGGCATTGCAAGCACATAATCCCCGTCTGCATTTTTACTGATCACAGTTCCATTGCACCTTAACGAACCTTCTACCAGCCTTACGGTTGAGTTCCCATAGGCGACGGCAACTACCAGCTCTGTTCCTGCTTCTACGCCCTTTCCGCCGTTTTGTGCATTTGCTTTCTTTTCTTTGTCATCTTTTAACCATACTTCAATCGTACTGTTTCCTACATTCTTTACAATCTGTACCGTACAGAGAAAATAGTTTTTATCCGTTCCGTCATACGACAAAAATGTAATATTGGACGCAGTCATGATTGTATAGGTCTCTGCTGTAGAAGGCGAAAAACCAATCATATACAGATTGCTTCTGTTTGGAAATGCATTATCTTCTCCAAACAACATATTTATATTCGGAACCTCTACCTTTCTCAATCCATCACAGCCGTCAAAAGCATAAGACTGAACTTCCGCCATTGTCGAAGGAAGTGCTGCTGCACCAAGGTTATAGCAATTCTCAAAAGCATGTTCACTAATGACTTTATTTCCTGTTACAAAAATCACCGATACCAGCTTGCTGCATCCATAAAAAGCGTATGCGGAAATTATCTCCAGATTCTTTGACAAACTCACATCCGATAAAGAAGTACATCCATAAAAGACCCTGTTGCCGATCTTCGTAACACTGTCCGGCAATGCAACTTTTTTAATGGAACTACATCCTTCAAAAGCCGATTCTCCGATTTCCGCAGTCGTTTCCGGGAAGACAAATTCCGTATCGGAGCAGAACTCTTCTAAGGCTTTACAATTATAGAACGCGGATGCACCAATGGTTTTTAACTGACCGTAAGTTGCATCTTTCATATACACCATAAATAAACTGATATCGTTATAGAATGCTCTGTCCCCGATGGTTTCCAGCGTTTTGGGAACCGCCAGCTGTATCAGCTTGCCACAGTTCTCGAAAGCACTCTCCCCTATCGTTGTTACTCCTGCAGGAATAGTGATACCCTCCAGTGCGGTACAGCCTTTAAAAGCATTTTGATCAATGGTTGTTACGCCTGTAGGTAGTTTCACATAAGTAATACCGGTATTGCCGGAAAAGGCTGTCTCGCCGATTGCCGTAATACCTTTTCCTTCCTCTATCACAACTACACCGGATACCGGATCGCCCGGCTCTTCCGTGTCGGTCTTGATCTTGATCCCTGTAAGAACGCCTTCTTCTATAGTATACTCATATTCCACATTCGCATCATAAGTAACCGTCATGCCTGCCTCATCCGTAAAAGAAAGCATGCGGGGCTCCAAAACATCCGCCTCTTGTGACACATCGGTCTGTGTATCGTCGTCTGCATCGGGAGCTTCGGTTCCGGTTTCTTCCTCTCCCGTTTCCTCTGAGATATCAGCGCTTGTCCCGGCATCTTCATCGTATGCATCGGGTTCTTCTTCCTCTGCTTCTATTCCTGATTCAACAGCCGGTTCTTCAACCGTTACATCAGCTTCATTGAAATCCGTACCGGCAGCCAGAGCCGTAATGCCATTGGAGCTGAATACTATACTCAATACAAGAAATAATGCCAATACTCTTTTTCTTTTCATACGTTCCTCCATCTTTTCTCTTATGCCAATCATCATCGGTAACTTTGCCTACAATAATACAATTAGTTTTATTATAACAGCTTTTATTCAATCATACAAGATATTGTAGTAAAAAAATGTAAAATGGCATATATAGTTACCTTACATAGAAAAAATAAAAAAGCAATCAGCTTAAGCTCGATGCTTAAACCAATTGCTTTTCATGCATATTACAGTCTTATCTATGTAAATGATATGTCTGTTTCACTAAATAAGGAAACTTCCTTCTACATCATCATTGATTACATAGTATGCCTGATTCTCTTCAGGTTTTACATAAAGTGAAACCTTCTTGAAATCTTCCGGTTTACGGCCCAGATCGTACTGCCATACGTCCTTTGCGCTCTGTACCAGATCTTCTGTTGTATAAGACTTTCCGGCAAACTGTAAATGAACAACTACTGCGCTGTCTGTTTTCTTAGCTGCAGCTTTCTTGGTTGTTGTTGCCTTCTTAGCTGCCGGTTTCTTAGCTGCTGTCTTTTTAGCTGCAGGTTTCTTGGTCTCTGCTGCTTTCTTGGTTGTTGTTTTCTTAGTCTCAGCCTTAGGCGCTTCTTTCACTGCAGCTGCCGCTTCGGTCTTCACTTCTTCCTTCTTCGGCTCAGCTGCTTTAGCAGCGGCTACTGCTTTAGCTGTCGGTTTTGCAACTGCTGTTTTCTTTGTCTCTGCCATGAATAATTCTCCTCCCATGTACTAATCTTGTAAACTTTTATAAGTAATAATCATCTAGCCATTCTTACCCACATGTTATTGATTACAGAACGATTTTACTCCAACAAATTTGGCTTGTCAACTGACAATCTGTTAAAATACGCCGATATTTCAGCTTATTATTAGGCATTTTATCTAAAATAGAAAGTATATCAGAACGATTGTGCCAAGAATGATCCGATACCATCCAAACACTTTGAAATCATGTTTTTTGATATAACTCATCAAAAAACGAATCACGATCACAGATACCAAAAAGGCAACTACCATACCTACAAACAAGATCGTAAGTTCCGCTCTTGAAAAGGTAAAACCGAATTTCACAAGCTTTAACAGGCTGGCGCCCAGCATGACCGGAATCGCCAAAAAAAACGTAAACTCTGCTGCCACCGTTCTGGATACGCCAAGTAAAAGCGCACCTACAATCGTTGCACCGGAACGGGAAGTTCCGGGAAAGATCGCTGCGATCAATTGAAATACGCCGATCAGCAATGCCGTTTTATATGTGATCTGTCCTAAATCCGTTACTTTCGGAGCCACTTTTTTATTACGGTCTTCAATGAGAATAAAAGCCACGCCGAAAACGATCAGCGCTACCGCGACGCACCAGGGATTGTAAAACAGCGCATCAAATACATCATCAAACAGCAGTCCGATCACCGCTGCCGGAACACAGGCTGCAAGGATTTTGAACCAGAGTACAAAGATATCTTTTTTGATAAAAGAAGATTCTCTTCCGGCCGTTCTTCCTTTCAGATCAAAAGGAAAAATCTTATCCCAGAAAAGCAGTACCACCGCCAGGATCGCTCCCAGCTGAATCACCACCAGAAACATTTCCCAGAACTCTTCCGACACATCAAGCGTCACAAACTCATTCAGTAAGATCATATGCCCTGTGCTGCTGATGGGAAGCCACTCCGTGATCCCTTCTACAATACCGAACAACACCGCCTTCAAAATTTCCAACATGGCCGCCTCCATTTTTCTTATCGATATTCTGTCTTCACAAATTTTCGAAAAGCTTCCAAGGACCGCTCTACTTTCTCCGTATCAATACAATAAGCTATCCGGAAGTATCCCGGCACACCGAAACTGTCACTGGGTACCAGGATCAAATCGTACTTTTTCGCCTTCTCACAGAAAGCGATCGCATCCTCTTCCAGCGCCTTCGGAAACATATAGAAAGTGCCTCCGGGCTTCACGCACTCCACACCGAGAGAAGTAAGCTCTTTATATAATATGTTCATATTCGTTTCATATACGGATAAATCTGCAGTCAGATCCAAAACTTCCGCCACCGCAAGCTGAATAATGGAGGGCGGGCAGTTATGTCCCGTACCCCTTGAGATCTGTCCGCACATGTTTGTAATGTACTCCGCATCGGTACACTCCGGATTCACTGCAACATAACCGATTCTCTCACCCGGAAGCGACAAGGATTTAGAGAAAGAATAACAGGACAATGTATTGGAGTAGAAACGGGATACATAAGGTGCATCCGTGCCTTCAAAAATGATCTCCCTGTAAGGCTCATCCGAGATCAGGAAGATATCATGCCCGTATTCTTTGGATTTCGCTGTCATGATATCGGCAAGCTTTTGTATGGTTTCGGTTGTGTAAACTATACCGGAAGGATTGTTGGGCGTATTGATCAGAACCGCCATGACCTTGTCTGTCAGCATCTTTTCAAAAGCATCCACATTGATCTGAAAATCTTCCACATTGGCAGGAACCACCTTCAGGACCGCTCCGGTTAAATTGATGTAAGGCTGGTATTCCGGAAAATAGGGTGCGAAGGTAATCACTTCATCTCCAGGCTGCGTAACACATCTGACAGCATGGGCAATGGCGCCGGCCGCTCCCGTTGTCATAAATATATGATTTTCCGTATAATTCATGCCAAAACGTTTATTCAAAGACCCCGCAACCTTTTTCCTGACAGCAGGAATGCCCAGACTCTGGCTGTAACCATGCAGTTCCATGGGATCATGGTTTTGCAGCAGATCGACCATTGCATCCGTGAATTTCCGCGGTACGGGAACCGAGGGATTGCCCAGACTGAAATCAAATACATTTTCATAGCCAATCTGCTCTCCTCTCGCCGTAGCAAACTCTGACAACTGTCTGATAACGGATTTTACATTTAACATATCTTTATATTTCTGTACTATCATGATACCTCATCCTCTCTCTCAATTTTATACCATAAAGTAAAGTTCATCATTTGTCAAATTTTGCGCAATCTTTATAAAAAATTGTTTGGGATTTCTATAGCAATTTTATGATCAAAGAAGTATAATGTGGAGTGATGAAATGATTCATAGAAAATGGAAACTGCGGATGAGAAACACGTTATTTCCTGCAACAGCTGAGATTGATACTTGAATTTGATGCCATTTATCAAGCACTGATGTTTTTGATGTCAATTTGATGTATTCCGGCTCTTTTGATGTCAGACTACATTTCTAGAAAATATCACTATTGTTTTCCAGCGCACGAATTGCTTCCTGCTTCTTACATTCCGTTGCCTCTGCATAGACATCCATTGTCGTTTCAATATTGGCGTGTCCCATAATACTCTGGATGACTTTGAGATTGGTCTCGTTCTCACAGAAGCGCGTACAAAACGTATGACGGATGTGATGGCACGAAAAATGAGGAAGCAGTATCGGCCGCCTGCCTGCCCGCTTTGCCTTCAGTATTTCCTCTGCGTTATATGTCTCATAAATTCTTCGGATCGCCCTGTTGACAACAGAGGGGCAAAATAGCTGCCCATCTTTGTTACGGAAGATGAAACCTCCCATGCCATCTACGATCTGCGTATTGAAACCGATTTTTTCCTGTATTGCATATTCATCCTGAAATGCTTTTTTTACAGCATCCATCATCGGGATGGAACGTACGCCGGCTTCCGTCTTCGGAGTCGAAACATGAAAACTTCTCTTCTCGTTATTGATGGACGCATAAACAACGGTGTGATTGATGCTGATGGATCGATTGGCATAATCCAAATCCTGCCAGCGAAGTCCGATCAATTCTCCTATGCGGCAGCCCGTACCAAACAAAACGGTAAACATGGGCAGCCAGTGCTGATAAACAGGGCTGTTTGCAACAAACCCAAGAAATGCCCTCTGCTGCTCAAGTGTCAGCGCATGACGGATACCTTTATTCTTCCCGCTGCTCTTCTTAATTTCAGCCATCACCCTGTCAGAAGGATTGTTCCTGATAACACCGTCTCTGACAGCCATTTCAAAAGTCGGATGCAGAACCGTATGTACGGTATCTATGGAATTAATTTTTAATCCATAATCGTTGAGCAGAGAATAATAAAAAAACTTTACATCTGAATATTTAATATCCGTAATGAACCTTCTGCCAAGAGTATTCCTTACACAATGGTCATACATATAGATATAATGTGCTTTGGTATGTGGTTTCAGATCATATTTCGTTGAAATATACCGGTCAAACACATAATTTAATGTAGTTTTTCCCTGGCAGTAGCACTGAAGGCCATCCAGCTGATCTTTTATCAACCGCTCTTCTTTCTCCCTGAGCTCCGGTAGATCATGCGCATAAATTACCTTTCTTTTTCCATTCGGATCCATATACTGGTAGATATATCTCCCATCACTTTTCCTTTGACATTCGCCTTTCTTTAAAACTCTGCCCTTGCAGTCTTTTCTTGAATTTGACATAAGCTTACCTTCCTTTCCTCATAGGTCACGATTCATGCCGCATCTAATCCTGTTATTCAATAATCTGCTGTGCGGTTACAGTTTCTCATGGCCCGTAAGGTTTTATTCAGTTGTCAAAGTTCGACTGCATTCATCTTAATTCTTTATTGTTGTCACTTATGACTTACTTTTCCAATATTTCAAATGAAGTCTTTACTTCATCTGCTTCTGATTGTGTTGTGCAATTTCACGACGCACCCCATTTTGTTGTATCATTTCGCAACTTTCTTCTTGGCTGCCTGGTATTCTTCTACAGTGGTTCCTAAGCCCTCACAGGCTTTCTGTAAATCAAGGTTGAGGTTCTTCATGGCAGATTCTATGTTTTTGATCAGAGTTTCGGCAGCGCCCATTTCCTTTCCAGTCCCATAAATATTCATTTCCACATCCTCCCATTCTTCCGACTGCTTTACTTCT
>JAFLTF010000062.1:0-11405 GCA_022510585.1 Lachnospiraceae bacterium
CACCTCCGAAAATACATTTCATCTTTTATCTATATTTGAGATAAGCGATTTGAAACCGCTTATCCCAGAATATAGATGTTAATCCGAAACCGGATTACGTTATCTGTACAAGCGTGTTCGTATCACTTATCTTGATGTTAGTATGAACGGAATGAAAAAAAATATTTTGGTAAGTTTTAGTAATTCTAATAAGGATATACTAATTTCTTCTTCATTTCTATAGCAGCATCCTGTCCCTGCAGCAGCTCTAAGATCGTAAGTCCGAAAGGAATTGCCGTCCCCATGCCCCGGCTGGTGATCATATGACCTGAGATGACCGCAGGTTCCTGTAACACCTCCGCTCCTTCCAGATGACTTTCAAAACCGGGATTGGAACATGCTTTTTTTCCTTTCAACATTCCCCTGTGTCCGAAGATGCTGGGTGCGGCACAGATTGCAGCAAGATATTTTTCTTCTTTATAAAAAGCATCTACCTGTGCCATCAGCGGTTCACAGGCTTCCAGATTCTTAGTACCAGGCATACCTCCCGGCAAAACGATCATATCTGTTTCATCAAAATTGACTTCTTCAAACAGTTTGTCCATTTCTACCGGAATCTTGTGTGAACCTGTTACCTTACGCTCTCCGGTAACGGATACCATATCCACATCGATCCCTGCCCTGCGTAGAATGTCTACTACGGTCAATGCTTCGATCTCCTCAAATCCATCTGCAAAAAAAACACATACTTTACTCATTTTTATTGCTCCTTTCTTTTTGCTTTTTCATTTAAAATTCCCGTCTGCTCAGATTAGAATTGTGGTACTCCGGCCGGTCGGTCACATCCTCCAAAAACCATTCGACCGGAAGAAACGCCTCCGCCATTTCCCGGCTGGGAAACTCTACTTCCGCAATGATCAAATCTTCAAAAGGCGCTTCAAAAATATCCAGTTCTATAGTCAGACTGGTCTGGTCAACAGAGGCATCATAATCTGACGTAAATGTCGGATTTTCAATCGGAATCAGATACCGTTTCTTTGCTATTACATTTCCGTCAGCTTTTTCCCGAAGATGATAATAAGAAGCCTCATTTAACGGAAGATTATACTCTTCCCGCTCCAATAGTCCTTTCCCTTTGTAGGTAAGATAATAGGAATCGTCCTGTTTTCGAATCCTGACAACAGGGTCAGTGTTCAGATAGGCCTGTTCAATGATATGAAAGGGATATTGACTCAATTGGTCAGGCAAAGATTTAATTGTAAATTTTCTTTCGATTTCCATGCATTTACTCCTTGCCCAATCTGGCCGTAGATTCCCTCTCTAAAAGTTCTGCCTCCAAAATGATCTGCTTATGTTCTTCTCTGCCGTCGATTACATCAAACATCTGGTATATGGTTTTCTTCGCCATATCTTCTCTCGGCTGTTTGATCGTTGTCAGCTTGGGATTGTAATATTCTCCAAGGGAGATTCCGTCAAAACCCGCCACCGAAATATCTTCGGGGATCTTTTTACCGGCCTCCAAAATGGCCCGGCAGACGCCGATTGCAAGCATATCCGAAATGGCATAGACTGCTGTGATCTCCAAACCGGATTCCAGTATTTTTTTCATGGTCATATAACCGTTTTCCATGGAGTAATGTTCAATTTCTTCATCTACATACCATATCATGTTTGGATCAATTGTCAGACCGTGCTCCCGAAACGCCGCCTCATAGCCTTCCAGCCGCAGCTGGCCGATACTTCTTTCTTCAGAGCCTTCCGTAATGATTGCAATATTACGATGACCCAGTTCCAAAAGATAATTCGTTATTTTTTGACTTTCCAGTCTGTCATTTACGGCAACACTGGAATAGTTTTTGTGATTGACGATATTTAAGACTTCATCACTGATTGCGCTGAAAACGGAAGGCACCGTCAGTTTGGCAAGTTTCTCTTCCGAATGATAAAAGGAGCCGCCCAGAAAAATAATACCGCGAAGTCTTTTTTCTTTCACAAGTTCCAGGGCCACATCCACTTCATCCTCATAAGCTTCCACATGACGAAGCACCAGCGCATATTTATTTCTCTGCGTTTCTTCCTCAATGATCTGAATCATTCTGGTAAAAAACGGATTCGTAATTCCTTTTACCAGGACCGCAATGCACTTTGCATCCGTCCTCTTTAAATTTCTGGCGCTGTTATTGGGAATAAATCCGGTCCTCTCAATCTCATCCATGATCATCTGCCTGGTCGCCGGATGGATATCCGGATGATTATTGATTGCCCTTGAAACCGTACTGACCCCTACACCGCACTGTTTTGCAATATCTTTTATGGTAATTTCCGTCATTGTCCACTTCCTAGCCGTCCATACAATTTTGTCATTTCTCTGATACGCTTTGCCAATGCTTCATCAAATGCGCCGGGCAGCATCCTCCATTTCCAGTTGGTACCCAGGGTGGAAGGTATATTGATCCTGGCTTCCGCTCCCAATCCAAGATAGTCTTGCATCGGAATGATACAGGTATCCGATACGCTGGCCATAGCAGACCGGATAAATTCCCACTGCACATCTTTATTGGATCTAAAATGCAGATACTTTTTGGCAAAAGCTCTGTCACGCCTGCTTATGGACTCATACCAGCCAAGCATAGTATCGTTATCATGGGTTCCGGTGTAAACAATGCTGTTTGCCGTATAATTATGCGGGAGATAATCGCTTTCCTCTCTTGGGTCAAAAGCAAACTGCAGGATTTTCATTCCCGGATAACCGGTTTTTTTCACCAGTTGAATGACTGACTTGGTCAAAAATCCCAGATCTTCTGCGATAACTGCTTTTTTTCCAAGTTTTTCCTTAATCGTCTTGAAAATATCGTATCCCGGACCTTTCTCCCAATGTCCGAACTCCGCAGTCGGATCGCCGTAGGGAATGGAATAATATTCATCAAATCCCCTGAAATGGTCTATCCTGACTACATCATATAATTGATAGCAGTAAGCGATTCGCTTGAGCCACCACTCATAATTTGTTTTTTTATGATAATCCCATCGATATAACGGATTTCCCCACAACTGTCCGGTTGCCGAAAACGCATCCGGCGGGCAGCCTGCAACTGCAATAGGCGTACAGGTATCATCCAGTTGAAACAGTTCCGGATTTGCCCATGTATCGGAACTGTCAAAGGCTACATAGATCGGGATATCACCGATGATCTGTATTTTCTTTTTGTTGGCGTACTCCTTTAGTGCAAACCATTGTTTTGCAAAAAGAAATTGCTGGAACTGATAAAAGGCTATCTCCGTACGATATTTCTCTTTATATGCCGCAAGCGCTTTCTTTTTGCGAAGCTTGATATCCTCATCCCACTCGATCCAGCTTACGCCGTCAAAGGAGTTCTTTACAGCCATATAAAGGGCATAATCATCCAGCCAATAAGCGTTTGTACGAATAAAATCCTGGAATTCCTTATCCTCTTCTATCCGGCTGTTTTCAAAAGCTTTCCGAAGCACTTTGAATCTGGACAGATAGACTTTCTCATAGTCTATAGATTCTACATTATCGCCGAAATCATACTTTTCACAATCTTTCTTCGTCAAAAGACCATCTTCGATCAAAGTTTCCAGATCAATATAATATGGATTCCCCGCAAAAGTAGAAAAAGACTGGTAGGGTGAATCTCCGTAACCGGTCGGTCCAAGCGGCAGAATCTGCCAGTAGGACTGGCCTGCCTGTTCCAATAAATCAATGAATTCATATGCCTGCCTGGAAAAAGTTCCGATTCCGTATTTGGACGGAATGCTGGAAACAGGCAATAGGACACCGCTTCTTCTCATTTTAATCATTATACCCCTTTCTTCTATGTATGACATCGGCAACGTTTTCGGTAACGTTTCCAGTCCAGTAGTTTGATTGTATCATCAATATCCGAAAGTTTCAAGATGATTTCCTAAAACTGCAGAAACTTTTTTTACAATAACGGTATCATATCCCGTACGGAATCAAAGATCAAATGCGGTTTCACCTCAGCTGCAGGCACATCCGAAAGTGCGGTTTCCCCGCTTAAGACGAGGATGCTCCATAATCCGTTGTTTCTGCCGGCCGCAATGTCGGTATAGAGTCTGTCGCCAACCATCGCAGTCTGCTCCTTTTTCACGCCGGTGCGCCTGGTCAGATATTCCATCATATCGCCGTATGGTTTGCCGATGATCCGATCCGGATAACGGAATGCAGAGGCATGGATGAAGGCATGGATAGCTCCTACATCCGGGATAAATCCGTTCTCTGTGGGGCAATTATAATCGGGATGCGTGGCAAGATAAGGCAGACCTGCCCTGACAAAATCGCATACTTTGCACATTTTTTCATAGGTGAGCGAGGTATCAAAGGCCGTTACGACCACATCAGGATGTTTATCATCCAGTAATATCTCTGCCTGTTCAAACTCCGCCTGCAGCAAGGAATTACCCAGAAGATAGACCTTTTTCCCCGGAAAATTCTGTTTTAGATAGGAAATTGTGGCCTGACCGGAGGTAATGATCCGCTCCTCGTCCACATCCTGACCCATCCGGTGCAGTTTCTCAACATAGGCGGCGGCATTTTTGGAAGAATTGTTGGTCAGAAAAACATAACTTCGCCCCGACTCTTCTATTTTAGCTAAAAAATCCCTGGCTCCGTCTATCCATTGTTCCCCCAGATAGACCGTGCCGTCCATGTCCAACGCAAAACATTGAATGTTTTCTATGATATGTTCATGGTCTTTATTGACCTTGGGAATTGCATCTGACATGTTTTCCTCCATCTGTAAACAATACATCCCTTTTCGGTTCTATTATGATACCTTAACTATAGCATTTCGTCCGACTCTTTTCAAGAATCATACCGACAGCGGTCTACGATCTTAGCACAAGAAAGTTGAATCCCGCCAACGGATATGGTACTATTAAAAGAAAAACAAATGAGGTCGCCTATGAAAGAAAAACTATACACCATCCCGTTAAACGATGCCATCAATGCGGAAGATGAATGTCCCTTCTGCTTTATTGAAAGAAATGTAGAACAGGATCTTCTGGATTTTACACTGGGTTCCGGTTCTTCTTATATGGAAAGCGACGTCCGGGAAGCCACGGACAAGGCCGGCTTTTGCAGGGCGCATTTTAAAAAGATGTTTGATTACGGAAACACGCTCGGCAACGCATGGATTTTGAAAACCCATTATATCAGAATGAACAAGGAAATGAAAATGCAGTTTCAAAACTATAAACCCGGTAAGATCTCGCTCATGGACAAATTGAAGAAGACTTCCGAAGGCGTCAATCCGATCGGCATGTGGGTGACCGAGAAAGAAAACTCCTGCTACATCTGCAATCGTTTCCGCGATACTTATGAGCGTTATCTGGATACCTTTTTTGTGATGTATAAAAAGGATGAAGAATTTCGTGAAAAAATAAAAAACAGCAAAGGTTTCTGTCTGCATCATTTCGGCGATCTGTGCAACGGAGCGGAAAGCCGCTTGAACGATAAGGAAAAAGCCGAATTTTTTGAAATGAGCTTCCAACTGATGGAAAGTAATATGGAACGACTTGCAGAAGACGTATCCTGGCTGGTGGATAAATTCGACTACCGCAACAAAGACGCAGACTGGAAGAATTCCAAGGATGCCATCCAACGCGGTATGCAGAAATTGAAAGGAGGCTATCCTGCGGATGCCCCCTATAAGATGAATAAATAATATCGCAGAAAATTATACAAATATACCGAATATTACAAAAAGTCAGACCGCCCGGTCTGACTTTTTATGACAATGTATCAATATCAAAACATAAGATGTACTAAAAGAGAGGTTCATCATCAAAGAACTCTTCTACCTGCTCTTCTACCTTTTCTTCCACATCATTTACCGCAGCTGCGGCATCATCAACCGCGCCTACGATCTTATCTGTGGCTTCCGCTTTAGCAGCCTCCAAACCTTCCTTAAATTCTTCGCTCTTCTCTTCTACTTTTTCTGCTGCCTTGTTTAAATCCAAATCTACATATTTGCGATCTGCCTCTGACTTACCGGCAGGTTCTTCCTCATCCAAATCCTCGTCATAATCGTCATAATCGTCGTCATCATCAAAATCATCATCCATCATGGCATCCTTCTTCTGAAGAAAATAATATGCGCCTGCTGCAATCGCGCCAAGGGTTGCCGTTACCATTAAAAATTTACCAAATTTCTTTGCCATAGAGCAGTCTCCTTTCAGTTTTCTGTTTCTCCTATCAATATATTAATACTATTTTGCGAAAAAGAAAAGAGAATATGTACAAAAAAGATTTTATTTTTTGATGTCGTAATTTAAAACACAATATCTTGTGGCTGTAAAAAAAAAAGAAACTAGTTTTTTGAAATCATTGAATCATCTTCATTTTTATGCTATATTAAAGTTCGACTCAGAAGGTCAATATTTATCTTTTTTCAACAGAGGGGTTTTTAGATGAACGAAAAATTTTTTGATCTCAAAAAGGAAAAGCAGGACAGGATGATCAATGCTTCGTTAAAGATCTTTGCTTTAAACGGTTATAAACATGCCAGCACTGACGATATCGTAACGGAAGCCGGCATCAGTAAGGGATTGTTATTCCATTATTTTGGAAGCAAACTCGGTCTGTATACGTTTCTTTATGACTATAGTGTCAAATTTATGAAATTGGAATTGACCAGAGGAGTCGACGAAAAGACCGTTGACTATTTTGAAATCCGTAAGCAGATTGAGCTGGCCAAACTGCAGATCTTAAAGAATTATCCCTATATGCAGCAGTTTTTGGACCGCTCTACTTCTGAGAACGTAAAAGAGGCACTGCTTGCTACCGAGGATCTGCGAAATGTTCTTCCCGATGTATATGCAGATATCTTCCGTCGGGCAGACCGGAGTCTTTTTGCGGAAAATGTCGATCCCGGAAAATTAAATACCATGTTGGAATACACCGTGAAAGGACTTATGGCAGAGCAGTCGGAAAAGCTTTCTTTCAATCCTGATCTATTGTACGAAGAGATTTCTGACTATCTTATGATGATGAAGAAACTTGTCTATCATAAGAGCAACAAGAATTGAAGGCCGGCAAACACTAAAGATTAACAAAAACAAAAAACAGCGTCATTTGCGTAAACCGAAGTTCTCACAATGACGCTGTTTATTTTTGCTGTTATTTCTTAGCGGCATTCTTTTCCTTGACCTTTTTTACCAACATTTCTTTAATGGTTCTGGCCTTGTCTTTCATACGGGGATTTGCCGACGCAGAGGTCAGGATACCGGATATCAGTCTGTTTGCCACGTCATACTGTTCAAAGCGCATAGCCATTACTGAAATCAGATAATCGACTGTGGTTTCATCCATACCACACATTGGGAAACTTTCTGTCTGCCTTGCCGCCAAAAAACCCTCCAGTGCATTGTGCAGGAAAGCATCTTCCTCCGTATCGATCTGCTTCTTCTGCTCTTCATAATCGGAGGCGGAAGTATCCAGATGTTCTCCCTTTCCACGCAGAAGCCATGCTGTTTTCAGACAGATATAGGCTTTCTCACTGGGTTTTGCCTGCTTTACGATTGCGTTTGCCAAAGTCAGCTTATAGCGCTCCAAAGCTTCGTCATATGTATAGATTTCTTTCTCTTCCGTCTGCGGTTTAAAGGAAGCGGAAATTTTCTCTTTGATATTTTTGGCCTGCGGAGAGGTCAGGAACTTGTAAAATCTGCTAAGGGAAGCATATCCGCAATGCGGACACATAATAATATCGTATTTCAGCAGATCCACCTGATCATATTTAGGACGCAGATCCAAATCTGTTCCGGCCAGTTTTACCTTACCCACTTTTACAGTCCTGGCCTTAAAACTCTTATCACAGATCGGGCAGGTAAATGTTTTATCAAACAGATAATCCTGCTCCTGCATCACAGGCGCTGCCTTTCCGCCTTCTCCTGCTTCCGCTTTTTTCGGCTCCTCATATAAATTCATATTTTCCAGATTGCCCAGTCCGAACTGACCCAATCCTGACAATAAATCCGACATTTGTCCTTTCCTCCCACATCATTTTTTCATATCATTGGCAGACTGTCAAAGCCTGTCTACTACTGTAACCTATTTTATTTTTTGTCTCCCTTGGGCAAAACAAAGGAACTTTTCAACGATACGATTCTGTTAAATACCAGATCATCCGGTTTGGAATCCTTACAATCCACACAGAAGAATCCCTGTCTTACAAACTGAAAGCTGTCATATGCTTTGGCACCCGCTATGGACGGTTCTATATAACACTCGTTTAGCACGGTCAGGGAATCGGGATTCAAATTCAGACTGCCATCTTCATTGTAAACTCCCTTTTCTTCGTCGATGATGTTCTCATAGAGTCTGACTTGCGCTTTCACTGCCGAAGAAGCCGGCACCCAATGAATCGTCCCCTTTACCTTACGTCCGTCCGGGCTGTTTCCGCCCTTGGATAACGGGTCATAGGTACAGTGAACTACGCTCACTCTTCCCGCATCGTCTTTTTCAAACCCTGTACAGGTAACAAAGTATGCATGCATCAGCCTGACTTCATTACCCGGAAACAGTCTGAAATATTTCTTCGGCGGTTCTTCCATAAAGTCCTCTCGATCAATATAAAGTTCTCTCTCAAAAGGAACTTCTCTGGTACCGAGACTTTCATTTTCCAGATTATTGGCTACGGTAAGCATTTCCGTCTGTCCTTCCGGATAGTTGTCGATCACCAGCTTAATCGGATCCAAAGCTGCCATTACACGGGGTTTCTTCAGCTTCAGATCTTCTCTGATACAATACTCCAACATAGAATATTCCACAGAGGAATTCGCCTTGGACACACCGCACAAATCTACAAAAAGCCTGATGGACTCCGGTGTAAAGCCTCTCCTCCTAAGAGCTGCTATCGATACCAGTCTCGGATCGTCCCAACCATCCACAATGCCGTCTTCCACCAGCTTCTTGATATATCTTTTGCCGGTGACTACATTGGTCAAATACATCTTGGCAAACTCGATCTGCTTAGGTGGCTTGGGATACTCCAATTCTTCCACCACCCAGTTGTACAACGGTCTGTGGTCCTCGAATTCCAAGGTACAGATGGAATGGGTAACCCCCTCTATGGCATCCTCGATCGGATGTGCAAAATCATACATCGGATAGATGCACCATTTATCGCCTGTATTGTGATGGGACAGATGCGCCACACGGTATAAAATCGGATCTCTCATATTGATGTTCGGAGAGGCCATATCGATCCTGGCACGCAGGGTCAATTCGCCGTCCCCGTATTTGCCGTTCTTCATCTCTTCAAAAAGCCGCAGGCTTTCCTCGATACTTCTGTTTCGGTTAGGGTCATCTTTACCCGGTTCGGTCAATGTTCCCCTGTACTCACGCATCTCATCCGCACTCAATTCGGATACATAGGCCTTGCCCTTCTTAATAAGCTTCACGGCGCATTCATACATTTCATCGAAATAATCGGAGGCAAAAAACAACCGGTCTTCAAAATCCGCTCCCAGCCATTCCACATCGGCTTTTATAGACTCCACAAATTCGTTCTTCTCCTTGGTAGGATTTGTGTCGTCGAAACGCATATTGAATTTACCGCCATATTTTTCGGCAAGCCCATAATTCAAAAGGATGCTCTTGGCATGTCCAATGTGCAGATATCCGTTGGGTTCGGGAGGAAATCGCGTATGAACCGTATCGTAAACACCTTCCGCCAGATCCTTATCAATGATCTGCTCTATGAAATTCTTGGAAACAACTTCTTTCTCTTCCCCTGTTGTCACAATCTTCTCGCTATCACTCATAGTCCTGCCTCTTGCTTCCACATGCAATATTTTATTTTTACCCTAGTATTACTATATTACCATAGGAAAAATAAAAGATAAAGCCTAAATTCAGTATAAATCAGAAAATAAATCAAAAATTGACTTCTTGATCAATTTCCAAGCTGCCGCTCCGCTTCCGCCCGGAGAGATTTGATATCATAAACAGGCATCCGATAGATGCTTGTACCGTCGGTCAAATAAATGCAGTTTTGCTCATCATCCACCGCCAGAAAACCGTTGACATAGGCAGTAATTTCCCCCTGATCGGTCGGACTGTCTTCTCTGTTGCAGAGCAGATAAGCGCTGCTCGTACCTGCAATCACACTGTAATCCGCGCCCGCAGGCTGAATAAAGTGTGTCATGTAGCTTTTCAGATCCTGTAAAGTTCTGCTTTCAATGACTTCTTCGCCCTGCTCGTCAACGGTATAGACTTTGATATCTCCGCTTTTATAGACAACATACAGTTCCAAACCGGCTTCCCCAGCGCCTTTGTGATTGAAAAACAGAGAATTTACATAAACGGCATTACTGTCTTTCACCTCATAAAGACAAGCCTTGTTTCCTGCCTGTAAATCCTGCAAATCATATATTTGTAAGGAATCTGTCAATTTGGAGGCCACCGCCAGATATTGCAGGGAAGGTCCGATTGCAAACTCGGTGCCCATCTCCAGGATTCCTTCCGCTTCTATTTCATAAACCGGTCGACCGTCCGTCAGATCATAGATGCGCAGTGTATCGCCGAGCGTATAAAAAGCATACCGCCCTGTAGCATCCAGCCCATAATAAGTGCCTGACAAAGTGTTTTCCCGATCATAAAAAGCTTTCTGCTCGCCTGTCTGTGCGTCCAATATATAAATCCCATCGTTGACCGCAAGAGTCAATGCATCCTGTTCGGAACACATAGCAAAGCCGGAACAGTATTTATCCCCTTCATAATGCCAAAGTACTTCACCGGTACCGGTATCGATCATTTCCAGATAGGTCGGACAATCCTCTATATAACTGGTCACCGCAAGATAGGCACCGTCTTCGCTCAATGCCGCCTGCATGTATCGGTTTTCGCTTTCACATAAAGTTCCTTCGTGATTTCCCATTGCCATCCGGTACAGAGTGATCTTTTTGGACAGATACGGGAGGGTGGCATAATAATCGTCCCCACGCTCAAACATTTTTACATTGGTGGAAGTGACGTGGGAAAAAGTCGTCCCCACAAGATCTGTCATGATTTCCAGATTGGTATAATGTAACACGCCGTCTCTCGTAAAAACCATAAATGTGTCTCTACCCAGATAATTTCTTATCGTTACGACTTCATCGCCATAAGAAAAGTAATCAATATAGCTGCCGTCCCTCTTATTTAAAACGACTGCGCCGTCATACAAGGTACAAAGCATATAATCGCTGCCTTCTTTGGACGATAGGCAAACCTCATAGAGCCAGTCCGTCTCATTTTCATAGGTCCAAAGAAATGTATGGTCTGCTGCCAGATCACAGGCATACAAAATGCTGCCTGTCTCCTGCATCCAGATATCTTTGGAATTAAATTCATCATTATCCACTACATACAGGACATTGTCTGCAAACCGCATATAATCCAC
>JAFLTF010000062.1:11505-12848 GCA_022510585.1 Lachnospiraceae bacterium
TGTCCCTGTATCACGGTAAAGCCCTTGTCCCTGCTAATCACCGCAATATCCTGTTCCTGTAAGTAAGAAATCTTATAGACCCGTTCACAGTCGATTTGATACACTGCCTTTTTACTCTCGATATCATAACAGACTACACTTTCTTCGCATGGATATAGGAAGGTATTCTCATCAAGGAATGCAACTTCCTCTTCGCGCTGATATAACTGACTTTCCAGTAAGAAAGAAATTAGCAGTTCACCGTTTTTTCCGTTCCAGACATACAGTGTGCCAAAATCATCTACTGCCAAGATCCGGCTTCCTTCCGGCGAAGTCTTCATAAAAACGATGTTGGTATCTGCTTCTAAGAGTCTGTCCGGCAGGATCTGGCTATTATTTTCATATACATATAAACTCTCCGACAGGGCGTAAGCCGCCTGTGCCGTATAGGGAATATCTTGATTCTCTCCGCCCGGAAAAGCCTGCAGGGCAGTGCCTATTGCCGTGATTCTGTCTCCTTGCTCCAATAAACCCAAAGATTCTTTTGCTTGAGCGATCGAGGCACTTCGCATTGCCTGGGCATACTGCTTCTCGATTTCCGCTGCCTGGGCGGAAATTTCTTCCGACTGTGCCGTGATCTGTATATTCTGCCTTCGGATCTGCAGGGCCATGGTAGTACTGACAAGTCCGAAAAGCAGACAGATGGCGCTTCCTGCCAGAGATGCCGTAATGATCTTGCGCATTCTGCGCTCTCTGTGCCGCTGCCTTAAATCATCATAGCTGCATGCAAACATAGGAGCTGCCAGCCTGAGCACTTCACTCTTGATCTTCTTTTTAACCTCTGACGAGGAACTTCCTCTGACATCCGCTGCAAGTGGCTCTACCGGAACCTTTTTCTTTATAATAGTTCCGTCCTCTGCGGTCTCTTCCACTTCTCTATATAACAGTTCCTCCGGAAAAGAATCCTCCGGTTCTCCTTCTATCAGCACCAATAAGACATACTCTCTGCCACGCAGCTTGATAAAGGTCTCAATTTCCTTTTTACACCACATTGACTCATTCAGTCGAGGTGAGCATATCACAATCAAAAACTCCGACTGTTCCAGAGCTTCCATGATCGGATCCGCAAGATTGCTGACCAGGGGCAGCTCCTCCTGATCCCGAAATACTCTTGTGATACGGATTTTCGCCTCTTCGCCGTTTTCCTGCCGCTTGCGCGCCACATTAGCAGGCAGTTTGAAGCTTTCCAACTGTTTGTGGAGATTTTTCGCGACAAAACTGTCAAGAGCGGTATGTCTGTAACTGATAAACGCATCATAAAACCATTTCTTTTCCATTTTTATATTTCTTTCTCCCTCTCAGCC
>JAFLTF010000062.1:12948-14977 GCA_022510585.1 Lachnospiraceae bacterium
ATCAGACCCGGCTCTATCAGACCGGCTTTCTTATTCCGCTGCCGCATGAGCCTCCATGCACTCATAGGTTTTGAAGAAAATATCCCGTTCCACCACATAGATATCATGTCTGTCATCGCAGCGTACTGCCAGATAATCTCCCGGCTTACCTAACATATATTTTTCATTGTCCCAGGCGGTAAATACTTTGACTCTATTAGTCAATTCCTCCGCATGGATGTGTGTCCCGCCACTGGCAATGCAGATCTTCGCATGATCCGCCACATGCAGCACGGAACCGTTCGCCCTGTTATGGATCGTAGGCTGGTATTCTGTCTTGATCAGATAGTCCGACATATTATAGGGTTCATCGGTAAGTTCATAAGTCTTCTCAAACTTCTCTAATCTGTTGGGATACACTTCTCCTTTGATCCCGATCATAATAATCAGATCCGGCTCCACCACCATATCCACATCCCCCTCCAGAGTACGGATCGTGATCGGTGTTCCCACAGGCAGTACATCAGTTGCTTTCACAAAACCCAATGGCATTTTCTTCTTTACATAGGATTTCATATTCGTAATGTCTATATCATATTCGCCTGCGACGATAATCTGGCTGTTATCAAAATAATCGTTCAGCCTCTCACTGAAAAATGCTTCGGAATGCAGTGTCGGATAGGCATCTTCATAAAGCGTCTTACTGATGAAACCGCCCGCCTTCTCATGATGTCCGCCGCCGGAACCGATCCCTTCCGCCAGAAAGGCGGCAAGCTCATTTGCCTGTACCTCTTTGATACAGCTTCTCACCGAGAATTTATAACCGTCTTTCCATTCATTATATACAACGCAGGTATAAATTTCCGCTACCTGCAATAAGAAATCACTGATCAAACCCAGAATATTCGGATCACAGGGCTGCGATTTGATGATCGCATAATGATAATCGTCGTTATAAATATGCCGGATCAGCGCAATCCCCGCAATCTCAAGCTCTCCCAAAGACAGATTCGAGTTGCGGAACAACTGCACCAGAGTCTTTTCACAGGGTAGGGCTTCCCGCATATCCATATCCAACGGATTAAAGATTTCCGCAAACTGGTTCGTATCCGTATACAGTCCGTAATAAAGCGCAGTTCCCAGCTTCGTGTCCTGAATCTCGAAACCTGCTTCCCGTAACATCTTCCAGACCAAAGTAGAGCAGCTTCCCAGCCCCGGATTAATTTCACTAAGCTCCACATTGCGGATCTCTACCTGATGATGATCTATGATTGCCACATTTTCTGCCGGAATCCTTGTCACGTTGCCTGCACCGTATTGACAGTCTACCGTAAGCAGCAGTCCTTCTACTTTACCCTGCGGCATATCCTTTACCAGATCATCCGCTCGCTCTATATATTCGATAGGAATCTTCAGATGCTCCAACATCAGACATAAGTTGGATTTGTGAATCATGTTTCTGCCGCAATAAATCAGCCTGACTGCCTTCCCAAGCTGCGTAAAATATGTATATAACGCATATCCGGAAGCAAGCGTATCGGCATCCGGATTGTCGTGACACTGGATGATGATTGGATCATAGGAAATCAAATCGGAAAGTTTCATAGGAATGACCTCGTTTCTTTTCATGCTTTTCTTAGTAAGTATAACAATATCTGACGCATTTGGCTATCTTTTTTAAATATTTAGAACGTATTTTCAAGATGGTAAAATAAAAAGCCCTCTGCAAATCGGCGCTTATGAATTGACGCTTAGCCGGCAGAGAGCTTGGAAATTATGGGGTATTTTTTTCAGAAGAAAGCCTCCTGACAAATCCTTGCATTTCATTGCTTTTCCATCCATACTATATCCGACATAACTTCATTAACTTAATCCCTTTATTTCTGAAATCCATTCTAAAAATACTTCTCCTGAATCCTTACCGGTTTTTGCTGAACACACTTCCTCATATTTGTATTTTGCATCGAATTTTCCTGATTCTACATCATAATACAATTTCATCTCAGTTGGGACTGGCATATTATATTTCGCACAAATAGCATCAACTTTT
>JAFLTF010000063.1 GCA_022510585.1 Lachnospiraceae bacterium
TCGTTGAGAACACAACATCTGCTGAATCTGCTATCCGTGATACAGATATCGCTACTGAGATGGTTAAGTACGCTAACAACAACATCTTACAGCAGGCTGGTACATCAATGTTGTCACAGGCTAATCAGGCTAACCAGTTGGCACTGTCCTTACTTGGCTAATCGCTTAGTAAATAGAACATTGCGAATACTACCAAAGAGCCGTCCATATGGACGGCTCTTTTTCAATGTTTTATTTACTGTTCTAATCGTTTCAATGCTTCCAGCGCCGGTGCAAAATCCCCACATCTTTGATAATGCTGTTTTGCGATATCCTTCTGTTTAAAAAGTTCGTAGATAAACCCAATATAATAAGAAGGAATATAAGTCTCTATGGAATCGCGCGTAGGAGCAGTCAGTGCTTTTACAAATTCAGGTAATGCCTTGAGCTGCTGGTTTAGGTGGAGATACATGGAGCCTACCATACATAAATAATCTGCATTATTCTCATAAT
Source organism: Lachnospiraceae bacterium (assembly GCA_022510585.1). GTDB lineage: Bacteria > Bacillota > Clostridia > Lachnospirales > Lachnospiraceae > UBA3282. Next base: position 493 of record JAFLTF010000063.1, read on the forward strand.
TCTCATAGAAAGACAGAAGCGGTGAGGCTTCGTCTGCTTTTCCCGACTCAATTAAAATATTGCCATAGTTACATACCATGATGCGGGTATAGTCTTCCTGTGGGGCCGGATGGCGTTCCATTGCCAGCTTGAAATACTCGCAGGCATGCTCATGGTCCCGCATCAGGAGATAACTTTGCGCAACCTGAAAATAGAGATATGCATCCTCCGGGTTTTTCTCTATTTCCAGAAAAAGAAGATTCATATCCCGCATGGCTTTCTCATATAATTTGTCTTCCGAGCCCAGATATCCGACATGATCCGCCGTAACGGGCAGGTTGTAATAGTAGGGAGAAACATTGGATATTGGGGCCAAAGATTCATGAATCGGAGATTCATAATGGTAATATTTGCGGTTAAAAAGCCGCTCAATAATACTGATCTGGTGACGCATTCCCTGCTCGGTTTCAAAGTAATCCAGTCGCTTGATGTTGCCGATTCCTTTGGGATTTTCTTCAATGAGCTGTTCCATCTGCTCCAGATCCAGTTCTGTGATATATTCATCCGTATCCAGAACCAGGATCATATTATGAGAGGCACGGTCTATGGAGAAATTCCTGGCAGCGCTGAAATCGTCAACCCACTCAAAATCGTAAACTTTGTCCGTATATTTGAGCGCCACTTCCTTAGAATTGTCAGTAGAGCCGGTATCGACCACGACGATCTCAAAGGCATAGGGCTGCAGGGAAGATAAACATTTCTCCAAATGTTCGGCTTCGTTTTTGGTGATGATACATACAGAAATGGGAATCATTTTATTTTCAGTGCCTCCAATCTTTGCTTTGCCGGAGCAAAATCTCCGCATTGCTGGTAGCAGGTGGAAGCTGCGTTTAAATCGCCCAGAAGTTCGCAGATTTCCCCTGTCTGATAGAGCGGCAGATAACTGTTTGCACCGTTTTGTTTGCATAAAGGCATACCGATCGCCTTTTGATACTGTGTAAGCGCCTTTTCATACATGCCGTTCTGTTTATAGATGTTACCCATGAGATAGACAAAATCCGCTGAAGGTGAAAAAGCGTCATAGATATTTTCAAAACTTAGAGCAGTCTCCTTTTGTCCGGTATATAATAAGGCGTTGCCGTAAGAAACAACCATAGCCTGTACATAAGCCAGTTCCGGGTCCAGGTCAAAGAAAAGCCCCTGACCGTAATATTCGCAGGCCCGTTCATAATCATTGATGATCTCACAGCTTTTCCCTAATTGGTAATAGAGATAGGGATTCTCGGGCTCCTGTGCCAGCTGCTTTTGTAAAAGGGTAATGTTTCGTTGGTATTTGGCGGCACGGTCTTCCGGCGTCATGTCATACCCCGTATGAAGCAGCGTAGTCTGCAGCAAATAGGCATTCATCTGTGTACCGCGGATAGGGGTAAGCTGTTCATGGATCATGCCGGTATAGTGGTAGAGTCTCTTGTCAAAAAAACGTTCCGTATTATCTGTGTTATTGATTGTTTGTACGCCGTTTTCGGTCACAATGTTTTCTCTGGAAACCGAGCCCACAGCGTCCGATAAATGCTTGCGAAAATAGTTCAGTTCATCCACATCTATGGTTTTGATCCATTCATCGCAGTCGATCATGAAGATCCAGTTGTTTTTGGCTGCTTTCAGAGAGAAGTTTCTGGCAGCGCTGAAATCATCGCACCATACAAAATCAAGCACTTGATCCGCATATTCCGCCGCGATTTCCTTCGTCCTGTCTGTTGAACCGGTATCCACTACGACGATCTCAAAGCCATAGGGTTTGAGTGATGTCAGGCATTTTTCGATTCTTTTTTCTTCGTTTTTGGCTATGATACATACTGAAATAGGATGCATACCGTTTTCCTTTCATCATCGGAAATAGTTTAATGAATGCCAAGAGCCTGCAGCCGTTCCATGGCTAATGGGTAGCCGTAATCTGCGGATTTTTGGTAGAAGGGTATGGCATCTTTCAGATTACCCAGCAGCTCATTGCACACGCCCATATTATAATAGGGGATGTAGGTATTGGAACCGGCATTCTGAGACTTCGGGCACTGTAGCGCTTTCACAAATTCCATCATGGCCTTAAGCGGCTGATTGAGATTCAGATGAATATTTCCCATATTGCAGAAGAAACTGGCGTCATTGGCAAAAAAATCATATCTGGGCTCAAAGAATTCAAGCGCTTCCGTGGCGCGTCCCGTCTGCGTCATGGCATTCATGAGGCCGGTTGCTAACATCGGCAGCCAGGGCTGCTCAGGATGGATGGGCAGTTCAAAAGCTTTTTTATAATAAATGTATGCGTTTTCATAATCACTGATCAAGTTGTAGGATTGACCTACCTGAAAATAATTATAGGGTTCCTCAGGATTCTTTTCAATTTCCTTAAAAAGCAGTGCATTATTCCTTTCCGCTTTCTTTAACAATGCATCGTCTTCATTCACATAACCTACATGGTCCACAGTAAGGGGAATGTCGTATCGACCATAATAAGTGCCGCAGGTCTTTATATCTATCAGCTGCTCATGGATCGTGCTGACGTAATTATAATAACGTCTGTGGAATAAACGTTCCACCCGCTCCGGGGAATTGTTCATCTTGCCGCTGCTGTCATAATAGTTATTTCGAAGGATCATACCTACGTCGCGGGGATGTTCTTCAATTGCCTGGTAGATTGCTTCCAGATCGATATCGATCAAAAATTCGTCGCAGTCCAAAACCAATATATAATTATGAGATGCTTTTTTCAGAGAAAAATTCCTGGCAGCGCTGAAATCGTCAATCCATTCAAAATCGTAGATCTGGTCCGTATATTTGGCAGCCAGCTCTTTGGTACGGTCTGTGGAACCGGTGTCTACGACAATGATCTCAAAACCGTAGGGCATTAGCGGTGCAAGGCATTTTTCAATATTTTTTTCTTCGTTTTTGGCAATAATACAAACTGAAATCGGAACCATGGGAGCCTCCTTCTAATTTATGATTGTTGTAAATAAAACTGTAACATGCCGGATACCTGTGGCAGAATCCCAAGTTGTTCTGCCGATTCCAGGACCTCTTTCGTGACATCCGAAAAGATACCGTATTGTAACAGTGCTTCTTTGTGTGTGGCGAGCATATGGCATCTGGCCTCATAATATCCGGAAATATTATGGGATACGCCATCCTTGCTCAGGTTTGCAAATACTAAAGCCTCTTCCAGAAAAGCCACCGGATATCTTTGGGTGATCCGCAGGAACAATTCCCAATCCTCCAGACAGGTCAGATCTTCCCGAAAGCCTCCTGTTTTTAGCAGGCATTCTTTGCGAAGCAGGGCGGTGGGGGTTCCAATGGTATTCCTTAAGAGCATATGCTTGTAAATGTTTCCCTGCTTTTCCTCTAGGGGAACACTGCCATCCGGCACTGTCAGAAGCTGTCCGTCTGCTTTCCTGCATTCATAGGGGCAGTAGACCAGACCAACCTCTGTATTTTGGGTGATCACTTGCATTTGCTTTTCCAATTTGGTTTCCTTCCAGAGGTCGTCACTGTCCTGAAAGGCAATATAATCGTATTTTGCTTCCTTTATTCCCACATTTCTTGCGGCGGAAACACCTTTGTTTTCGGGCAGCCTGATGTATCGAATCCGATGGTCTTCTATTTGATTTATCAGACTTTCGGTATCGTCTGTGGAGCCATCATCGATGATCAGCAATTCAAATGCAGAATAGGTTTGATTCAATACACTTTGGATCGAATTTCCAATAACGTTTTTACGATTATATGTTGGTATTATAACGCTTACAGATTCCATGTGTTTTCTCTCTGATTGATCTTCAAATTTTATATTGTTATTCTATGTCATTCAGCATCTCCCGCACGCGGTGGCGATATGTGTGCCCTGCGGCTAGCTTGTCATGTCCGTTTTTTGCAATAGCAAGACGTTCTTCCTCATGGGATAGATAATAATCGATCTTATCAAGCAGATCCGCCTTGCTTTCATAAAAGTCAAAATCTTCTCCAGGAATGAAATCATCCAGAAAGTCATTCTGATAGTTGCTCAGCAAAAAGCCGCCGCTTCCCATAATATCGAAGGCACGCTGCGGAATCCCGCTTTTGATACTGCGCAGGGAGATATTCAAATTGATTTTGCTCTGCTTAAAAATAAGGGGCATTTCTTTATAAGGGTCCACACTGCCATGATTTGTCAGATTAGGGAGGCTAAAGCTGTGATCGTGGGTAAACAGATCAAAAGGATGCTTTTTAGCAATAGCGCGAATCAAATCTGTCCGCTCCAGGCCGGTGATCTTGCGGTTGATAACATATTGCGCATAGAGATATTCTTTAGTTTCCACACCGTCCGGATTCGGGTCCATGGGAAGCGCCTGATACAGATCATCCATCACAGGTGCTAGGGATTCCTGAATAAAATTGTAGCCCTGAATCTGCATCTGGGCAGCCATAAGTGCATCCAGATACCCCTTGGTATAGTCAGATAAAGATGTCATTCTTTCGTAGAAATTGTGCTTTTCCGTGTAGAGGGAGCCAACGAAGGAGATGTCGTATAAAAAGTTCTCTTTTACCTTATCCAGCCTGTCCACATTGGCTGCCATCGGCAGGTAGTGGACTGTTTGAATGCCCGCCTGATGAAATTCCATATAGACTTCCTTATCAAATACATAAATGGTATTGCAGGGATTGATGGCGGTATAGGAATATAACATTACATAAGGGCTGTCATAGATCCAGGAAATATAGCGGATGCCATGCTTTTTGCAGGCACTGGAGATCACGGGGAAATAATTAAAAGAAAAGACAATATTCGGAGCTTCCCTGATTAAACAGGAGGAAAGCTCCGCTTCAATCACCTCATCGTGTCTTGCATCCTTATTGGAAAAGGGAAAACAGACCAAAGTATGACCTTCCGCAAGGAAGGCTTCCTTCATATCTTCATTTCCAAAACTTGCCCATTCAATAAACAGTACCTTCACAGTAACCTCGCAGTATTGTCATAACGGCATCCTCTTTTGCCGACATGTCCATTGATAGGAATAGTATAACAAATTTTTGGGCTTTTGGGTAGATTGAAATTACGGATCATCCCAACTCTCGAAGCCTCTTCTTCGCCATCTCAAACTCTCCGCATTTCTTATAATATTTCTTTGCCTCTTCCGTATGCCCGGTGCATTCGTAGATGACGCCGATATTATAATTGGCACTGTAGCTGTTGACACCCTCCACAGAATACTCTGACATAGAGGTAGACTTTTTGAATTCTTCTACAGCTTCAGCAAACAGTCCGTTATTCATGTAGATTAGTCCCATCAGGAAAGTAAAGTCGGCTCTGACGGCAAAGGTTTCATAAACATTCTCAAGTTGAAGTGCTTCCTCAAAGCGTTTCAATTCTAACAGGCAGTAGCCGTAAGATTCCACCATAGTCCGCACATAATCCTGCGTGGGGTCCACATCCATAGAAAGTCCCAGATCGTACCATTCATAAGCTTTCTCGTAATCTGCCAGCTTCATGCAGCTTTGTCCCAGTTGATAATAAAGATAAGGGTCAGGACCTGTGGATTCAAGTTCCTTTTCTAACAGGGAGATGTTGCGCAGAGCTTTTGCACGCATTGCTTCTTCGGAACCGTCATATCCAACATGAAGGACGGTAATGGGGACTTGAGAAGCTGCTTTAAACTGTCCGGGCATATGAGTTTGTGCCGTCTTTCTCTCTATCTGCTCATGGATAGCGCCTTGAAAACAGTAATAATTTCTGTTAAAAAAGCGGCTGACCCTGACATTCTCAATGGAAGTCCGGCCGTCTTTCGTAAAACGGTTACGGATCAGGATCCGTCCGGCGTCTTTCGGCTGCTGTTCCATGAAAAGCCGGAGAGCATTCTCATCGATCTCTTCCAGATATTCATCACAATCAATCGATAAGATCCAGTCATTGCCGGCTTTGGAAAGAGCATAGTTTCTGGCGGCACTAAAGTCGTTCACCCAGTCGAAGTGAAAAATCTGATCGGTATACTTTGCGGCAATCTCCAAAGTTGCATCAGTAGAGCCGGTATCCACCAAAACTATCTCATAATGGTAGGGTTTTAGCCTTTTTAAACATTCTTCAATATGCTGTTCTTCATTCTTGGAAATCATACATACGGAAATCGGCAGCATGTTATCATTCTCCATGGATTCCTGTTGAAGCCGGGTCACAGTTCTTCTAACCGGCGGGCGGCGTTGTTGTGGTCGCCGCATTTTTGATAATATTCTCGGGCCTTCTCTATGTCCCCCAGAATTTCATAGATGGAACCGATATTGTAGTAGGCCCGGTAGCTGTTGACGCCTTTACGGGAATAGGATGACAGAGTAGTTGCTTTCTGAAACTCGTTCAAAGCCTTTTCCCACATTTTTTTCTTCATATAGATCATACCCATGAGATACACAAAATCCGCATGGTTTGAAAACAAATCGTATTTTTCCTCTAAAGACAAGGCAAGATCATACTTGGCCAGTTCAATTAAACAGTAACCGTAACTTTCCGTCATGCTCTGGACAAAAAAGGAATTCGAGTCCGTATCCAAGTCTATGCCCAGTTTGTAGTAATAGACCGCTTTTTCCAAATCATTCAAGGAAATATAGTTTTGTCCCAGCTGGAAATAAATATAGGAGTTGGGTCCTTTACTCTCCAGATCGCGCAAAAGCATTTCCAGATTTCGGGTGGCGCGCATACGTTTGTCGGATTCCGATACATAGCCTTCATGGTAGAAAGTCAGAGGAAGCGGAAAAGATGCCGGTTCTTTTCCATCCAGAGTTGTAACCTGTTCGTGTATCATGCCTTCATAGTGACAGTATCTGCGGTTAAAAAGTCTTCCGATGCGTTCCGTCATAACGGAGCGTACTCCTTGAATGATATAAGGATTGTTGCGGATGATCATGCCTACGGAAGTGAGATTGTTCGAAAGTGTATCCTCAAGGTCGGCAAGATTGATATTTTCAAGATATTCATCGCAGTCGATATTGAGGATCCAGTCATTTGATGCCTGGCTGGCAGAAAAGTTTCTTGCTGCGCTGAAATCATTGCACCAGTCGAAATGAAAGACCTTATCCGTGTATTTTTTGGCAATCTCCACAGTTCTGTCCACAGAGCCGGTGTCTACAACGACAATCTCAAATTTACAGGGGCGAAGCCTTTTCAAACATTCTTCTATATGGATGTCTTCATTTTTGGCAATCATACAGACGGTAATAGGTAACATAGGATATCATGCCTTTCTTTGCAAGTCAGATCATTTCTTCTATATGGTTCTATTTTATCATTTTTCGTAAGATCCTACAATCCTTTCCATGTCTTGAATGATACATTTTATTTTGAGGATAAAAGCGCTTTTTACACCAAAATATGGTAAACATCCTCTATATTACGAAATTTCGTTAAAATTAATGAAGAAATAGTTTTCTTTCTACGATATTTGTGGTAAAGTAGTAGTATGAGGTAATCTGCAAGATTATCTTCGCTGTAAATGTCGTAGATATTAAACACATAATAATAATAGGAGGAACTACATATGAGCAAAGCAGAGATCTTAAAGGCAGAAATTTTATCACAGTATAAGAGTGTAAGACAGTTTGCAATGGAAATGGAAATTCCTTATTCTACACTGGTAACTGCATTGGACAGAGGTATTGAAGGTATGGCGTACGGAACCGTGATCAGGATGTGCGATAAATTAAATTTAAATCCGGTTGATTTTTCTCCGCTTGATAAGAAAAGTCCGCTTGGCAGCAAGATCCTTGAGAACAGAGTAATGCAGTATTATATTAAGCTGAATAAGACCGGGCGTAAGAAAGCTCTTGAGCTGATGGAAGATTATGCGCAGCTTGAAAAATATCAGGCAACAGAATAGCAGGGCAGGACGGTTAAGATGCGATATGATTATCTTATTGTCGGTTCCGGCCTGTTTGGTGCGGTGTGTGCCTATGAAATGAAAAAAAGAGGCAGACGGGTTCTGGTTATTGATCAAAGGAATCACATTGCGGGAAATATCTATACGGAATCAGTTCTGGATATCAATGTGCATAAGTACGGCGCTCATATTTTCCATACATCGGATAAAAAGATATGGGATTATGTAAACCAATTTGCAGAATTTAATCATTATGTCAATTCTCCGATAGCAAGATATTACGATGAGCTTTATAATCTTCCTTTTAATATGAATACTTTCAGCAGGATGTGGGGAGTCATCACACCGGCCCAGGCAAAGGAAGAAATAGCAAGGCAGATAGCCGCGCTGCAGATTGAGGAGCCGAAGAATCTGGAAGAACAGGCATTGTCCCTGGCGGGACGGGATGTATATGAGAAACTGGTCAAAGGGTATACCGAGAAGCAATGGGGGCGTGATTGTAAGGATCTGCCTGCGTTTATTATCAAAAGGCTGCCCCTTCGTTTTACCTATGACAATAATTATTTCAACGATATTTATCAGGGGATTCCAATTGGCGGCTATACCGGTATCATAGAGAAGATGTTAAATGGTATCGAAGTGAAGACCGGAGTTTCTTATCAGGAATATATACAACCGGCGCAGGGAGGAAATGGGGAAGATTTTTCCGACAGAGAGGGAAATACCTTTGCAAAAGTGATCTATACCGGTATGATTGATGAGTTTTTTGGGTACCGGCTGGGTCATCTGGAATATCGGTCCCTGCGGTTTGAGCAGGAAGAAATGCCGGAGTGCGATAACTATCAGGGAAATGCGGTGGTCAATTATACAGACAGGGAAACGCCCTATACCAGAATCATAGAGCATAAGCATTTTGAGTTTGGAAACCAGTCCGGGACCGTGATCTCAAGAGAGTATCCAATGGAGTGGAAACCGGGAGAGGAACCTTATTATCCGGTAAACGATGATAAAAATAATACCCTGTTTCAATCTTACCGTAAATTGGCACAGGCAGAATCCGGAGTCCTGTTCGGAGGACGCCTTGGAGCATATCAATACTATGATATGGATAAAGTTGTGGCAGCTGCCTTGGAGATGGTAGAAAAAGAAGCAGCCGGAGAAAATTGACTCCGGCTGTTGTTAGTCTCTTGACAAATTCCCATACTTTGCTATAATGCAACTATATACTTTGAAATTCAAAGTATTAGATTGTCAAACTATATCTGAATAAAAGCTGTAACTGAAATATTTCTAATAGCAGGAGGTTTTGCAATGAACTGGGATGAAGCAATTCAAGGGTTGGACGAGAGAAGGAAGAGAGCGCTTGCAGGCGGTGGAAGATCAAAGATCGAAAAACAGCATCAAAACGGTAAAATGACGGCAAGAGAACGAATTGAAATGCTGCTTGATAAAGATACCTTCGTAGAAGTAGATGGATTTGTGGAATCCAGAATCGATGACTTTGATTTGGATAAAAGGCGTGTGCCCGGCGACGGTGTTGTAACCGGATACGGTGAAATAGACGGCAGAGTGGTATTTGTATCCAGTGAAGACTTTACGGTAATCGGCGGTACTTTGGGGGAATATCATTCTTTCAAAATCTGCCGGATTCAGGATATGGCAATGCAGATGAAGGCGCCTCTGATCTGTATCAACGACAGCGGCGGCGCCAGGATTGAGGAGGGCATTTCATCCTTAAGCGGATACAGCGGAATGTTCTTAAGACATACGCAGGCTTCCGGTCTGATTCCGCAGATTGCGGTCATTCTGGGACCCTGCTCCGGCGGGGCCTGCTATGCGCCTGCCATCTGCGATTTCATATTTATGGTAAAAGATATTTCCAAAATGTTTATTACCGGACCCAATGTTGTAAAGACCGTTATCAACGAGGAGGTGTCGGTAGAAGAACTGGGCGGAGCCAAGGTGCATGCAGAAAAAAGCGGTGTTTCCCATTTCACCTATGATACAGAAGGGGAGTGTCTGATGGGGGTCCGCAAGCTTTTATCTTATCTCCCCAGCAGCAACTCCGAGAAGCCGCCTTTACTGAATACCAGAGAGCGACAGAATCGTTTATCAGACGTGGGAAAAGTTCTGGGGTTTCGATCAAAAGCTCATAAGATCAAGGACATTGTCCCGGATAATTCCAGACATGCCTATGATGTCAAAGAAGTCATTGACTGTATTGTAGATGAAGGAAGCTTTTTTGAGGTACAGAAAGAATTTGCTATGAACGGTGTGATAGGCTGGGGTAGAATGGAAGGCAGAGTTGTGGGTTTTGTGGCAAATCAACCCAATGTGATGGGAGGTTCGCTGGATTATCATGTATCGGATAAAATTGCAAGATTCATCCGTTTCTGCGACTGTTTCAATATCCCGCTTATAACCTTGGTGGATGTACCGGCTTTTTTACCGGGTACGGCGCAGGAACACAATGGCATCATCCGCCACGGAGCCAAGATCTTGTATGCTTATTCAGAAGCGACAGTGCCGAAGATTTCGCTAATCATGCGGAAGGCATACGGTGGCGCTTATATTGCAATGAATTCCAAGGAAATGGGAGCCGATATCGTCTACGCATGGCCGATTGCGGAGATTGCAGTTATGGGTGCGGACGGAGCGGTCAACATTGCTTTTAAGAGAAAGATCAAGGCAGCAGAGAATCCGGAAGCAATGCGGCAGCAGTGCAAGGCAGAATATGAGGAGCGTTTCTTAAATCCTTATGTTGCCGCCGCCAGAGGCTATGTCAATGAAGTAATCAAACCGGAGGAAACCAGAGAGGCGCTGATCAAGGCCTTACATGGATTGAAGAATAAGAAGGCGGATCAGCCCAGAAAGAAACATGGGAATATACCGTTATAGAAACTATAAAAAAGTTGAATATAACAATGATTTTCATAAACTAAAAAGGATGTCTCGTTCTTGCGGGACATCCTTCCTTCATTATCATTTCTATTCTTTAGCAGTAGCTGTTAAACATCATTCCGCTGTAAGCGCTTGTAATATAAGGTGTTGCGAAGTTCTTACCGGGATTCTTGTATGCTACCACTACGTTATTTACGTAATTCATTGGATCTAGTGAAATCTGATTGGATTTGCGTACCAAGGACTGTGTAAAATCCGTAATGGACGAGAAAGCCTTTTGCGCATCTTTGCTCATGGCTGTCTTTTGCACAGCTTCACTGTCAATCTCCAAAGTACCGTCAAGATTTAAATTCAATCCTGCTGAGGTCAGTCCCTGCGCATACAGTCTGGAAATGTTTCCCAAATCGTGTACGATGCGGTTACTCTTGGGATGTTTGTCACTGTATTCTGATGCAGCGCGTAAAAAAGAATTATATCCTTTTACTAATGTGTTGATATTCTCTGTCAGGGATTCCACGTCCGTTTTCAATCCGACGGTGGCTGTCTCTCCTTCTTCGGCGCTGACACCGTTTAAGGTCAACTCATAGGTACGCCCTATATGAACATGATTGGATGGCGATGTACGTTCTTCGCCGTCTACTGAATATCTTGCATCAGAAGGGGTGACTGCGATATAATCTAACCCCAGATAGTCAACTGCACCGGCGGTTTTGCTGGTACGGTGATCTGATACATGGAATATTTGCGATTTATTATTTTTTAAGCCGGTGGAATTAGACTCTAACCGGAGGCAGGAACGACCCTCATCATCTGTCATTACCTGACCCGTAATACCGATCTTAGCATTGCTAATCAGTCTGGCAAGACGTTCCTGTACATTTCTGTTTGTATCTTCTGGCTTGATATTGAACTGAAATTCATAATTCAAATCGTCAATGCTGACATCAAAAGAATAGGTGGCAGCAGGAAGATTCACAAGATCTTCACTTGGCAGGTAATGCCCCATATTCACCTGTGCAGAAGCCAGAGAATGCACCTCGACTTCTATGGAAGGAGCGCTTGCACTGTCGCCCGGTGTACCGATATAAGAAGCGGATACGATATTTTCATTGCTGGAATACGCCGCTTTTTTATTCAACATTTCATCTTCGTTCAGACCGCCGAGGGAAGCGATCGTATTGCGCAGCTCTCTTGCATTTTCTTTCATGCCGATGGCAAAGGAATAAGATTCCCTACTGGTATCAAGAATATACAGAGGGGCTTCTTTGTTCATTTTGACAATAGAATTGTAGACCTTGCGCAACTCACTTTTCTTATGAGAATCATAAGGCGTGCTTGATTTAGGCGCATAGGTAGTCATATAAAAATTGTATATATTGGAATAATTTTGAATACTATTATATGCCATGATACCCCTCCTTTCTTCCATGAAATATGATATCACGTGGGTGACAATCGGCTGTCCATTGCCTATTCTGCCAGAATATATAAGATTAAGTATATTTTATCATTTAATAGACCGACAGGCAAGTATAATTTCTTCAAATATTAATAAACCTACTTATTATTAATATAAGTAATGATCAGAATTTTGACATTACAAAAAAACGCAAAATCTGCTATATTTATTATATCGTATTATAACGAAAAAAAATTATAGTAATAAGGAAAATTTTTTCAAAAACTTTCAAAAATATTTTTCAAAATCTGTTGACGAAAGAATCGGGGTATGATATAGTATTCAAACGAGATACGTATTAGGTCTTTTTTTTATGCTCAAATTTAATGATAAAATAAAAGTAAAACAGGCATGTGGAGGTAACGGAAATGCGGACAAGAATTACATTGGCATGTACGGAGTGCAAGCAGCGCAACTATAATACTACGAAAGATAAAAAAACACATCCGGACAGGATGGAGATCAAGAAGTATTGTAGATTCTGCAGAACACATACGCTGCATAAAGAAACAAAGTAATAGGAAGAAGGGTGAATTATGGGAGATTCTGCAAAATCAGATAAGACGCCGAAACCTGTTAAGTTCTGGGATGGCGTGAAAGCTGAGTTTAAGAAAATTACATGGCCGGATAAAGAAGACCTTCTGAAGCAATCCGTAGCGGTTGTTGCTATTTCCATCGTGGTAGGAGCGATCATTACCATCTTGGATTTTGCAATTCAGTATGGCGTAGATTTCTTAACAACATTTACACTTTAAGAAAGGCATGGTTGTGGGCATGGCAGATGCAAAATGGTATGTTGTGCATACTTATTCCGGATATGAAAATAAAGTAAAAGCTAATATAGAGAAAACAATTGAGAACAGACATCTGGAAGATGAGATTCTGGAGGTTCGGGTTCCGATGCAGGATGTTATGGAAATGAAGAACGGAGCCAGAAAAAATGTTCAGAAGAAAATGTTTCCGGGTTATGTTTTGATCAATATGGTCATGAATGATGACACCTGGTACGTTGTCAGAAATACCAGAGGTGTTACCGGATTTGTAGGTCCGGGAAGTAAACCGGTGCCGCTGACGGAGGCAGAGATGAAACCGCTTGGAATCAAGGTCGAGAATATAACGGTAGACTTTGCGGAAGGCGATACGATTGCGGTGGTTGCAGGTGTATGGAAAGATACGGTGGGTGTCGTTCAAAGAATGGACTATGGAAAACAGACCGCGACTATCAATGTAGAACTGTTCGGAAGGGAAACCCCGGTAGAGATCAGTTTTGCGGAAGTAAGAAGTATGAATTAAGGTATTTACCCGCTTTTGCGGTGTAGATAGAGTGGGAGCAAAAACTTTGCGCCTAACCACATTATTTTAGGAGGTGCCATTATGGCAAAGAAAGTAGAAGGATATATTAAGTTACAGATCCCTGCTGGTAAAGCTACACCAGCGCCGCCGGTCGGTCCCGCACTTGGACAGC
>JAFLTF010000064.1 GCA_022510585.1 Lachnospiraceae bacterium
GGAAATAAACGGTCTTTCATTCAAAATGTATCACAGGCAAATAGTAGAAACCTTACTATGCCGTCAAGAAATCTAATACAATCCAAAAATAAATAAAATTTGAAAAATTGATATTGACAAGGAAGGAAATAATTATTATAATACATTTAACAGTTAGGTTAAATGTTAAATGAGGAGGCAGAAAAATTGGGTTTACAAAATACGTTAAAAGCACTTGCGGATCCCATACGTCGTGAGATATTAAATCTCCTAAAGGACGGTAAAATGTCTGCCGGGGAAATCGTTGATAAATTTCCGGTTACAGGAGCAAGCATTTCGAGGCATCTGTCCGTATTAAAGGAGGCAGATCTGATTCGGGATACCCGTGAAGGTAAATTTATTTTTTATGAGTTGAATGCTTCCGTTTTAGAGGAAATCATGTTGTGGATCACAGATTTGAAAGGAGACTTTGGCAATGATCAAGAAAAATAAATGGCAGCTTATTCTATCTTCTGTTATCATTTTATTGCCCATTGCGGCAGGGCTGTTACTATGGAACTACCTGCCGGAACAAATAGCAACGCATTGGGGTGTTGGCGGCAATCCGGATGGATGGGGCAGCAGAATCTTTGCGGTTTTTGGGATGCCTTTCCTTTTTCTGGCGGGGCATTGGCTTTGCATTTTCTTTACAGCGCTTGATCCGAAAAATAAGGACCAAAGCAGTAAGGTTTATGGCATGATATTTTGGATATTACCCATGTTGTCACTTGTTGTATGCGGTTTCGTCTATGTAGTTGTTTTAGGACTGGATATAAACATCAACATGCTGATGCGTGTTCCCCTGGGTATTATGTTTGTGGTGTTTGGCAATTATATGCCGAAATGCAAACAGAATCACACGATAGGCATCAGAGTTACATGGGCGCTTAGAAATGAGGATAACTGGAATAAAACGCATCGATTTACAGGGAAATTGTGGGTGGCCGGCGGACTTCTTATTCTGGCAACCCTGTTAGTACCCATGGAAAACATGATCTATTTGGTTCTTTTCATAATCCTGTTTCTGGCAATTGTCCCGGTGCTGTACTCTTTTATTTACTACAGACAACAGAAAAAGGCCGGAACAGCTGGGAAAGAGGATGCAGTGATGACTCCTTCCGAGAAAAGAATGACCGCAGTTATGATGGCGATTGGAATTGTTGCCCTTGCATTTGCAGCGATAATTCTTTTTACCGGGAAGTTTGAAATAACGTTTGGGGAAACATCTTTTACGATAGATGCGGCCTATTGGGATGATGCGACAATAAACTATGCGGATATTGATGATATAGAGTATAGGGAGCAGGATGATCCGAATGCTTCGGTAAGCAGAATGTTCGGATACGGAAGTTTTCATCTTCTGATGGGTGGGTTTGAAAACGAAGAATTCGGCACGTATACCAGATATTCTTATCCGGCGTGCGATTCCTGTGTAGTTCTTACAATAGATAAAAAAACACTTGTTATCAATGGAAAAGATGAGGACCAGACAAAGGCAATTTATGACGAATTAATGGGGAAAATAAGTAAATAAGGAGAATATGTATGAAAGAAACAGACAAAAAACTGGAAACAAAAAGAATATTGATTTTTTTAGGAATTACCTTTTTTATTACCTATGCTTTCAGCTTTGGCGTAATTTATCCCTTGGCTAGTACACAGAATGTGCGTGAGGGAAGGGCTGTACTTACGACCGTATTGATTTCGGCACTTATGTTTTTTCCGGCAATCGGTGTATTATTGACAAGACTGATCACGAAAGAAGGATTTAAAAACGCATGGATTCATCCGCATTTCAAGGGAAATATCAAGACTTATCTTTTGGCTTATTTTGGTCCCGGTATTTTGGTCTTATTGGGAACCGCTTTGTATTTTTTGATCTTTCCAAGTCACTTTGATCCGGAATTTGGATTTATGCAGACAACATTAGAGGCAGCCGGTGCCAGTGCCGAGATGTACCCAATGCCATTATCTACCTTAATCATAGTGCAAGCGCTGACAGCATTCTTTTTAGGACCGATCCTGAATTTCGTCACCTGCTTTGGCGAGGAATGGGGATGGCGGGGATATTTATTACCGAAAATGGCTGAAAAGCTTCCGGCAATTCCGATGCTTCTTATCAATGGTATCATCTGGGGACTTTGGCATGCACCGATTACCGCGATCGGTCATAACTATGGTATCGGTTATCCGGGATTTCCGTTTACAGGAATCGCAGCGATGTGTGGTTTCTGCATCATGATGGGCATTTTCCTATCCTATGTTACGCTAAAGACAAAAAGCTGTATCCCGGCTGTTTTAGGGCATGGCGCAATCAATAGTATTGCCGCGATCGGAATATACTGCACTGTAGATGGCGGAAATCCGTTTATCGGACCGGCGCCAAGCGGTATCGTGGGTGCAATCCCTTTTATTATAGTAGCGATAATCATGCTTGTGTTTTACTTTAGAACGAATAAATAAGAGAGAAAGAGAGAGGGGTTACTCAAAAATCTGTTGTTCCGATTTGAGTGCTCTTCTCTTTTGTAAAAGCCGTACTAAGCCGATCATGCCAAAAGCAAAGATCAGCAAATTGATGATGCCAAAGAGATTGACAGGATTATGCCAGTAAAAATAAAGGAACAGGTTATAACAGCCCATATAAAGATTTAATCCCAAAAGGAAAGCAATAAAGCTGATAATTCTTGTCAGATGCTTGATTCGGGAGGTATTATCAGAAAATAATCTGAAATTTTCCTCAGCCGTTCTTTTGCGAAAATATGCCCAGCGAAAGAACGTTCCGATATGTTCTGCACCTGTTTCCTCAAGGAATTCGATGTATTTTTCATTTTCGGCATTGCTGAAATTGTTTTCTAAAAATTCCAGGCAGATCTTATATTCACCCGGAACGCAGTCCTCAAACTCATATCGGCAGAAGCCCACAGAAGTGAGTACAAGCCCTTTTGCCGCCATTTCATTCAGCCATTTTTCCTCTTTATCAAAATCCCATATCCAAAACCATTTATGAATCACTTTTTTCATAGTTATACCTCCAAAATACGATTGCCGTTATCAATCAATTCTTTGAGACGGGCAATTTCCATATGCAGCATTTCCTTACCCTGCTCCGTTATAAGATATTCTTTTTTTCTGCTTCCTTTTTCCTCGGAAAGTGCGACGATCCACCCTTTTTCCAAAAGGGTATTGATTGCACCATAAAGAGTACCTGCCGCCAATTTGACTCTGCCGTTTGAAAGCTGTTCCACATTCTGCATGATGCCGTAACCGTGCAGCGGCTGGGTCAGCGATAACAAAATATAATAAACAGCCTCTGTAAGTGCCGGATTTGACACTTTTGCCACCTCCTATATCGTCTTTCGTTATATCGGTTTACGATATAATTATATCGGGAGCCGATATAAATGTCAATATATTTTCTGTTTGAGCTGAATTTTCGTTGAAAATGCCGAAAACACATTGCATTTCATAGACTATCTATTGTATAATAGATACAATAATCAACAGGAGGAAAGTCATGAAAAAGAGAATCGGAATAACCTTGATAACCCTTATGTTGTTTAGTCTGGCCGGGTGTGCCGGGGAAGACCCCTCCGTGGTCAAGGCTTATGAAGTGACAGACGCAGAACTGGCCGGAGAATACTGGGACAACGACGAGCTGGTGACGATGTATCCGTATTATGAAATGAGCGATGGTACCTGGCAAGCAGATGATCAAACTTATCTATACAGATTGGAGATCACCGGAAGAATGGGCGGCGCGAAAAAGGACAGCACCTTTGTCTTTTTAAGTAATATAGAGGATATTTCATTTGAACAGGCATGGAAAGCAAGCGGATTCAGCAGTAATATGGACGACTATTTCAAAGCGGAAGATGCGAAATTCGTGGCTATGAAATAGAAAACAGATGTGCAAAGATAAAATGATATGTGTAGAATATAATAATAAAGAAGAAAGGATAAAAATCATGGAAAACAAGAAGAAAAGAACATCGCTTATCAAAAAACTTGTAATTCCCGTCATAATCGTGTTTGCATTATTGTTGCTCTTCAGCGTATTTTCATACATGAATATGAGAACGTTGGACACATCCTTTAATGCAATGGTGAATGGGCTGGATGAAAGCACCGCTGCGCAGATGGAAGGTTCTACAACCGCAATCACCAGAGCAATAGGTTATACAACATCAAATGCAAAGTTCCTGATGGGGATTATCTTGGTATCTTCGGTGGTATCATCGATACTTATCAATATGATTGTGATCAGTCCTTTGAAGCGATTTAATAAAGAACTTAATACACTTATTGATGGATTAAATAAAAACAAAGGCGACTTGTCCCTGCGGATCTCGGTTAAGTCAAGGGACGAGATAGGTGAAATAGCGGATTCTATGAATAGTTTCATTGAACTGCTGCAGTCTATTGTTTCAAACATCATGGGTTCGACAGAGACGATCTCACAATCAACGGAAGCGGAAGAGAATACTTTTGTGACGATCAGCGAGAATGCCAGCAGCATAAATGCTGTTACGGAAGAACTTTCAGCCAGTATGACGATGAGTAATGAAATGGCTGAGAATATCCAGAATAACCAGACAGAAGTCATATCCATCATCAGCAAACTTGTTGCAGAGACAGAAAAAGGACATGATATGGTAAGTCATCTGCTCGATACTGCCAGTGAGATGAACAATACAACGGTGGAACACGAAGAACTCATTACCAAAATGCTGGATACAAAACGGGAAGAGTTACAAGTATCTGTCGAAAACAGTAAACGTGCAGAAGATATCGCAAATCTGACCGGCGACATTTTGCAGATAGCCTCCCAGACCAACCTGCTTGCTTTGAATGCGAGTATCGAAGCGGCGAGAGCAGGCGATGCGGGCAGAGGTTTTGCCGTGGTGGCTGATGAAATCAGGCAGTTAGCGGAATCAAGCAGGAATACCGCTAATGATATCCAGTTGATCAGCACTGAAGTCATAGATGCTGTAAAAGCGTTAGCTACAACGGCCATGAACGCTTTTGATGATATCAATAAGGCGGTGTCTTCTGATTATATGAACTTTAAGGACTCCACAGCATCTAATGTCACAGATATCAACCAGATCAGCGAGATATTTGAAGGATACAGTCATTCTACCGCAGAACTCAACCGTTCCATTGAGGATATTGCAAAGAACCTGACTGTAATGACCAACTCCATTTCAGACAGTGCGGCAGGTGTCACAGATACGGCAGAGAATATAAGCACGCTTGTCGGGGAATTACAAAACGCCCAAGATCAGTGTTCCTATGTGGCTGACAATGTTGACATATTGAGAAAGACTGTTGATAAGTTCGACAAAAGCGTTCTCACAGTATAACAAAGTAGTCAACTAAAAACCATCACAGATCTTAAAAAGATTTGTGGTGGTTTTCTTTATGAAGTTTACTAGTAAATTTTGCGAGGTATCGATATGCTGATAAATGATATATATTTTGATTTAAAGGACGGCCGCAAAGCATTGCTTCGCAGCCCAAAAGAGGAAGATGTTGCAGGTATGTTAGAATATTTATTTGTATCTTCAGGCGAGACGGAGTTTCTTCTGCGTTATCCTGAGGAATGCGGTAAATATACGCCTGAAGGAGAAAAAGAACTGTTTGCACAGAAGAATTCGTCAGATAACGAAGCGATGATAGTATGTCTCGTGGATGGGAAAATCGCCGGAAGCTGCGTGATCTCCTTTGCAACAGGAATGAAGATGAGGCATAGAGCGAGTGTGGCGATTGCCTTGCTAAGCGCCTATTGGAATCAGGGGATTGGAACGCGTATGTTACAGGAATTGATTCATTTAGCGGAATCCAGAGAAGAGGTACTGCAAATGGAACTGGAGTTTATAGAAGGAAATACCAGAGCCAGAAATTTATATGAGAAGATGGGATTCAGGATTACCGGGGTGCGCCCCAATGCGATCAGATTAAAAGATGGAACGCTGCTGAATGAATATATGATGGTCAGAGAAGTGAAACATTAGACTAACAGACGGTCATGATAGAAAAATAGTATGATCAAAAGGAGGTACAGATTCATGGTGGATGTGAAAAACAGATGGGCGCTTATTACAGGCGCAGCAAGAGGAATCGGTTACCTTACCGCAAAGTTTATGGCGGGGCAAGGGTGCAATCTGATTCTGCATAGCCGGGAACTTTCGCACCCGCAGAAGGTTTTAGAGGAGGTCAAGGCAATGGGAGTCACAGCTTATGCCGTGGCGGCGGAGCTTTCCGATCCTGACAGTGTGAAGGCGATGCTTGCGGAAATTGACAATAAGGGCACTCAGGTGGATATTGTCATGAATAATGCAGGAATGCAGATTGCATACCGTAAGGATTATTTTAAAACGCCTGTAGAGGATTATGTAGAGAGCTTCAAGATTAATACGATAGCGCCAGCAATGATCTGCTATCATTTTATGCCGAAAATGATTGAGAGAGGCTTTGGAAGAATTCTCAATACCACCAGTGGGATCGCACTGGAACCGGAACAGGCAGGATATTCCGCCAGCAAGGCGGCGCTTGATAAGATAACCATTGATTTAGGATCTAAGGTTGAGGGTACGGATGTGATGATCAATTTAACCGACCCCGGCTGGTGCAGGACCGATCTTGGCGGACCTAATGCACCGAATGCACCCGAGAGCGCCATTCCGGGGATTGCTGTGGGAGTTTTTGTGGATGATAAAAAGTCCGGACGTTATCTCAATGCACCTTTCTTTGCAGGGCTAAGCCTTGAAGAGGCTGTGGCCAAAGCAGAGGCGCAGTTTGACAGCCCGTACAATAAGTAATGATGCCAAATTCATGTCTTGACATACCAATTTTTTACTTTATAATTTAGTTAGATTAGTTAAATTGATTAAATCATAGAGGAAAACAACATGTCAAAATCAGTAACCATGTCGGATATCGCCAAAGTCATGAATGTCAGTACTGTAACTGTATCCAAGGCCCTGTCAGGTCAGAAAGGCGTCAGTGAAGATTTGCGCGCTAAGATTATCAGACAGGCGGAGGAGATGGGATATCAGACAAGCCGTGCCGTCTATCTGGAACAACTTAAAAATAACACCAGTTATAATATTGGCGTATTGGTTTCCGACAAATTTCTGGATGTGTATGATTCCTTTTACTGGAAACTGTATCAGGAAACCACAAAGGCGGCAGTCCAGAAGAAATGCTTTACTATGTTGGAAGTACTGCAGGCAGAGGATGAGCAGCAATATGTGATGCCCAAACTCCTTCAGGAGAACAAAGCGGACGGTCTGATTATCATTGGTCTTTTGGAAGAGGAATATCTGAAGCGATTGCATGAATATGCCAAAGTTCCAATCTTATACCTGGACTTTTACAGTAAGGACAAGGACTGTGACGCCGTCATTTCCGACAGCTACTACGGTATGTATAAGATGACGGATTACTTATTCCGGATCGGGCATAAGGAGATTGGCTTTGTGGGCAGTATCTTAGCTACGGGCAGTATTACGGACAGGTACTGCGGCTATCTGAAGGCTTTGCTGGAACATGGCGTGGAGGTCAAAAAGGACTGGGTTCTTGAGGACAGGGATGTAAGAAGCGGAAGAACGGATACCGGTTTTGAAATAAAGCTTCCGGACAAAATGCCCACGGCCTTTGTCTGCAACTGTGATGTGGCTGCCGCCCTTTTGATCAGGAAATTAAAAGAAAAGGGTTATCGGGTGCCGGAGGATATCTCCGTCGTCGGCTATGATAACTATCAGCCGCCGGGGCTGTGCGAGATCCCGATCACAAGCTATGAAGTGGATATGTACGGAATGGCGAAACAGGCAATTAAGAAGATGATTCGGAAAATATCCGGCGGGCATTACAGACAGGGCGTAGTCATTGTTGAAGGGCGGATTCAATATAAGGACAGCGCAGCTGAAAGAAAAGCATGAAAAGATAAGTGTGATAATAAAAGGGTTTGCTAAAAAAGCAGCCCTTTTTTTAAAAAATATTCAAAAAGTAGTTGACTAAAAAATTAAGTTGAATATAATTAAATTATAAGCTAAATTAAACTAAAAGGGAGGAAGCAAAGATGAAGGGTATGGAAACAATGAAGATGACAGAAGAGATCAGGCTGCATTTAACGGATTCTATCATTCCGTTCTGGAAGGCATTGCGGGATGATGAATACGGCGGCTACTACGGTTATATGGACTATGACTTGAAACTGGATAAGAAGGCGGAAAAGGGCTGTATCTTAAATAATCGAATCATCTGGTTCTTTTCAAATGCCTACATGCTGCTGAAAGACGAGACCCTTTTGGACGAGGCGAAGCATGCCTATGAGTTTATGCAAAAATATTGTATCGATAGGGAAAAAGGTGGCGTTTACTGGTCCGTACAATATGACGGTGTCCCTGCGGATACCACGAAACATACCTATAATCAGGCCTTTGCGGTTTATGCGCTTTGTGCCTATTATGAAGCTTCCGGCGATAAAGAGGCGCTGCAAACGGCAATGGAACTAAGCCGCCTGATTGAGAGCCGCTGTATGGATGAGGTCGGTTATCTGGAAGCGTTTGACAGGGATTTTGTAGAGGTGGACAACGATAAGCTTTCCGAGAACGGCGTCATGGCACAAAAGACCATGAATACCCTGCTTCATGTCTTTGAAGCTTATACGGAACTTTACCGCTTAAGCGGCGATAGCAAGATAAAAGAAAGGCTGGAGTGGATCTTGGATACCTTTGCGGATCGGGTCTATAATCCCGAGCTGCACCGTCAGGAAGTATTTTTTGACAGAGAGATGCATTCCATTCTGGATCTGCACTCCTTTGGACATGATATCGAGACGACCTGGCTGATCGACAGAGGTCTGGAGGTTTTGGGGGATGAGAAGTACAGAGAAAAGATGATGCCCATGCTTTATGACATGATCGATCAAGTCTATCAGAAGGCTTTTGACGGCCATTCTCTGGCCAATGAATGTGAAAAGGGCGTGGTGGATGAAACCCGCACCTGGTGGGTACAGGCGGAAACCATCGTGGGCTTTCTGAACGCTTATAAGTTGATGCCGGAGAAAAAAGAGTATCTGGAAGCGGCGAAGGCACAGTGGGAGTTTATCAAAGAGCATGTGATCGATAAACGTCCGGGCGGCGAGTGGCTGCGGGATGTGACCAAAGAAGGAGAGCCTCTTGTGGGAGAACCGGTAGTGGAACCCTGGAAATGCCCTTACCATAACGGCAGAATGTGTATAGAAGTCATCAGGAGGAGCGAAGATGTTAAATAACAAATGTTATGAAATGATGGATCAATATAAGGAATTGATTTCCCGTAAAAACAGCAAGACAGACTTTTATAACGGCATCTACGACAGATATGCCCATCCTGTTTTGACAAGGGATCATGTTCCGCTGACTTGGAGATATGATCTAAACCCCGAAACCAATCCCTATTTTATGGAGAGGCTTGGGATCAATGCAGTCATGAATTCGGGCGCCATTTATCTGAATGGAAAATTTTATCTGGTGGCCAGAATCGAGGGAAATGACAGAAAATCTTTCTTCGGTGTGGCGGAAAGTGACAGTGGAATCGATGGCTTTCGCTTCTGGGATTATCCGGTGGTTCTGCCCGATACCTGTCCGGAGGAGACCAATGTGTATGATATGCGCCTGACCAAGCATGAAGACGGCTATATTTACGGCGTTTTCTGCTCCGAAAGCAAGGATACTTCCACAGATATACTTGCCGAAGCGGTGGCAGCGGCAGGGATCGTCAGGACCAAAGATTTAAAGACCTGGGAAAGACTGCCCAACCTGGTGACCCTGCGTTCCCCGCAACAGAGAAATGTGGTGCTGCATCCGGAATTTGTAGATGGGAAATATGCTTTTTATACAAGACCGATGGATGGTTTCATCGATGCAGGTTCCGGCGGCGGTATCGGCTTCGGTCTCTGTGATGACATTACAAATGCAGTGATTGATGAAGAAAAAATGACCAGCCTGCGCAGATACCATACCATTACGGAGGCCAAGAACGGGGCGGGCGCAGTGCCGATTAAGACCGAAAAAGGCTGGATCCACATCGCTCATGGCGTCAGAGATACAGCGGCAGGGCTGCGCTATGTCATCTATGCTTTTGCCACGGATTTAAAGGACCCGTCGAAGGTGATCGCAGAACCTTCCGGGCTTCTGATCGGACCCAGGGGCGAGGAACGTGTCGGAGATGTTTCCAATGTTGTCTTTACCAATGGCGCCATTCAGACAGAAAACGGGGATATTTATATTTACTATGCTTCCAGCGATACCAGAGTCCATGTGGCGACGACTACTGTTGATAAACTGGTGGATTATGTCTTTAACACCCCGAAGGATCCGCTGCGCTCAGCAGACTGCGTGGCGCAGCGATGTGACCTGATCAGAAAAAATATGGAATTCTTAGAAAAAGAGAAGGCGTGATGATCAAATGAGTATCCTGAAACTAAAACCGGAATGTAAAGAGTATATCTGGGGCGGCCGCCGTCTGATCGAAGAGTACGGAAAGGACTTTCAAGGAGATGTATTGGCGGAAACCTGGGAGTTATCCTGTCATCCGGACGGTCCTTCCAGAATTGCCAATGGCGCCTATGCCGGGAAAACATTGAGGCAGTATATAGACGAACATGGGAAAAGCATTTTAGGGACCCACTGCAGCCGGTTTCAGGATTTTCCGATTCTGGTCAAATTTATTGATGCCGGTGACGATCTGTCCGTTCAGGTACATCCGGATGATTGTTATGCGTTGCAAAATGAGGGACAGTATGGTAAAACAGAAATGTGGTATGTGGTGGATGCAAAAGAGGATGCTTTTTTATACTATGGTTTCAAAACTGCGGTCAGTAAGGAAGAATTGGAGAAAAGAATCCGGGAAGACACCCTTTTGGAAGTATTGAATCCGGTTCCGGTACAAAAAGGGGATGTTCTTTTTATTGAGTCCGGCACCATACATGCCATCGGCAAAGGCATCCTGATTGCAGAAATTCAGCAAAATTCCAATGTGACCTACCGCGTATATGATTACGGCAGAGTCGGTAAAGACGGCAGAAAAAGGGACCTGCATATCGGCAAGGCATTGGATGTGACCAACAGAGAACCGATTGTCCGCACAAAAAGCAGTTATCCTCATATTGCAGACTGCGACTATTTTACCGTGGATAAGCTGAATCTGGACGGCAGTGTGATGAAAAGGATGGAAGGCTTTGTTTCCGAGGATTCTTTTGAAAGCATTCTGATCCTGGATGGAAAAGGAAGCATATCCGACCGGGAACAAGATCTGGAGTTTTGCAAAGGGGACAGTTTCTTTTTAGATGCAGGGAGCGGAAACTATCGGGTAGAAGGATTTTGTGATGCGTTGGTCATTACGGTACAAAAAGAAGTAGATTTTGTATAAAAGGCAACGATTTAGGAGACTGTGGATATGAAGGATTTAACCAAGGGCAATCCATCCGCTTTAATATTAAGTTTTGCCTTTCCTATTTTCTGCGGCAGCCTGCTGCAGATTACATACAATGTTGTGGATACCCGCATCGTGGGAACTTACCTGGGAGAGGATGCTCTGGCAGCGGTGGGTGCGACCGGCACGCTTAGCAATTTGATCCTGGGATTCCTGATTGGACTGTCAAACGGTTTCGCCATCATTACGGCACAGCGTTTTGGGGCGAAGGATCATAGCGGTTTGAAGAAATCTTTTGCAATGTCCCTGCTTCTTGGGACAGCTACGGCACTTGTAGTGACGGCGGCAGGGCTTCTGTTTTTGAGTCCGATCTTACGGTTCCTCAATGTACCGGAAACGCTGCATGATCTTTCAGGGCAGTATATTTCAATCATTATTGCCGGACTGATCACAGCCCTTTTGTATAATGTTTTGGCAGCCACGCTTAGGGCTATGGGAAATACGGTGATACCGCTTATTATTCTGGCAGTGTCGGTGACCCTGAACATCGGCGGTGACTTGTTTTTTGTGCTGGTATTGAAATGGGGTGTTGGCGGAGCAGCTGCCTCCACGGTGCTTTCACAGTTTCTGTCTGTCATTGTCTGTGCGGTTTATCTTTGGAAAAAATACGAAATACTGCATCTTGGCCCGGAGGATTTTAGAGACCGGGATGTAGATTTGGTAAAAAAGATGGTAGGGTCCGGGCTTTCTATGGGATTTATGAGCTCGTTGGTCAACATCGGTTCCCTGACATTGCAGACCTCTATCAATAAGTTGGGTGAGGACATTATTCTGGCACATACTGCAGCAAGAAAGATTTCGGAAATCTATATGCTCATGTTCAGTGTCTTCGGGCAGACGATGGCAACTTACTGTGGACAGAATCTGGGCGCAGGGAAGATCGGTCGAATCAGAAAGGGAATCAAACTGGCAGTCTTTTATACCTGTATATGGTGTACGCTGGCAATGCTTATAAGTTATACCCTTGGGGCACAGCTTGTCTATCTGGTAACCGGAAGCAGGAGGGAAGTTGTCGTTCTCAATGCAACGAATTATTTAAAATTTGATACGCTGTTTTATTACGTAACAGCTGTTATTTGTATTGTAAGGAATGCCCTGCAGGGGTTGGGCGACCATGTGACACCGCTGATATCCAGTTTTCTGGAGATGGCGGGGAAAGTAGTGATCGCAGCAACGCTTGTCCCATGGTTTCAGTATACCGGTGTGATCGTGGCGGAACCCATCGTGTGGTTTATTATGGTTATCCCGTTGATCATACAGATCTTGCGGATGCCTGTTTTACGGAAAGGATAATGTGGTAAAATATAAAACAAGACTATATCAGATGGAGGTGTGCTTATGTGTACAGCCATAACCTATCAAACAAAGGACCATTATTTTGGACGGAATCTGGATCTGGAGTTTTCTTATCAGGAAACGGTGACGATAACTCCGCGCCGGTTTCCGTTTTTATTTCGTAAAGTAAAAGCAGCAGAAACCCATTATGCCATGATCGGCATGGCTTATGTGGTAGGAGATTATCCGCTTTACTATGATGCCACCAATGAAAAGGGATTAAGTATGGCAGGCCTAAATTTCCCGGGTAATGCGGATTATAAGCCGGAAGTCCCCGGCAAAGACAATGTAGCGCCCTTTGAGTTTATTCCGTGGATCCTTGGCCAGTGCTCCAACCTGGATGAGGCAAGAGCGCTTCTGGAAAAGATCAATCTGGTTGATATTTCTTTTAGCGAGCAGTTGCCGCTGTCACCCCTGCATTGGATCATAGCGGATAAGAGCGGCTCGTTGGTGGTGGAATCCGTAAAAGAAGGACTGAATATCTATGAAAATCCGGTTGGGATCATGACCAATAATCCCCCTTTCCCCATGCAGATGTTTTATTTGAGCAATTTCTTAAGCTTATCTACCGAAGCGCCGACAAATCAGTTCTCGAAGGAAATCGATCTGCAGCCCTACAGTCGGGGAATGGGTGCAATGGGACTTCCGGGAGATCTGTCTTCCGCGTCCCGTTTCGTGAAGGCGGCATTTACAAAACTGAATTCTCTTTCCGGGGATTCGGAGTCGGAAAGCATCAG
>JAFLTF010000065.1 GCA_022510585.1 Lachnospiraceae bacterium
TGACGTCCTTTTCTGACTAACTGGTTAAATGTTGGCATTCTTTTCACCTCCTGTTAATTTCCTTTTATGCCTGTTTACCGGCTTTTTGGCACACGAAAAAAACGCATTTACGTGCACACTAAATTAGTATACTTACCCGTAAATGCGTTGTCAATACATTTTTTTACTTTTTCGTTAAATTTTTGGAATTCTCTTATGGAATGTGGTTATTCCACAACCTCTTCCACTTCCGCATCCTCTTCGTACATTACTTCTTCTTCATCGGATACGTCTTCCATCAATTCCTCCGCTAAATCTCCTTCTGCCTCTTGGATGTTCTCATCCTCGCCTGCTTCAAAACCGTCCTCAAAACTGATCTCTTCTTCCGCAGTAAGGCGTGCCAACAGATTCTCGTCGGTACTGAGTTTGGTATTGCGGTATCTCTTCATACCGGTACCTGCAGGAATCAACTTACCGATAATAACATTTTCTTTCAAACCGATAAGCGGATCGATCTTGCCTTTGATTGCCGCTTCCGTTAAGACTTTGGTGGTCTCCTGGAAAGAAGCTGCGGATAAGAAGGAGTTGGTTGCCAGTGCCGCCTTCGTAATACCAAGCATGATCTGTTTTCCGTCGGCAGGCTCTTTTCCTTCTTTCATTAATGCTTCATTCATATCTTCATATTCCAGAACATCTACCAGTGTTCCCGGTAAATATTCCGCATCACCGCTGTTTTCGATCCTCACCTTCTTCAGCATCTGACGCACAATGACTTCGATATGCTTATCGGCAATATCAACACCCTGCAGCCGATAGACTCTCTGTACTTCACGAAGCATATAATCCTGTACCGCACGAATACCTTTGATTTTCAAAAGGTCATGAGGATTGACGCTTCCTTCGGTAAGCTCATCTCCTGCTTCCAGCGTGGCACCGTCCATGATCTTGATTCTGGAACCGTAAGGAATCAAATAAGTCTTGGATTCGCCTGTCTCATCATTGGTAATGACTA
This sequence comes from Lachnospiraceae bacterium, assembly GCA_022510585.1. Classification (GTDB taxonomy): domain Bacteria; phylum Bacillota; class Clostridia; order Lachnospirales; family Lachnospiraceae; genus UBA3282. Next base: position 992 of record JAFLTF010000065.1, read on the forward strand.
CTTCACGTTTCTTCTTGGTATCTTTAATCGTAGCAATACCACCGAATTCGGCAATAATAGCAAGTCCCTTCGGTTTACGCGCTTCAAACAGCTCTTCAACACGAGGAAGACCCTGGGTGATATCATCACCGGCAACACCACCTGTATGGAAGGTACGCATAGTAAGCTGTGTACCGGGTTCGCCGATAGACTGTGCAGCTATGATGCCGACAGCCTCACCAACCTGAACGGCTTCACCGGTTGCCATATTCGCACCGTAGCATTTTGCACAGATACCGTTCTGAGAACGACAGGTAAGGATCGTACGGATCTTGACTTCTTCAATCGGCTTACCCTTTTCGTTCACTCCTATGCTGAGAATTTTAGCTGCACGGCTCGGCGTGATCATGTGATTTTTCTTCACAATGATATTGCCGTCTTTATCCTTTACTTCTTCACAGGCAAATCTTCCTGTGATTCTGTCTTTCAACCCTTCAATGGTCTCTCTTCCGTCCATGAATGCCTTCACATACATACCCGGAATTTCGGGGCGGTTCTCGCTACAGTCTGTTTCACGAATGATCAGTTCCTGTGATACATCCACCATACGTCTGGTCAGATATCCGGAGTCCGCAGTACGAAGTGCCGTATCGGACAGACCTTTACGAGCACCATGTGCTGACATAAAATATTCCAGAACGTCAAGACCTTCACGGAAATTCGACTTGATGGGCAGCTCGATCGTTCTACCGGTAGTATCTGCCATCAAACCACGCATACCCGCCAGCTGCTTGATCTGCTGATTGGAACCACGGGCTCCGGAGTCAGCCATCATAAAGATATTGTTATACTTATCCAGTCCGGCAAGCAGCACGTCTGTCAATTCTTTATCCGTTTCATTCCAGGTTTCAACAACGGCACGGTATCTTTCTTCTTCCGTGATCAGACCCCGTCTGAAGTTCTGCGAGATCTTATCAACGGTAACCTGCGCTTCATCCAGCATTTCCTGTTTTCTGGAAGGCACCGTCATATCCGAAATGGATACTGTCATTGCCGCCTTCGTGGAATAATGATAGCCTGTGGCCTTGATCAAATCCAACACTTCCGCCGTTCTTACAGCGCCATGGATATTGATAACTTTTTCCAGGATCTGTTTCAGCTGTTTCTTGCCAACGTGGAAGTCTACCTCCAATTTCAGAAGGTTTTCCGGATCGCTCCTGTCTACAAAGCCCAGATCCTGAGGAAGGATCTCATTGAACAGGAATCGTCCCAGTGTAGACTCCACAGTATCGGAAATCAACTCACCGTCCGCATTTTCTTTCTGTACCCTGACATGGATTCTGCTGTGCAGCGTACATTCTCTGTTTTCATATGCCAAAATTGCTTCATTGATACTCTTAAAGTACTTACCCTCTCCGACAGAACCTTCTCTTTCCTGTGTCAGATAGTAGATACCCAACACCATATCCTGTGAAGGAACTGCCACCGGACCTCCGTCAGAAGGTTTTAAAAGGTTGTTGGGTGATAACAGCAAGAATCTGCACTCAGCCTGTGCTTCCACAGACAAAGGAAGATGCACTGCCATCTGGTCACCGTCGAAATCCGCATTAAATGCGGTACATACCAGCGGATGCAGCTTGATTGCTTTACCTTCTACCAGAATAGGCTCAAATGCCTGAATGCCCAGTCTATGAAGAGTAGGTGCACGGTTTAACATAACCGGATGTTCCCTGATGACTTCTTCCAACACATCCCAAACCTGTGTATCTAGTCTTTCTACCAGTTTCTTGGCATTCTTGATATTCTGTGAAATACCTCTTGCTACCAGTTCTTTCATCACAAAAGGTTTGAATAATTCGATTGCCATTTCTTTAGGCAGACCGCACTGGTAGATTTTCAGTTCCGGACCTACGACAATAACAGATCGACCAGAGTAGTCAACACGTTTTCCGAGCAGATTCTGACGGAAACGTCCTGATTTTCCCTTTAACATATCGGAAAGGGATTTCAGAGCTCTGTTTCCGGGTCCCGTGACCGGACGTCCTCTTCTGCCGTTATCAATCAAAGCGTCCACAGCTTCCTGCAGCATCCTCTTTTCATTACGAACAATGATATCCGGTGCACCCAGCTCCAAAAGTCTTTTCAGACGATTGTTTCTGTTGATGATCCTTCTATACAGATCATTCAGATCGGAGGTGGCAAAACGTCCGCCGTCCAGTTGTACCATAGGACGAAGATCCGGCGGAATGACCGGGATCGCATCCATGATCATCCACTCGGGCTGATTTCCCGACTCCCTGAATGCCTCTACAACTTCCAGTCTTTTGATGATACGGGCATTCTTCTGTCCGCTGGAATCTTTCAACTCCTCTTTCAGCTCTACAGCTTCTTTTTCCAAATCAATTGCCTGAAGCAGTTCCTTGACTGCCTCGGCACCCATGCCGACACGGAATTTATTGCCCCAGGTCTCTCTTGCATCCTGATATTCTCTTTCGGACAGTACCTGCTTGTATTCCAGATCTGTCTCTCCGGCATCCAATACGATATAAGATGCAAAATACAATACTTTCTCAAGCACTCTCGGGGACAGATCCAAGATCAATCCCATACGGCTCGGAATTCCTTTAAAATACCAGATATGCGACACCGGCGCAGCAAGCGCAATATGTCCCATACGCTCTCTGCGGACGCTTGCTTTGGTAACTTCCACACCGCAACGGTCGCAGACAACGCCTTTATATCTGATCTTCTTATATTTACCGCAATGACATTCCCAATCTTTACTGGGACCGAAAATCTTCTCACAGTAAAGCCCTTCTTTTTCCGGCTTTAAAGTCCTGTAATTAATGGTTTCCGGTTTCAATACTTCTCCTCTGGACCACTCTCTGATCTTCTCAGGTGAAGCCAGACCGATTTTGATTGCATCGAATGTCATAGGTTGATATGCTTCCTGTTTCATTTCCGCCATGCTAATAACCCTGCCTTTCTTTTTCAGAAATAACCATGCTTATTTTTCAGTCTATTCGTCGTAGGATTCTTCATAATCAACGTCTAAATCCAACTCATCTTCCGGAAAATCATCTTCCTCGCTGCTTACCAGTTCTCCGCTCTCTTCATCGAATTCCTGTTTCTGGTAACCCATAGCGCCAAGTGATTCTTTCTCGTAATCATAATTTCCGGAATCGCCTTCCATTTCATAGCGGTAATCACTCTCGCTGTAATCAACCGATTCCATAATCTCCACTTCCGAATGGTCTTCGCGAAGTACTCTGACATCCAGACCAAGTGACTGCAATTCTTTCAGCAGAACCTTAAAGGACTCCGGAATACCGGGCTCCGGAATATTATCGCCCTTGATGATCGCTTCATAGGTCTTCACACGACCAACGACATCATCGGATTTCACCGTTAAGATCTCCTGCAAGGTATAAGCAGCGCCATAGGCTTCCAGGGCCCAAACTTCCATTTCACCGAAACGCTGTCCGCCAAACTGCGCTTTACCTCCCAACGGCTGCTGTGTTACCAGCGCATAAGGACCGGTAGAACGCGCATGGATCTTATCATCTACCAGATGATGCAGTTTCAGATAATGCATATGACCGATGGTTACGGGCGCATCAAAATACTCTCCCGTCCTGCCGTCACGAAGCCTTACCTTACCGTCTCTGGAAATCGGAACCCCTTTCCAGACTTCTCTGTGATCCCTGTTCTCAGACAGGTATTTCATGACCTCCGGTAAAAGTTCTTTCTTATATTTTTTCTCAAATTCTTCCCATTCCAGGTTGACGTAATCATTTGCCAGATCCAGCGTATCCATGATATCGCTTTCCTTTGCGCCGTCAAATACCGGAGTGGCTACATTGAATCCGAGTGCCTTGGCTGCCAGAGAAAGATGGATCTCCAGCACCTGTCCAATATTCATACGAGAAGGAACACCCAAAGGATTCAATACAATGTCCAGCGGACGTCCGTTAGGCAGATAAGGCATATCCTCTACCGGAAGCACACGGGATACAACACCCTTGTTACCGTGTCGGCCTGCCATCTTATCACCCACGGATATCTTTCTCTTTTGCGCAATATAAATACGCACCGCCTGATTCACGCCGGGAGACAATTCGTCACCGTTTTCTCTTGTAAATACTTTGGCATTGACAACAATACCGTATTCGCCATGAGGCACCTTCAGGGAGGTGTCGCGGACTTCTCTTGCTTTTTCACCGAAAATAGCCCGAAGCAGTCTCTCTTCCGCCGTCAACTCCGTTTCGCCCTTCGGCGTTACTTTACCAACGAGGATATCACCGGCACGAACCTCTGCACCGATACGGATAATGCCTCTTTCATCCAGATCCTTCAGTGCATCATCGCCGACGCCCGGAACATCTCTTGTGATTTCTTCCGGCCCCAGTTTGGTATCCCGTGCCTCTGCCTCATATTCTTCTATATGAACGGAGGTATAAACATCCTCCTGAACAAGTCTTTCACTAAGAAGAACCGCGTCTTCATAGTTATATCCTTCCCATGTCATGAAACCGATGAGCGGATTTTTGCCAAGAGCCAGCTCGCCGCCGTCTGTAGAAGGACCGTCGGCAATGACTTCGCCCTGTGCCACATGATTGCCCTTAAATACGATCGGTTTCTGATTATAGCAGTTGGACTGGTTACTTCTGGAGAATTTCGCCAAATGATATTCATCCTTTTCACCGTCATCATAAGTCATCTTAATCAAATTGGATGATACATAATCAATGGTCCCCGCTTTTTTGGCTACTACGCAGACACCGGAGTCAACTGCTGCCTTCGGTTCCATTCCGGTACCGACAACAGGCGCTTCCGTAAACAAAAGCGGAACTGCCTGACGCTGCATATTGGATCCCATAAGCGCACGGTTCGCATCGTCATTCTGTAAAAAGGGAATCAACGCCGTTGCAACGGAAAATACCATTTTAGGGGATACGTCCATATAGTCAAACATCGTCTTCGGATATTCCTGGGTTTCATCTTTGTAACGACCGGAAACCGTATTCCTTGCAAAATACCCATCCGCATCCAGCGGCGCCGAAGCCTGTGCTACATGATAATTATCTTCCTCATCTGCCGTCATATAAACAACTTCTTCCGTAACACGGGGATTTTGCGGGTCGCTCTTATCGATCTTGCGATAAGGTGCTTCCACAAAACCGTATTCATTGATCCTTGCATATGATGCAAGCGAATTGATCAAACCGATATTAGGACCTTCAGGAGTCTCGATCGGGCACATTCTTCCGTAATGCGTATAGTGGACATCGCGGACCTCGAATCCTGCCCTGTCACGGGACAGACCGCCAGGTCCCAACGCTGACAGACGTCTCTTATGAGTCAGCTCACCAAGTGGATTGTTCTGATCCATAAACTGTGACAACTGTGAAGAACCGAAAAATTCTTTTACCGCAGCCTGTACAGGTTTTATATTGATCAGTACCTGCGGAGAGATCTCTTCCGCATCATGCGTCGTCATTCTCTCGCGAACCACTCTTTCCAATCTGGAAAGACCGATACGGTACTGATTCTGCAACAGCTCACCTACCGCACGGATTCGTCTGTTGCCTAAGTGATCAATATCGTCATCATTGCCGATGCCATACTCTAAATGAATATTGTAATTGATGGACGCAATAATATCTTCTTTGGTAATATGTTTCGGTATCAGTTCATGAACGTTTTTCTGGATAGCTTCCGCTAAAAGTTCCGGATCTTCACTGTATTCTTCCAGAATCTGCTGCAACACCGGGAAATAAACCAGTTCCGTGACACCCAGCTCTCTGGGATTACATTCTACGAAATTAGTTATGTCAACCATCATATTAGACAGCACTTTTACATTTTTTTCTTCCGTCTGGATCCATACATAAGGAATAGCTGCATTTTGAATGGCATCCGCCACTTCAGCCGTTACTTTATCTCCGGCTTTGGCAAGCACTTCCCCCGTCAATGTATCCACTACATCTTCTGCAAGAATATGATGTCTGATCCGGTTTCTGAACATCAGCTTTTTATTGAATTTATATCTCCCGACTTTCGCCAGATCATATCTTCTGGGATCAAAAAACATCGCTTTGATCAGGCTTTCGGCACTTTCAACGCTGAGAGGCTCGCCGGGACGTATTTTTTTGTATAACTCTAACAGACCTTCCTGATAATTCTCAGCAACGTCCTTCGTAAAACTTGCTTCAATTTTGGGCTCATCACCGAACAATTCCCTGATCTCCTCATTGGTGCCCACACCTAATGCCCTGATCAATACTGTGATCGGCACTTTTCTGGTCCTGTCAACACGGACATAAAATACGTCATTGGAATCCGTTTCGTATTCTAACCACGCACCGCGATTCGGGATGACGGTAGAGGAAAACAGTCTCTTACCGATCTTATCATGGCTGATTGCATAATAAATGCCCGGAGAACGTACCAACTGGCTGACGATAACACGTTCTGCACCATTGATCACGAAGGTGCCGGTTTCCGTCATAAGAGGCAAATCGCCCATGAAAATCTCATGTTCCGTAATTTCGTCTTTTTCTTTATTGATCAGACGTACTTTTACTTTCAACGGCGCCGCATAAGTTGCATCACGTTCTTTGCATTTCTCAATAGAGTACTTCACGTCTTCTTCACACAGTTCAAAATCTACAAATTCCAGACTCAGGTGCCCGCTGTAATCCGAAATTGGAGAAATGTCATCAAAGACTTCCTTCAACCCCTCGTCCAAAAACCAATGATAGGAGTTCTTCTGAACTTCAATCAGATTCGGCATCTCCAGAACTTCTTTCTGCCGCGCATAGGTCATACGCGTGTTCTTGCCTGTTGCAATCTCACGGATCCTATTTTTTTCCATTGACAAATTCACCTCGTTCTTTATGATTAGGGCCTATTTATCGGATAAAAATACGCAAATAGGCATACCACACCAAAATAGTGCATCTTATATTGTACTACAAGCAGGGAAAAGAGTCAATGATAAAATTTTCATATGGGAATATAATGGAAGAAGGACCGCTTATGATATAATTTCATAAGCGGTCTCTTTAGAAATCTCTTGATCTTATTATTTAAGAGTAACTTTAGCGCCTTCAGCTTCCAGTTTGGTTTTGATATCCTCAGCCTCATCTTTGGATGCGCCTTCTTTCACCATCTTAGGAGCGGAATCTACCAGATCTTTTGCTTCTTTTAAGCCAAGGCCTGTAGCTTCACGAACAACTTTGATAACCTTAACCTTGTTAGGACCAACATCTGTTAATTCAACGTCGAATTCTGTCTTCTCTTCAGCTGCTGCGCCGCCATCGCCTGCACCTGCTGCTGCAACGACTACACCTGCTGCTGCAGATACGCCGAACTCTTCTTCACAAGCTTTTACTAAATCATTTAATTCTAATACTGTTAACTCTTTGATTGCATCAATTAATTCCTGAGTAGATAATTTTGCCATGATATTTACCTCCATTTAAATTTGTTATTTTATTCGTTTTCTACGTTTCCTCTGTAGGCGCTTCTTCTGCTGCGGGAGCTTCTGCTTCTGCTGCAGGCGCTTCTTCTGCTGCGGGAGCCTCTGCTTCTGCTGCAGGCATTTCCTCTGTTGCCGGTGCTTCTGCTTCTGCTGCAGGCGCTTCTTCCGCTTTCGCAGCGGGTGCTTCGCACTCTGATGCGCCGCCTTTTTCTGCCAGCTGATTCATAACACGAGCAAAGTTCGCAATCGGTGACTGGATGCTTCCAAGCAGCTTGGAGAGCAATTCTTCTCTGGAAGGAATCTTGGAAATATTTACAATCCCGGCTGCATCATATACAACGCCTTCCACAATACCGCCTTTGATCTCAAGTTGATCTGCTGTTTTCGCAAACTTACACAGGACTCTTGCGGGCGCCGTAGCATCCTCTGTGGAAATAGCAACTGCGCTGGGTCCCTTCAGATATGGAACAAGTCCTTCACAATCAGTTCCCTTGAATGCGAAATTCATCATTGTGTTTTTGTAAACCTTGTAATTGATACCCGCTTCGCGCAGCTGCTTACGAAGTTGTGTATCCTGTTCCACCGTAAGTCCGCGATGGTCTACCAGAACAACAGACTGAGCATCCTTGATCGCTGCGGAGATCTCATCTACGACAGGTTTCTTCAATTCAACTTTTGCCATTACATTTACCTCCTTATAGATTTTGTGCCGAAAGGAGTTTTCTATAAAATAAAAACCTCCCCAAAGACAGGAAGGTTCACATTCTCATCATAAACTCTTCTCCTCGGTAGGCGGAATCCTTACGCCATAACGGCACCTACTGTCTTCGGCGTACTCAGATGAGTATCATCCAAGCATAGTCAAAACGACCTTGTTTACTATAGCACATCAGCTTTTTATCTGTCAACTGTTTTTTTCGGGTAAAATAACATCAGGTAAAGTAACATATCCGTCATCATCAATCTGTACACCCACTGACATTCTCCGCATTTCATCCAGTACTCTTGCCTTTTCCTGTCCTGTAAGCAGCGTGGTCCTGCAATTGCTCTGCAAACACGGAATAAACTGAAAGCTTTGCAGCTTTCCGTCAAAAAGAGTTACTTTGACCATCCCGGTGTCGATGGGTCTGGAGTTGAACCAGAAATTTCCCAGGCTGTAGATTACCGGAACTCCTTGTATCAGTTCAATCCTCTGCAAAATATGAGGATGATCACCAATAATCAGGTCTGCACCCGCCTCCACCAGTTCCGGCGCCTGTTTTTCCTGCAGCCAGTCAGTCTCTTCTTCATTTTCTGTCCCCCAATGGACATAGACGATGACAAAATCACTTTCTTCTTTTGCCTCTTTCACAGTCTGCAACAACTTCTCGCCGTTTAGGCAGCGAAAAACGCCGGGCGAAGTCGTCGTTGCACCTTTTGTATCCGGATTGTCCAGCCTTTCTATCTGGGTGGCGGAAATAAAAGCAATTTTCATATCATTAATATCAAAACAAACCGGTTTGGAAGCTTCCTCGATATTTACGCCGGCTCCCACATAAGGAATCTGCGCATTCTGCAAAGTCTGCAGCGTATCAAGCAATGCCTCTTCACCATAATCATAAGCATGGTTATTGGCCAGAGAAACAATATCCACTCCCATTTCTTCAAGATACGATACATAGGCAGGTTTCGCACGAAATGTAAAGGCTTTCTCCGGAATCGGTTCCCCTCTGTCAGAATAGGGGAATTCATTATTGACCATCATGATATCGACGCTTTGCATTTCTGCAAGCAATTCCGGCGTAATGCCGTTTGTGATATCGCCGCCCCTTTGCAGCATCGTTGCCATCATTGCGTAATCGGGATCAAAAAGGATATCTCCCGCAAAAGCAATCGTCACACTGTCTGCTTCCTCCGCATCTTTTTCATAGTTATTATTTCCGGCCGTATCTTCCTCACCCTCAGGCAATTCCGGATATTTGTCGTTCTCTTGCACAGGCTCCCATACTGCATCCCTATCTGTTGCCATCTCATCTGTTGATCCTATATTGCTGCTTACAGGTTCTGCATCCGCCACGATCCAAAGATAGGAAAACATAACAAAAAGCCCTGTCAACATTACAAGAGCAAGGGTGATGGTAAAAGCTGTTATGAATTTGGATTTCATTTTCCACTTCTTCTTTTTCATATATTCATTCCTTTTTGAGCTGTGTCAGAAAACACAATCCGGCAAAAACGGAAACTCCCAGATCCCTATAGGCCATAAAAGCGTGAATATAAGAATGGTTTTTGCTGACAGCATACCAGAGAAAAGGGATGCAGACCACAAAAAGCCATGCAATAAGCACCTCTTTTTTTATTTTATGAAAATGGGGTTTATTCAAAAGAATATAAATAATGACGCCAAGTATCGCCAGAACATAAGGATACTTGCATATCATCCGGATATTTTCCCATAAAACCTCCAGATAACTGACATCTTTGCCCATAACATCGGCACCGGATCGATATAAGACAGAATGTATTCCGTCTGCGATCATGTTTTCACCTGTAAAAATAGTACACAGTATCCATTTCATGCTCCACATACCGCCGTAACCCAATCCCCAATAAAAGGAATCCAACAGCGCGGAAAGCGGCAATCTCCATTTCCAGCCAAACACACTCCTTCTAAGGAGCATCATCGTCAACGGAATACCCAGCGTAAAGACCGGATAGGTAAGAAAATCCAGAAAGCTGGTACACATCCCCGTCACCAAAAATACAAAATCTACAGAAAGATCCTGAAACTCCCTGTCTTCTCTTTTTAATATCCATATGGAACTTAGTAAAGCCGTTACAAAAACACCGGAATACTGCATAGACAGACCAATCGTATGAAATTCAACACAGATGCACGCCGCAAGGAATGCAGGAATACATTTTGTAAGTTTATTCCGTTCCAGCAGCACACAGCAAAACACGACTAAGAAAAGCTGCACAAACTTCAAAATGCCCATAATATCTCCATAATCAAAGAAAAAAAGAAGCGGTTTTAAAAAGACCAGATATCCGTGCCAATATCTTGCATAAGAGTATCTTTGATATCCCTCCATCCCATTCAGATAAGCGACAACACTCTCACATATACTATTGCTCCGTCCATCACCATAACCGTAATTATAATTATTCAAACTTTTCTGTAATAAAGATTCTTCCCCATTATAAAAGGCAATACGCAGCATCCAGGTATCTGTATAAGTATCCAAAGTTGTAGCCTGGTATCCTGAAATCAACTGCGGATTGACTCCCAGATCTTCGATCAGCTCAACAGAAGCCCGGGCATTGTATATCATTCTTTCTGTCGGGATCGCATATACAAGCATAAGCAAGGCAAGCCCAAGCGCCCCACCAAGCGCTAAAATAATCAGTATTTTTTTAATCTGTTTTCCTATTTCCTTCACTGCGTTTTCGTTCCCCATTATATATGAAAAGATTCCCGCCCCTATAAGCAGGAATCTTTACTGTTATTAATATTTCGCTGTGCTTACCTTCACGCCGGGACCCATTGTAGTTGAAAGCGTAATGCTCTTTAAATACTGTCCTTTTACTGCCGAAGGTTTTGCTTTTACGATTGCTTCCATCAGTGCGTCGAAGTTCTCCTGCAATTTGGCCTCCTCGAAAGAAACCTTTCCGACAGGTACATGAATAATGTTCGCCTTGTCAAGTCTGTATTCGATCTTACCGGCTTTGATATCATTGACCGCCTTGGTCACATCCATCGTTACGGTTCCGGCCTTGGGGTTCGGCATCAGACCTTTCGGACCAAGCACTTTACCGAGACGTCCGACAACACCCATCATATCGGGGGTCGCTACCACAACATCAAAATCCAGCCAACCATCGTTCTGAATCTTGGGAATCAGTTCGTCGCCGCCTACATAATCCGCTCCGGCAGCTTCTGCCTCCGAAACCTTATCACCTTTTGCAAAAACCAGAACTTTAACAGCTTTACCTGTACCGTTGGGTAATACTACCGCACCACGGATCTGCTGTTCCGCATGACGTCCGTCACAACCGGTTCTGATATGAACCTCTACTGTCTCATCAAATTTCGCGCAGGAAGTCTTCTTCACTAACGCAACCGCCTCTGCGGGCTCATACTGCACGCTGCGATCTACCAGCTTTGCAGCCTCCTGATATTTTTTTCCATGTTTCATATCCGTTCCTCCATTAATCTTCTACTGTGATGCCCATGCTTCTTGCGGTACCTGCGATCATGCTCATAGCCGCTTCGAGACTTGCTGCGTTTAAATCAGGCATTTTCAGCTCTGCGATCTCCTGAATCTTTGCTTTGGAAATCTTAGCAACCTTTGTTTTGTTAGGCACTGCAGAACCTGATTTGATGTTGCATGCTTTCTTTAAAAGAACCGCAGCAGGCGGAGTCTTTGTAATGAAACTGAAACTTCTGTCTGCATATACTGTAATGACTACCGGGATGATAACATCGCCCTGGTCGGCAGTCTTTGCGTTGAACTGTTTGGTAAATTCAACAATGTTTACGCCGTGCTGTCCAAGTGCGGGACCGACCGGCGGCGCTGGTGTAGCTTTACCAGCAGGGAT
>JAFLTF010000066.1:0-11133 GCA_022510585.1 Lachnospiraceae bacterium
GGCCTGTTTGGAAACAGAGGGAAGAAAAAGCAATGCCGGACAAATACATACGCAATAAAACAGATAGGTCATAGTATAAATACATCAACCGTGTAGGGAAAAAAACGGAAAAGACGCTGAAAGGATCCCCAATTACATAATAATGCAGGGTCTGCAGGATATCGCTGCCTTCTCCGATACTAAAATCATATTGGGGAATCACCAGTTCATGGCGAAATAAAAGACCTTTTATGATGTTTCGTAAATATTTTCCGTAATAAACGAGAGCCTTGTAATGCTGGTCCCATCCATCGGCATGATAGATAAAAGTTTTATTTTTCAGAAAATACCATGAAAAGACAAGGGATGCGGATATGAAGAAACAAACGGTGTATGCAAGATAATAGGTTTGACGTTCGCTCAGTTTGGGTTTCTTTTTTAATATGATCATCCTCTGCCCCTCTTATGATATGGATCGTATCTTAAAGTTTTCACGTTATTATCTGGAATATTTGGTTTCAGTATACATGATATCCCCCAATACGTCAAAAGTAAAAAACAACAATAAAATTAGTGTACTATATGAAAATAGTGTGATAGAATAGGGGGCATGGATAGTTAATCCCGCAGACAAAGAGAAAGGTACGGATATTAAAATGATACGCAGGATGACAATTGAGGATTATGATGAGGTCTGCAGCCTTTGGAAATCCATAAAAGGCTTTGCAATCCGCAGCGTGGATGATTCCAGAGAGGGCGTGGAGGCATTTTTGCGCAGAAATCCATTGACCAGTGTAGTCGATGTAGAAGACGGGAAAATCGTAGGAGCAATTTTGTGCGGACACGACGGCAGAAGGGGATGCCTGTATCATGTCTGTGTGGCCGAGGAGTACAGAAGACGCGGTATCGGCAAGGAAATGGTCATATTCTGCATGAATGCTCTGAAAGCAGAGCATATCAACAAAGTATCCCTGATCGCATTTACCAGAAATGATATCGGAAATGCATTTTGGAAACAAATTGGCTGGACAAAACGGGAAGATTTGAATTATTATGATTTTACCTTAAATGAAGATAATATCACGGCATTCGTAGAAAGATAAAAGAGGAGACAGCTATGAACATTATAGAAGGCGGCGTGACCGCAGCAATGGGATTTGAGGCAGCAGGCGTGGAGGCTTCCATTAAATATCAGAACAGAAAGGATATGGCGCTGATCTACAGTAAGCTGCCCTGTAAGGCGGCAGGCGTTTTTACCAGCAATATCGTCAAGGCGGCGCCGGTCTTGTGGGATAAAGAGGTTGTGAGCAATTCTCCCTATGCACAGGCAGTTGTCGTTAATGCGGGGATCGCCAATGCCTGTACCGGGAAGCAGGGGTATGACTGCTGTAAAAAGACGGCCGGTGCCGCAGCAAAATGCCTGGGGATCTCAGAGGATGCGGTACTGGTGGCATCCACCGGCGTGATCGGCATGCAGCTTCCGGTAGAACGGATCGCTGCAGGTGTAGAACTGCTCGTAAAAAATAAGGCGGATACCATTGAGGCCGGATTACAGGCGGCAGAGGCGATCATGACCACGGACACCATTTCCAAGCAGGCAGCGGTTACGATCGAGATTGATGGAAAAACGGTAACGGTGGGCGGTATGTGTAAAGGCTCCGGCATGATCCATCCGAATATGTGTACCATGCTGGGCTTTGTGACGACGGATATTGCAATTTCCAAGGAACTGCTTCAGGAAGCACTCTGTGAAGATGTGCGGGATACTTTTAATATGATATCAGTGGACGGCGATACTTCTACCAATGATACACTCATCGTGCTGGCCAACGGTGCGGCGGGAAATCCGGAAATCAGAACGAAAGATGAAGATTATGGGAAGTTCAAAGCGGCGCTTAACTATGTCAATACTACGCTGGCCAAGAAAATGGCCGGGGACGGCGAGGGCGCTACCGCTTTATTTGAGACGAAAGTGATCCATGCAAGAACCAAAGAAGATGCCAGGATCTTAAGCCGTTCCGTGATCAGCTCCAACCTGACCAAAGCAGCTATTTTCGGGCATGATGCAAATCTTGGACGGGCTTTCTGCGCATTGGGTTATTCGGGAGTCGATTTTGACCCGGAGAAGGTGGATCTTTATCTGGAAAATGAGGAAAAGACGCTTCCTGTCTATCGGGACGGCGTGATGCTTGATTACAGTGAAGAAGAAGCGACACAGATTCTGTCGGCGCCGGAAGTAAGGATCCTTGTGGACATGAAAGCAGGGGATTTTGAAGCGGCAGCCTGGGGTTGTGATCTTACCTTTGATTATGTTAAAATTAATGCGGATTATAGGAGCTAGTATAGGCAGTTCACAGAAGAAAGGATTGAATTTTAATATGGAAGAGAAGGAAATGAGTAAGATTCTGGAGAAAGCGGAAACCCTGATTGAGGCGCTCCCTTATATCCAGAAATTCAATAGAAAGATCATCGTGGTAAAATACGGCGGCAGCGCCATGAGTAACGAAGAACTGCAGAAGAACGTCATCAAAGACGTTACCTTGTTGAAACTGGTAGGCTTTAAACCGATCATCGTTCACGGCGGCGGCAAAGAGATCAGCCAATGGGTCGGCAAGATCGGCAAGGAATCGGAATTTGTGAACGGTATGCGGGTGACGGACGCCGAGACGATGGAAATCGCGGAAATGGTCTTAAATAAAGTCAACAAGAGTCTTGTCAGCATGGTACAGGAGCTGGGAGTCAAAGCGGTGGGAATCAGCGGCAAGGATGGAGGACTGCTTCAGTGCGATAAGAAATATGCCGACGGGCAGGATATCGGTTTCGTAGGCGAGATTCAGAATGTCGATCCAAAGGTGTTATATGACCTGTTGGAAAAGGATTTTCTTCCGATCGTAGCGCCCATCGGACTGGATGCGCAGTTTCAGACCTATAACATCAATGCGGATGATGCGGCATGTGCGATTGCCAAAGCGGTATCTGCGGAGAAACTGGCATTTCTGACAGACATAGAAGGACTTTACAGAGATATCAATGATAGATCTACCTTTATTTCCAGACTGACAGCCTCACAGGCGGAGGAACTGATAAACGGCGGCAGTATCGGCGGCGGAATGCTGCCGAAACTGAGTAACTGTACCGAGGCCATCAGAGAGGGAGTGAACAGAGTGCATATCCTGGACGGAAGGATCCCGCATTGTCTGCTGCTTGAGATCTTTACCAATCATGGAGTCGGAACGGCAATCATAGCGGATGATGAAGTTGTGATATAATAACATATGTTATGACAGGAGAATAAATCATGAACATGCAAGAATATATTGAGGAAGCGGAACAGGTGCTTTTGCATACCTACAACCGCTATCAGGTCGTATTTGAAAAAGGCGACGGCGTATACTTATATGATATAGAAGGAAAAAAATACCTGGATTTCGTCTCAGGGATCGCGGTCTTTGCCCTGGGATATCAGAACCGGGAATATAATGATGCCCTAAAAGCACAGATCGATAAGATCATTCACACATCCAATTATTATTATAATGTACCGGCAATTGAAGCGGCAAAGAAACTGAAGGAAATCTCGGGCATGGACAGGGTCTTTTTTACCAACAGCGGTGCCGAGGCCATAGAGGGCGCAATCAAGGCGGCAAGAAAATATGCTTATTTGAAAGACGGCAGCACGGATCATGAGATCATTGCCATGAACCATTCTTTCCACGGCAGGACCTTCGGAGCCCTTTCCGTTACCGGAAATCCTCATTACAGGGAGGCATTTGAGCCGATGATCGGCAACATCAGGTTTGCCGATCTCAATGATTTTGACAGTGTCCTTGCAAATGTAAATAAAAAAACATGCGCTATTTTATTTGAAACGGTACAGGGAGAAGGCGGAATCTATCCGGCAACCGAGGACTTTATGAAGAAAGTGAAAGCGCTGTGTGAAGAACGGGATATTCTTCTGATCCTGGATGAGATCCAGTGCGGTATGGGCAGGACCGGTTCCATGTTTGCATGGCAGCGCTTCGGTGTGAAACCCGATATTATGACCACCGCCAAAGCGCTTGGCTGCGGTGTTCCGGTGGGAGCTTTTCTGATGACGGAGAAGGTAGGACAGCATTCCCTGACGGCAGGTGACCACGGTACCACTTACGGCGGCAATCCCCTTGCCGGCGCGGCAATCTGCAAAGTACTTGAATTATTTGAAAAAGAACATGTCCTTGACAATGTCAGGGAAGTAAGCGCTTATCTGGAAGAGCAGCTGGATCTTTTGGTGAAGGAATATGATGTGATCGAATTGCGGCGCGGCGCAGGGCTGATGCAGGGACTTGTCTGTAAAGAGCCTGTAGCGGATATCATCAATAAGGCAATGGAAAAAGGACTGATCCTGATCAACGCCGGAAGCAACATCATCCGTTTTCTGCCTGCTCTGATCATTACCAGGCAGCATGTGGACGAAATGATTGCTGTTTTGAAGGAATGCTTGTAAATGGGAGATAAGAAGAAGTGACGTTTAAAAAGAGAATTATAACCGTTTTAATGATAGCATGCGTAGTAGCTGCGATTTACAGCGTAAGCCGGATCGGACTGCCTGTAAATCAGGAGGGCGAAGAACAGGAGATAGAAGATTCTCTATTCGGACATCGGGAAACCTTGTATTTGTGGTATACCGATGAAGCTTTGACAGACTATTTGAACAGCGTGGCGGTTTCCTATAATGAGTTTCAACAAGAGGTTCGCGTGATTCCGGTCTATACCTCCGGGTTGGAATATCTGGAAACCATCAATCAGGCTTCTTTACAGTCCGAGGAAGTACCGGATCTTTATATTGTGGGCAATGATTCTTTGGAAAAGGCATATCTTGCCGGGCTGGCTTCGGAAATCAAAATACCCGATGGCGTGTTCGGTTTGGAAGCCATGTTTCCTGCGACTTCCGTAAATGCGGTCACTTATCATGAGAAACAGATCGGTTACCCGCTCTATTTTGAGACAAGTTCTTTTTTGTATAATAAAACTTATCTGGAAGACTGGGCGCGTGCACAGATCGAGGCGGAGATAGACGCTGCGGAAGGAGAAGCGGCGCAGGAAGAGGCGGATCACGAAACGCCGGAAGAAAGCGATGCGGTAGAACCCGTAGAAATGACTGAAGTGGATGAAGCCGCAGTAGCCGCGCGGGTGGAAGATACGCTTCCGAAGACGATCAATGATATCCTTTCTTTTGCGGATGTCTATGATGCGCCGGAGCAGGTAGAGGTTTTCAAATGGGATGTGTCCGATATTTTCTATAATTATTTCTTTGTCGGGAATTATATTGATGTGGGCGGCAGAGCCGGAGATCAGGCATCTTCCATTAATATCTATAATGAGAATGCCATTCGGTGTATGAGGGTCTACCAGAATCTGAATCAGTTCTTTTCCATAGATACGGTAGAAATCAGTTATGCGGATGTTTTACAGGACTTTATTGACGGCAGGATCGTTTATACGGTGGTAACCACGGACGCATTGGCGAAAATAGAGGAAGCAAAGGCAAACGGAGACTTTCAATATGAATACGGCACTTCGCTGATACCGGATATCAATGAAGAACTGGTTTCTAAATCCCTGTCAGTAACGCAGTGCGTGGTTATAAACGGCTACTCTGTGCATAAGGATATGGCAAACGATTTTGCGGTCTATCTGTCCTGCTATAATGAAAGTGTGAATAATCTGTACGACAGAACGGGAAAACTGCCCGCCTTGAAAGGTGTTGACATATCTAACCCGAATGCGGAGGCCTTTATCAGAGAGTATGAAAAGTCATCTCCGAATCCTAAGATGATAGAAACAAGTAATTACTGGGTAGAATTGGAGATTGCCTTTGCCAGGATCTGGGATGGTGAAGATGCCAATGCAGAACTGAGATCACTGTCGGAGAAGATCATGACACAGATAACCGGAGAAGCCTATGAAGAAGATTATATAGACGTTCCGGAAGAGGTCGATGAGGAGGAGGATTCCGAGGAGCTTTCGGAAGATGCGGATACAGACGAGCAGGATACAAACTAAAAGAAGAAGTAATTTGCATATTCCCAGCCATAAAAGGACATGATAGTACAAGATGGTTTTGACTGTCTTGTACTTTTCTTTAGAAAGGCTGGGATTGATTATGATAGGATTCTTCATTGCTTTATTGTCCGGTGCGCTCATGAGCATTCAGGGGGTATTTAATACGCAGGTTACAAAGACCTCCGGTATCTGGGTGGCCAATGTTTTTGTACAGTTTACAGCCCTGTTGGTCTGTCTGGGAGCCTGGCTTTTCACGGACCGGTCTTCCTTTGGGGCTTTGTTTAAGGTACAGCCAAAGTATATGCTGCTTGGCGGCGCGATCGGAGCCTTTATTACTTATACGGTTATCAAAGCAATGGAGGCGCTGGGACCGGCCAAATCAGTCATGCTCATCGTTATTTCCCAGTTGATCGTGGCATATCTGATCGAACTGTTTGGACTTTTCGGTGTGGAAAAGCAGCCATTGGAAATCAGAAAACTGACCGGAATGGGTATTGCAATCGTAGGAATTATTATTTTTAAGTGGACATAGGAGAGAATTTATTTTACAATAAGAATACAGTGCATAGCGGGGACTTCCTACAGAAAGGAAACTATGCATATGACGAAAAAGAATTACAAAAATAATTTAGCAAAAACGGGGATTCTGCTTATGTTTCCCTTATTTATGCTGACTGCCTGCACCGGAAAGGAAGAGATTATTTTGGTGCAGGATGCACAGAAAGAGGAATGGGAAACAGGGGCGGTCTTAGATAGGAAATCGGCCTCAGGGACGGCCCCTATTTTATCAGAAGAAGACGGAATGTCTGAGCCGGAAACAAAGGCAGAGACGGTAAAAGAGGATAGGCAGACAGAGATTTATGTACATATATGCGGTGCAGTGGTAAATCCGGGCGTCTATGTATTGGAAGCAGGCAGCCGTATTTTTGAAGGAATCGAAGCGGCAGGCGGATTTCGGGAAGATGCCTGTGAAGATTATGTAAACCAGGCAAAGCCCCTCCAGGATGGACAGCGGCTTGTCATCCCTACTGTGGAAGAAATGGAGACAGCCAAAGAAAACGGTATTTATCAGGATTTATGGATCGCAGATGCGGATGGTTTGGGAGAAACAATCGGTGAGAACGCTGCATCTTTGGCAAATACAGGCGGTCTGATCAATATCAATACCGCGACGGAAAGCGAGCTTAGCGGGATAAACGGTATCGGACCGAGTAAGGCGGCGGCGGTCGTGGCATACAGGCAGGAGAACGGCAGATTTACTTCCGTTGAGGAGATTATGAAAGTAAGCGGTATAGGAGAAGGCACTTACGAGAAAATCAAGGATAAGATCAGTGTAAATTAATACGGCAGACAGCAGGGGGCGCCCTATATCGCAGGTTGTGTGAAAGGCATGGTTATTGGCATGGGAAAAAGAGTTTTGGTTGTGGATGATGAAAAGTTGATTGTAAAAGGTATTCGATTCAGCTTAGAGCAGGACGGTATGGAAGTTGACTGCGCTTACGATGGAGAAGAGGCACTGGAATTAGCCAAAAATAATCGGTATGATATGATCCTTTTGGATGTCATGCTTCCTAAGATGAACGGGTTTGAAGTATGCCAGCAGATACGCGAATTTTCCAATGCGCCGGTGGTTATGTTGACGGCCAAAGGCGAAGATATGGATAAGATCCTGGGTCTGGATTACGGTGCAGACGACTATATTACGAAACCCTTTAATATTCTGGAAGTAAAGGCGCGGATCAAGGCGATCATGCGCAGGATGGGAAGAAAGAATGATGAGAAGAATGCAGTAAATATCATTGAAAACCGTGATATGAAACTGGATTTAGACGGCAGACGCGTTTATATCAAGGATCGGGAAGTCAATCTGACAGCTAAGGAATTTGAAGTATTGGAACTGCTCATGAAAAATCCGAATAAGGTATACAGCAGAGAAAACCTGCTGAAACTCGTCTGGGGGAATGATTATCCGGGAGATGTGCGTACGGTGGATGTACATATCAGAAGACTTCGGGAAAAGATTGAAGAAATGCCAAGTGAGCCTATGTATGTGCATACGAAGTGGGGAGTAGGATATTACTTCGCTTAGGTTGAGAGAAAGACATGGCTGTTAAGATCAGAAATATCAAAAAACTACAGTTTTTACGAAGTATTAAAATCTATATTTTTCTCATTGTGTTTATTGTAGGATTGATTTCCTGCAATGTAATGCGTCATGCAATTTTGCAAGATTATGAACAGCGGGCGGTCAGCCTGCGTATTTCCGATGTCCAGGCACAATTGAATATTCTGGCAAACCACCTGATCACTTACCGGTATTTACAAGATACCTCTTCACAGGTTATCAATGCGGAATTAAGCCTGCTTTCGAATCTATACGACGGACGGGTTTTGATTATAAACAATGACCTTAAGGTAGTCAAAGACACTTACGGGATCAGTGAAGGCAAAATCTTTATCTCAGAGGAGGTGATCCGCTGTTTTAAGGGGAGTAATACCAGCCAGTATGATTCCGAAAACGGCTATATTGAGATGACGATACCGATCATGGAGGTTATGGAAGAGACGGATACATTCCCCGAGCAGACATCTATCGCAAGAGGTGTGATGCTGACCAGTGTGTCTACCGACTATATTGCGCAGACAATGGAAATCCTGAACAGAAAGGCCGTGGTTTTGGAAATCATTGTGATCATGGCAATTTTTGCGGTATCGGTATTGGCCTCCTATGTACTAGTCAGGCCTTTTGGGAAGATCACGGATGCTTTAAGCCAGGTAAAAGAAGGATATACAAGTGATCCGATCAATGTGCCGGATTGTCTGGAAACAGAGAATATCGGAGAAGCTTTCAATCAGGTGCTCGGCCGCATGAAAGTTTTGGATGATTCCAGGCGGGAATTTGTCTCCAACGTTTCCCATGAATTAAAAACGCCGATCACATCCATCAAGGTATTGGCGGATTCCCTGCGGGGACAGGAAAATGTTCCGATAGAGCTTTATCAGGAGTTTATGGAAGATATTGCGGCTGAAATAGACAGGGAAAATGAGATCATTAACAATTTGCTGACGCTCAGCAGGATGGACAGGACGGCAGTCGATCTGAATATAGACCAGGTAGACGTCAATATGCTGGTGGAACTGATCATGAAAAGGCTCAGCGCTATTGCGATCAAGAAGGATGTGGAACTTGTCTATGAGAGTATCAGACCGGTAGTGGCTGAAATTGACGAAGTTAAAATATCACTTGTTATTACAAATTTGATAGAAAATGCAATCAAATATAATAAGGAACACGGATGGGTCAAGGTGACGCTCGATGCAGACCATCAGTTTTTTACGATTGAGGTGGCAGATTCCGGAATCGGAATCCCGAGGGAATCCATAGAACATATCTATGAACGTTTTTATCGTGTAGATAAATCTCACTCCAGAGAAGTGGAAGGCACCGGACTGGGATTGGCGATCACAAGGAGTGCGATCCTGATGCACAGGGGGTCCATCAAGGCAGAGAGTGAAGAAGGAGAAGGAACGACCTTTACGGTAAAGATTCCACTGACCTATATTTCGGTCTCGTAAGGTTAGAGCAGGCAAGAAGGAACTAGAACTTATGCTGTTACAACGTCAGCGCGCTTTCGCTCCGGTTCAGACTCAGCGGTACTAAGCTCGAAAAGACCTCGCTAAGTACCGGCGTCTTCACAGGGCTTCCTTTTGTAACAGCATAAGTTCCCGTCCGTATTGACAATCTAAAATCTTAGAAAGGAGCCGGTAAAATGTCGCGTATATTGAAAACCATATTTCTCGTGGCTTGTATAACTCTGACAGTCTGCATTGCAGGCTGCGGCAGGCAGACGGAGGAGGAAACGGGTAAAACCTATAATATCTATTATATCAATAACGAAGAAACCAAAGTGTTTTCCTCTCCCTATCAAACAACGACTGAAAACGAACAGGAGTTGTTGAAAGAATTGCTTGGACAGCTTGAAGTGATACCGGAAAAGATGGAATACAAGGCTCCTTTGGCCGGAAACTTTGAATTGCTTAACTATACATGGGATGGAGAACAGCTTACGCTGAATTTTGACGAGTATTATAAAGAGTTGGATGGCATTATGGAAGTCCTGGTACGGGCTGCTGTTGTCAGGACTCTGTCACAAATAAATAACATAAGTTATGTTTCGTTTACCGTTCAGAACGAACCCCTTACAGACCATAGCGGTATGGCAGTAGGAATCATGTCTGAGGACATGTTTATCGATAATGCGGGAAATGAGATCAATACTTATGAGAAGGTCAATCTTCATCTGTATTTTGCCAATGAGGCCGGAGACAGGCTGATAGAAGAAGAACGGAGGAATGTGGTATACAGCAGTAATATTTCTCTGGAAAAGTTGATCGTGGAAAAACTGATCGAGGGCCCTGCCATAGAGGATCATTATCCGACGATCAATCCGGACACCAAAATCATTAACGTTACCATAATTGATAACATATGTTATGTAAATCTGGATGAGACTTTTCTGAACCAGCCCTATAATGTCACTTCGGCTGTTACGATCTATTCGATCGCCAATTCTTTAGCGGAGCTTACAAATGTGCATAAAGTGCAGATTTCCATCAATGGGGAGACCTCTGTCTCCTATAAAGAGAGTATCAATCTGAATACGGTTTTTGAAAGAAACCTGGATCTGGTAGAAAATGACGCTTCCGGGGAATAATAAAGATTTTGCAAAGGGGGATGCTTTTGAGAAGACCGATATGTATCTTCGGTCTTGCCTATGTGGTCATTATTCTGATCTATTTGTATTTTCAGCCTTTTCCTGCGGTTTTTCCCGGGGAGCTTGACGGAAGTACGGTCACTTTGGCAGGCCGGGTCGATAAAAAGGAGTATCGCATTTCTAACGATCAGACAGTTCTAATCCTATATCTGAAACAAATTCAGTTTTTGACTCCACAAACGGAAAATATACAATCCTCAGATTCGCAGCATGAAAACGATCTATCACAAATCGAAGGGATTCTTTGTTATCTGAAAGAAGGGCGGGAACCTAGGTGCGGCAGTTATGTACAAATCCGGGGAAAACTTCGTGGCTTTGACGAAGCCACCAATCCCGG
>JAFLTF010000066.1:11233-12902 GCA_022510585.1 Lachnospiraceae bacterium
AAGGCCGCCAATATTCTTTTTTCCATTGGATTTATGTATTCTTACGGTATCATGACCGGAATGAGCGTTTCGGCGGTCAGGGCAATTGTCATGTTTGGTTTCCATGTTGCGGCAGGATTGTTTGGGCGCACTTACGATATGCTTACCGCAATGGCGGTGGCAGGCATTTTTGTTCTGACAGGGCAGCCTTTATATCTCTACCACAGCGGCTTTCTTTTTTCTTTCTTAGCAATTCTTTCTATCGGACTGCTGTCTCCGGTTCTTATGGAAAATCTCTTGGGAAAAAGTAAAATCGAGAAACTTATGTCAATCAACTTATCGGTTTCTTTAGTTACCTTTCCGGTATATCTGTATTTTTATTATGAATATCCGCTGTATTCCCTTCTCTTAAACTTGATTATTATTCCAGCGGCAGGCCTGATCGTGACGGATGGGTTGATCAGCCTTACGGCAGCCATGTGCAGTGCGACATGGGGTGCATGGGCGGCACTGCCGGCCCGTCTGCTGCTTGCTTTTTATAAATTCTGCTGCACGATCACCTTGCGCCTGCCGGGAAGCAGAAATATTCTGGGAAAGCCGGAAATCTGGCAGGTTTGCCTCTTTGCGGCAGCTATGTGTGCGGCAGTCTTTTGCAGCAAGAAGTGGAGTAAGTTACAGTTCTGGCAGTGTATTTTGTTGGCGCTGTTATGTCTCACCCTGCGTTTTCGGGAAGGAATGCAGATCACGGTGCTGGATGTGGGGCAGGGAGACGGCATTTATATTGCGGATGAGCAGGGCGGACATTATTTAATAGACGGCGGAAGTTCCAGTAAAAGCGATGTGGGAACCTACCAGATATTGCCCTTTTTAAAAGAAGAGGGAGCAGAGGTACTGGATGCGGTTTTTGTAACGCATATGGACAGCGATCATTACAATGGCATTTATACATTGATAGAACGTATGAATATAGACGGCGTAACGATAAATAATCTGATTCTGCCGGATGTTGGGGAGGGAAGCAAAAGTGAAGAATACAGGGAACTGGAAGCATTGGCGGCAGAGCAGGGGATCTCGATACGCTATATTCACAGGGGAGCCACGCTGCAGCATGGAAGGCTGAAACTCACCTGCCTGCATCCGGAAAAAGGAACGGAGGCGGAAACCAATGAGGCATCCATTGTCCTTTACATGGAATACGGAGCCTTTAGCGCTCTTTTTACAGGGGACTTGGAGGGAGAAGGAGAAGAGGAGGTCAGACGGCTCCTGGAAGCGCATGATCCGGAAGGTCGGGAGATCACGCTGCTAAAAGTAGCGCACCACGGTTCCAAAAATTCTACAAGAGAGGCTTTCTTAGAGACGGTTTGTCCGAAACTTGCGTTGATCTCCGCCGGCCGAAACAATCGTTACGGCCACCCCCATGAGGAACTGCTTCGGCGGCTTGAAGACTGCGGCTGCTTTATCTATCGTACACAGGAGGGCGGTGCGCTCACGGTACGTGTCAGGAATGGGAAGGTGAGGGTGGAGGAGTTTTTGGAATGTAATTAATTGAGATTTTATAAGGAGCAGCTACGATGGATAAAAAAGTTGATATTATAAAGGACGCTGATGGTAAAAACATTGTAGTCATCAATGATTTGCGTTTCAAGGGAAGGCGGAGTGTGGACTGGAATGTTGTAGAGGATTGTTTGAA
>JAFLTF010000067.1 GCA_022510585.1 Lachnospiraceae bacterium
AAAATGTACCAATTATCAGAAGCAGCAATACCAAATACTTGCTCCGCCTTTTTTCATCAATACCTCTCAATAAACAATACTTCATTTATCTTTCCTGAAATATTCAATTAGCATTAACACAATGCCCAAAATTACAAATACAATCGAAATTACAAATAAAAGAGTCATATCTAATTCAGATATTGTAGATAAAAATCTACCAGTGGATCTTGACCATTCAGAAGCCATGTTATTGGCAGCCAGTACAAATATAGCTAAAACCCAAATGCTTCCAATCAACGAAATAAAACCTCCAGCTAAGACTCTTTTCATAATGCCGTCCTCCGTCAACACATCAAACCTGAATTTATAGTTCCGACAAATTGCAAATTTATTTTGAGGGTCTTGATTTCTCTTGTACTAATTCACTTTCAAAAGTAACTTTGACGAGAGCATAATTTATTTTGGTTCCAGTAAACAGTACAACGTACTCTTTCTCTTCTTGTAGATTATTGAGCGAAACTGCAACGGTATCACCACTGACATTTTCATCCCATGTATTGTTCCATAAAACTTCATCTTCATTTCTGTCTTTTATTTCCACAATACCACTTTCACCATCCATCTGAAAATAAACCTCTACGTCTAAATTATCTATATCCTCTGACACGCAAAACAGACGTCCATTCTCAAACGGATCTGAATTACTGTAATTTGAATCCATTTCCATTTCAAGAACAGTTTTTTGTGTTTCCTTAGTATCTGATACATTTGATTGATTAACATTGGTCTTTTGACACGCTGTCATGCTGACAACACTAATAACTATAACTAAAATAATGGCGAATGTTTTTTTGCCAAGCATTTCTTTACCTCCCTCACAAGCTCCGATTTGTTCAGCTCTACAAGCTGGAATTTAGCGTTTACCCTCTTGCCAACCTGCTCGAGGTTTATTATTCGACTAACGAATAGTAGAAGTCCATATCTTCGTCTGACATCTCGTAATAGAATGTTAAGAACGCCTGCGGGATGGAATCTCCTTTAATACTTTCTTCTGATACTGTCATTTTAATTACATTAGAATTTTCATATACTGTAATGGTTATATTTTTTTCTAACTCTTGACTCCCAAATTGTGAAACAGGGTATTTATACGATTCGATATAGTATTCTTCCTTTAACCCTTCAACAGAATTTTTAAATTCTGCCTGATGCTCTACTGATTCATCGCTGTCAAAAGAACATTGATTGTATTGATAAAGCGTTTCTTCATCACTTATTACTTTTATCAGTTCGTTTGTTTCTGCTGAATAAATTTCGAGTTGAGCCAAATTGTCTAACTGTTCCAATGTGTAACTGCTGTCTTGATTCGAGGAACACCCTGCACAAATGCACAGTACCCCAAAAATCAACATACCAATGATAAATTGTCTTTTCCGCATCTTTCTTCCCTCTTTTGATAAATTTTGATTTGTTCAGCTCTACAAGCTGGAATTTAGCTTTTTCTGATAGTATAGCATTCCGTTGCCTTTGCAAAACCAATTTTATTTGCCAATCTTTGTGATGCCATGTTATTTGAATGGCAAGCCCAAACGGGGCGTTTATGTTGTTGTAAGCAATACTGTATCATTTTCTCAGCAACGATTGTTCCCAATCCTAAATACCGATAGTCACTTCTCGTTTCTACTCCTATATCAATCTCATCTGAGCTTATTGCGGCTGTAAAAGCCCAAGCAGCCACGATTTCTCCATCTACAATGCAATATCCTTTTCCGTTTTTTAAAAATTCAGTTGAATTACACCAAGAAAAAAGAGGAGTAACATTGCCTTGTATCTTATCAAATAAATCATTGTTGATTTCACATATTTTAAGATTCGCAGGCAGTACTCTATTATTTGATAAAACGCCTTTCTGGTATTCAAAAAAATAACGCTTTTCCAAGATAATCCTATCCTTGGTTAAGAAAAATTCTTTTACTTTTTCATCTGCCACAAACAAAATAAAGCGTCTTGATATTTCACAATCCTCGCTTAGAAATAACCCATACACACTATTAAGAAAATGCTCATTATAATCACCATAAATAAATGCAAACCCAGAATAATGCCAGAATAAAGCCGAATGTCTACTTGTAAATATATCCCCGCTTTGCATCATTTCAGCTATAGAAAGAGGATAGACTACACCGCACCCGGTTTTATCAATGTATTGAATAGCACCATCAAAGTCAACTAAATTTAATTTATTCATACCAAACACCTAAATTCCGATTTGTCCCACTTATTACATTACGATTATAGCATATCTGATGCATAAAAAACATTTCAAAATGTTCTTTCAAATTATTGTTAGTACCTTTATCGACTACAGACGGGATATCATAACTAAAAAAAGAACAAACGTTCTAAAAAAGGTTGCATTTTTGAAAATAGTGTGTTAAGATAAAACAGAACAAATGTTCTGTTTGGAGGAATTATGGAGCCGAGAATTGCACCTTCAATGTCTATTATGGATAAACTGAATATTCTTGCGGATGCGGCGAAGTTTGATGTCTCCTGCAGTTCCAGCGGTTCTTCCAGAAAGGGAGACGGCAAAGGCATTGGGAATACGGTGAAGGCGGGACTTTGCCATAGCTTTGCAGCGGACGGGCGGTGTATTTCCCTTTTGAAGATCCTTTTTACAAATGAATGTATTTATGATTGCAAATACTGTGTAAACAGATGTTCCAATGATGTGCCGAGGGCCTCTTTTACCCCGGATGAAGTCTGTGAGCTGACGATTGAATTTTACCGGCGCAATTATATAGAAGGTTTGTTTTTAAGTTCCGGTATTTTAGTCAGTCCTGATTATACCATGGAACTGCTTTGTCAGACTTTGTATAAGCTGCGGACTGTCTACAATTTTCAGGGTTATATCCATGTCAAAGCCATTCCGGGTGCGGATCCGGCGCTGATTCAGAAAGCAGGATTTCTGGCGGATCGGATGAGTGTGAACCTGGAAATGGCGACAGCGGAGGGGCTGCAGAAGGCAGCGCCCAATAAGCATCGGAAAACTATTTTGAAACCGATGAAGCTGATTCAAAACGGCATTGTGGCAAACAGGGAGGAATTGGTATTATACAACCATGCGCCCCGCTTCTGTGAGGCGGGACAATCCACACAGATGATCGTGGGTGCCCTGCCGGAAAGCGATTATCAGATCATGGCTGTGGCGCAGAGCCTGTATCAGAAATTTTCTTTAAAAAGAGTCTATTATTCCGCCTTTGTCAATGTCAATGAAGACAAGGATCTGCCGGCGCTGCCGGGAGGTCCGCCGCTTCTTAGGGAGCATCGTCTGTATCAGGCGGACTGGCTTTTGCGTTTTTATGATTTTACGGTAGACGAGCTGTTGACACAGGATCGGCCGAATTTTAACATGATGATCGATCCGAAGGCGGATTGGGCAGTCAGGCATCTTGAATTGTTTCCGGTGGAGATCAACCGTGCGGATTATCGTCTCCTGCTCAGAGTTCCGGGAATTGGCGTAAACAGTGCCAGACGGATCATCAGCGCAAGGCGGTTTGGCCCTCTGACATTTGAAGATTTGAAAAAAATAGGCGTGGTACTGAAAAGAGCCTTATATTTCATCACCTGCAACGGGAAAATGATGTATCCTACCAAACTTGAGGAAAACTATATTGTAAGAAATTTAACCTATCAGAGCCTTGCATCGAAAAAGGAGCGCTCTCTTTTTTCACCTGATGGAATGAGGTACGAGCAGATGTCGTTATTTGGATAGAAAGGAAAAGGTTATGCCGGAAGAAAAATATCTGATCTGTGAAGATTCTATAGAAGGTATATTTACCGGAATCTATGAAGCCTATGCCCTAAAAGAAGGTCACGACCACATCCATTTGCAGATCGGTGAAGAAGAAAATTTCAGATTATTTGCCCGGTATCTGTATATTGCTCCGGATTCCGTGAAAACTATGAAAGTAGCGGAAACGATTCAGAAAAGATTGGGCGCTGAAGTTTATCTGCGTATCTGCCAGGCGCTTGCCACAGAAGATGCAGAGAAAGGGCAGGCGGTTTATCAGACCCTGGTGGATGGCATTACGAAGAAAAGCGGCAGGCGGGTTTTGGAACATCTTACCAATCCTTATGTCGATAAGGTATTTCGCTTGTCGAGAAGCGCTTCTAACGAAATTCACAGGATGCTGGAATTTGTCCGGTTTCAGGAGCTGGAGCAGGGCGTTCTGTTTTCCAGGATAGGACCGAAATGTAATGTGGTATCGTTTATCATGCCGCATTTTGCGGACAGACTGCCACTGGAAAACTTTATGATCTATGATGAAAATAGGGATTTATACGGCGTACACCCTGCAGGAGAGGAATGGTATCTGGTATCTGCACCTGAAGAGGATGTTTCGGATGTTTTCCGGATGTCAGAGAAAGAAGAGCAGTATCAGGAGCTTTTTACTATGTTTTGCAGGACGATTGCCATTAAAGCGCGTAAGAATTTAAAGTTGCAGCAGCAGATGCTGCCATTGAGATTTCGAGATAACATGGTAGAATTTCACAAAAATTAAAGATTTTTTTTAGCAAAATATTATAAAATTGTTATTTACAAATGAAATAATGGGAGTATAATAACATAAAGCTCCAAAGGGAGCCAAATCTTTTACATACAAAGAAAACGATTTCTTTGTAGAGCATGAACCATACAATAAATGAAAAGGAGGGTGTTTATCATGTTGCAGTACAAGATTAGGTTAAAACCTGATGAAGCAGGAGATTTTGTAGCGGCTGCCTCAAAATGTGTGTTTGACGTGGATATTTCCTACAATAGTTTCATAGTAGATGCCAAATCCATCATTGGTGTTTTGGGATTGAATTTTGATCAGATACTGACTGTTTCCTATAACGGTCATGATGCAAACTTTGAGGAATATCTTAAGAAATATGCAGTAGCATGCTAAAATGAGGCTTTTGCCTGTTATGATGAAGAATTGACTCCCTATTCAGGATATCGTAATATCTTGGTAGGGAGTTTTTTCGATGTTTTGTCTATTGACGATATTTATTGATGATGCAGAAAGGAAACGGACAGCATGGAAATTCGGGTTTCTGTCAGAAGTCTGGTAGAATTTATTCTTCGTTCCGGCAATATTGATAACCGCAGGGTCTCTTCGGCAGATGCTATGCAGGAAGGCGGACGTATCCATCGGATGATCCAGAGGCGGATGGGTTCAAACTACCATGCGGAAGTCGGACTTCGTTACTGCTATGCTACAGAAAAATACGATATTGTGATTGAGGGGCGCGCCGATGGTATCATCATTGAGCCGATTGAGCCGGCAAATGGAGTGCCGGAGCTTACGGATGCGGATTTTCCGCCTGATATGGCTGAACATATCATGGTTACGATTGATGAGATCAAAGGAACCTACCATGATGTGGCCAAGATGAAGCAGGCTGTTTCGGTGCATCTGGCACAGGCCAAATGTTATGCTTATTTTTTTGCGGTACAGAAATCCCTGCCTTCCATTCGGGTAAGAATGACCTATTGTCATCTTGGAAAAACAGATGTTATTGAATTCAACCCGGAAGAAATCCGTTATTTTCATTATGACTATACTCTGGAAGAACTTCGGGAATGGTTCGAAGGGGTCATGGAGCAGTACAGAAAGTGGGCAGACTATAGCTTTGCATGGCAGAATATCCGGCAGGATTCCATCAAGGCGCTGTCTTTCCCGTTTGATTACAGAGAAGGGCAGAAAGAGCTTGCATCCTATGTCTATCGAACGATTTATCATAAAAGAAAGCTGTTCATTGAGGCGCCTACCGGAGTTGGAAAAACGATCTCTACGGTGTTTCCGGCAGTGAAGGCGATGGGAGAAGGTTTGGCAGAAAAGATTTTCTATCTGACAGCCAAGACTATAACAAGAACCGTAGCGGAAGATACGTTTCAGCTGCTTAGGGAGAACGGGCTGCGGTTTAAGACAGTGATTTTGACGGCAAAAGATAAGATCTGCTTCTTAGAGGAATGCGAATGCAATCCGGAGGTCTGCCCTTATGCCAATGGACATTATGACAGGATCAATGATGCCATGTATGACCTGCTTACAAATGAAGAAAGTTTTCACAGGGAGAAGATCGAAGAATATGCGAGAAAGCATCAGGTCTGTCCCTTTGAAATGTGTCTGGACATGAGTTTGTTTTCCGATGCGGTCATCTGTGATTATAATTATGTGTTTGACCCCCATGTATATTTACGGCGTTTTTTTGCGGAAGGAAGCAGGAAAGACTATCTGTTTCTGATCGATGAGGCGCACAATTTGGTAGAGCGTGGCAGGGAGATGTACAGTGCCGTTTTGCGAAAAGAGGATTTCCTGAAGTTGAAAAAAGTCATCAAATCCTATTCCACCCAGCTGGAAAAGCGGCTTGAACGGTGTAATAAAGAACTTCTTGACTTAAAAAGACAATGTATTGACTATCGACTGGAGAAGTCAATTTCCTCTTTTATGATGGAACTGGGAAGACTGGGCGGGGCTATGGGAGATTATCTTGAGGACCATGAGGAAAGCCCGGTGCGGAAGGAAGTTCTGGAGTTTTATTTTGAAGTTTCCCATTTTTTAAGTATTTATGATCTGGTGGATGAAAACTATGTGACTTATTCGCAATTAGAGGAAGACGGCAGCTTTACTTTGAAACTGTTTTGTGTCAATCCGGCAAATAACCTGAGGGAATGTATGATGAGAGGACGGAGTGTTATTCTATTTTCCGCCACTTTATTACCGATACAATATTACAAAACGCTTCTGGGAGCAGAGGAAGGGGATTATGAAGTTTATGCACAGTCCGTTTTTCAACCGGAGAAAAGGGGGCTTTACATAGGAAGTGATGTGACCAGTAAATATACAAGGCGAAGTGAAATGGAATATTATAATATCGCTGCCTATATTTATGAGATCATAAAAAACAGGCAGGGAAATTATATGATCTTCTTTCCTTCCCATGCCTTTTTAAAGCAGGTGTATGAAAAATTTGAGGAATACTTTGCAAATGAAGAGATAGAGTGCATCGTACAGGATAACTATATGAACGAACGTTCCAGAGAAGAGTTCCTTGGCAGGTTTGCGGGAAATGAAGATTTCGACCTGTCAAAGGTGATCCATATGGATGTTGAGATCGAAGAAGAAAAGACCTTACTTGGCTTCTGTGTGATGGGCGGTATCTTCAGCGAGGGTATTGACCTGAAGAGTGACAGATTGATCGGGGCGGTCATCGTGGGGACCGGACTGCCGCAGGTATGCAATGAAAGGGAAATACTGAAACAGTATTTTGACAGCTGGGGATCTGACGGATTTGACTATGCCTATAGATATCCGGGCATGAACAAGGTATTGCAGGCGGCGGGAAGGGTAATTCGAACTGCGGAAGATGTGGGGATCGTGGCGCTTTTGGATGAAAGATTCTTAAACGCCTCCTATCAAAGGCTCTTTCCGAGAGAATGGAGCAATTATGAGGTAGTCTCATCTAACCGAATAGCGGAAAGGATTGCGGATTTTTGGAACAGATGGCTATAACTTCACCAGGATAAACAGATACAATAACAAGAGTAATTGATTGATAAAACGTAAACGACATGAAATTTTGGAGAAAAATGAGCAAGGAGTCATATTAGTATGACACATGTGTCATATGTGGATAACTTGGTGGAAATGGGGGATTTCTCACCTGTTTTTATAGATTTTTATAAAAAATAGTCATAAAAGCTGTGGAAAAGTCGGTTGACTGAAATTCGTACACCCCAAAAAGGACCGTTTTGGTCAATGAAAGAAATTGAAAAGGTTTGCTTTGTATTTTGTCATATTTATGTTACAATAGCAGAGGCAGTTTTATTAGGAAGGCTGTTTTTGAATAAACAAAAGGAGAGGAAAAGATATGTGGGCATACGAAAGTGTTTTTTATCAAATATATCCGTTGGGATTCTGCGGAGCGCCGTTTGAGAATGACGGTGTATTGGAATCAAGAATTTTGAAAGTCAATGATTGGATTCCTCATATGAAGAAACTGGGAATCAATGCTATCTATTTTTCACCGGTTTTTGAATCTGATACCCATGGATATAATACCAGAGATTATAAGAAAATCGACTGCCGTCTCGGAACGAATGAGGATTTTGCGAATATTTGCAAGAATCTGCATGACAATGGCATCAAGGTGATCTTAGACGGTGTGTTCAATCATGTGGGCAGGGGCTTCTGGGCTTTTCAAGATGTACTAAATAAACGCTGGGATTCCCCTTATAAGGACTGGTTCCATATCAATTTTGACGGCAATTCCAATTATAACGACGGTCTCTGGTATGAAGGCTGGGAAGGAAACTATGATCTGGTGAAGTTGAATCTGCGTCATGAAGATGTGATATCCCATATTTTTGACGCCATTAAGAGCTGGGTGGAAGAATTTGACATCGATGGGCTGCGCCTGGATGTGGCTTATTGTCTGGATAAAGATTTCCTGCGCAGGCTCCGTGGTTTCTGTAACGGACTGAAAAGTGATTTTTATCTGCTTGGGGAGACCCTGCACGGTGATTACAATCAGTGGATGAATGACGAAATGCTGCATTCGGTTACAAATTATGAATGTTATAAAGGCTTGTTCTCAAGTTTTAACAGTATGAACATGTTTGAGATCGTACATTCTCTTATGAGGCAGTTTGGTCCGGAGAACTGGACATTGTACAAAGGAAAACACCTGTTATCTTTTGTAGATAATCATGATGTGACAAGAGTTGCCAGCGTGTTATCGAATGAAAAGCATCTGCCGCTGATTTATGCGCTCTGCTTCGGTATGCCGGGTATTCCCTGCGTATATTACGGAAGCGAGTGGGGCGCTAAAGCCAACAAGAGTGAAGGCGATCCGGCGCTTCGGGCCTGCTTTGAGGAACCGCAGTGGACCGAGTTGGGTGATTGGATCCATGCGCTTGCAGAGGCTAAGAAGAATTCCGAGGCACTCAATTACGGAACCTTCCGCTCCGTGGTTTTGACCAATAAGCAGTGTATTTTCGAGAGAAAATCAGAGAATGAACGCGTGATGGTTGCAATCAACGCCGACGGCGAAAGCTATACGGCACATTTCGATGCGGGCTGCGGCATGGCGGTGGATTTGATCAGCGGTAAGGACCATGACTTTGGAGCAGGCAGCGAACTGCCGCCTTACAGTGCCTATTTCTGGAAAATGGAGAGGTAAGTGCCGGTTGAATAATATTATATTAATTTAAAAATACGGGTTGACTTTTTACGCCGTATCAATTAATATAGCAATTACATCGTTGAATAGGAAAGAAAGGAGGTAAAGAAAATGTTTGGAAATAACAAGAAACGTAATAAAGAACTGAAAAAGAACAGCGTATTAAACATGAAATTACCTCCGTATATCTTGGCCGGTATTTTTAACAGGGATATTGACTGAGCAGTTTGAGACATTGATAAAAACCACGGTAATTTCTGCCGTGGTTTTTTTGTATTGTGTGCGGGCAATGAGACAGACGGATCTACGGGGATAGAGAGGAAAAGAATGAAAAAAATATCAAGCTATATTTGGGAGAATAAAGCAGCATATCTGTGTGCAACAGCCGCTCTTTTTATCGCGGTCACGCTGGATATGCTGGCACCGCGGCTGACCAAATCCGTTGTGGATGATGTCATTGTAGGCGGTGAGATGGGAAAATTAAAATATCTTTTACTGGGGTTTCTGGGCATCGGTTTGGGAAGATGTGTGTTTCAGTATGTCAAAGAATACACGTTTGACAAAGTTGGGGCTAAGATTTCTTCTCAGATGAGGAGGGATCTATTTGTACATATCCAATCCTTAAGCGCGGATTTTTTTGACAGGACCAATACAGGAGAGTTGATGTCCCGGGTAAAGGACGATATCGATCGTATCTGGGATGCACTGGGTTTTGTAGGCATGTTGATCATTGAGGTGATTTATCATACCGGTATCATCCTGACCTGTATGTATATGATGAATTGGAAGCTTGCATTGATTCCCACTGCGGCAATGTTGTTCTGCGGTACGATCGCTATTATTATGGAGCGGAAACTGGGCGGCATCTATGAGGAGATCAGTGAGGAAAATGCCGTTTTGAATACGGTAGCGGAAGAAAATCTGGCAGGAGTGCGTACCGTTAAGGCTTTTGCCAGAGAGAAGTTTGAAATCTCCAAGTTTCTTTCTCATAATCAGAAATACTATGAACTCAATATGAAACAGTCTAAAGTATTTGTAAAGTATTACCCGTATTTTTCCGTGATTTCCAAGATACTGCCGTTATTGACCATTCTGGTCGGTGGTAAATTTGTGATAGGCGGTGAAATGACACTGGGTGAGATGACCGCATTTGTGGAGTATTCCACCAATATCGTATGGCCTATGGAAATGCTGGGATGGCTGACCAACAGTTTATCTTCAGCGGTGGCTTCCAATAAGAAGATCCGGAATATTTATCAGGAAACCTCCAGCATCAAGGAAGCTGATGAACCGGTGGTATTAGAGCATATACAAGGGAAGATCTGTTTTGAACATGTCTCTTTCCACAAGGCGGACCTGCATGAGATTCTGCATGATATCACTTTTACGGTTCAGCCCGGAAAGACATTGGGGATCATGGGGGCTACCGGAGCGGGTAAAACGTCCATCATTCAACTGCTGCAGCGTATGTATGACGCTACAGACGGAAAGATTCTGGTTGATGATGTGGATATACGCAGCCTTTCCTTAGAACAGTTACGCACCGGGATCAGTTACGTCATGCAGGATGTATTCCTGTTTTCCGATACAGTCAATGAAAATATCAAACTGGGGAAAAAGAATACAACGGATTTCGGTATGGTGCGCAGGGCCTCCACGGATGCACAAGCCAGTGAATTTATTGAGCGTATGGAGCAAAAATACGAGACGGTGATCGGTGAGCGGGGTGTTGGCTTATCCGGCGGGCAGAAACAGAGGATCAGTATTGCAAGAGCCCTGTCGAAACAGGATCCTATTTTGGTACTGGATGACTCCACCTCCGCATTGGATATGGAGACCGAACATTTGATACAGGAAACCCTGACCAAACTGGACAATACTACGAAGATTATTATAGCACACCGTATCAGTGCAGTGAGAAATGCCGATGAGATTCTGGTATTGCAGGACGGAAGGATAGCAGAACGGGGCACCCATGAGAGTCTGCTGGCAAAACAGGGTCTATATTATGAGACTTATCTTGCCCAGTACGGAGCGGTAGTTTAACCGTTTATAGAGAAAGGAGGTATTGACTATGGCAGTCAATTCATATAGAGATGACGAAACAAGTCAAGAGCGCAGCAAAATACAGACATTAAAAAGACTTTTCTCATATCTGCTTGCCTACAAATGGCAGCTTGTACTTGTGCTTTTCATTATGGGCTATGGCGTGCTTATCAGTCTGGTCAATCCGCTGATCTATGAGTCGGCCATTGACAATTATATTGCAGTGGGAAATTTGTCCGGTCTGTATCGGCTGCTGGTCTTAGCGCTTATTCTGAATTTAATGTTGGTGATTGTTATTAAATTAAGAATGTATATTATGGCAAAGGTATGCAACAATATCCTGCTGACGATCAGACAGGAGCTTTATACCCATATTCAGAAACTTGATTTTCAGTTTTTTGACAGCAGGCCTACGGGAAAAATCCTGTCCAGGATCATCGGGGATATCAATTCTCTGAAAGACGTGCTTTCCAACTGTGTCACGACCCTGATACCGGACGGGTTCACAGTGATTGCGGTGGTGGCAATCATGATTTATAAAAATCCTAAGCTGGCCCTGGCCTGTATGCTTCCGATTCCGGTGATGGCAGGACTTACCGTTTGGATAGAAGTAAAAGCCCATCCTCGCTGGCAGTCTTTCCGAAAGAAGGCGGCAAACCTGAACGCCTTTATTCATGAGGATATGGCAGGAATCCGGATCATTCAGAGTTTTCATGCGCAGAAAGAGACGAGGGATACTTTCGATATTCTGATCGGAGAGCACAGGGGTGCTTTTATGGACGCAGTCAGGATCAGCGATGCTTTCGGATCCGTCATCGACTTTTTCTGGGGACTCGGTTGTATTTTTCTGTATTTTTCAGGGATCGTGATTCTGGGCGTAGAGGAAGTTTCCGTCGGAACATTTATTGCCTTTGGAGCGTATCTGACGATGTTCTGGCAGCCCATCCACAATATCAGCAACTTTTATAATCAGCTTGTGACCAATATTGCCGGAGCGGAGAGGATTTTTGAAATCATGGATACGCCGCCTGCCATTGCGGACGGAAAAGAAGTGGAAGAGATGCCGGAAATCATAGGAGAAGTTACTTTTGAGCATGTGAGCTTCTCTTATGACGAACAGACGAAAGTGCTTGATGATGTCAGCTTCCGGATCAAACCCGGGGAAACCATTGCTCTGGTAGGACCTACCGGTGCGGGTAAAACCACGATTGTCAATTTGATCAGCAGGTTTTATGACGTACAGCAGGGGAAGGTGTCAGTTGACGGTAAAGAAGTGAAAAAAGTATCGATTGAAAGCCTTCGCCGGCAGATGGGAATCATGACGCAGGACAATTTCCTTTTCTCCGGGACCATAAAAGATAACATACGTTACGGGAAGCTGGATGCAACGGATGAAGAAATCATTGCGGCTGCG
>JAFLTF010000068.1 GCA_022510585.1 Lachnospiraceae bacterium
AATCAGGATATAAACTCCCATAGGGTTCCTTCATTCCTCATCCTCACTTTCCCAGTCTCTTGCTAAAAAATTATTATAATATACTGGCTTTAGTTCTCCCTTTTTCCAATTCATAATTTCTTCTTCCGTTCCATCATAAAAATAATAACGATAAACTTCACTTATTCTTTCCCAGTTGATTTCTTTCAATGCCTTCTCCACCATTTCCGCATATGTTTTACATTCTTCCTCTGTCTTTCCATCAGTGGCTAGAATAATTGTAATACTTGGCCGAACATCAAACTTTCCACTTGTAACATCTTCCACCGTTATGTTGCTGCCACACTCTTCTCCCATCTCACGTGAAATAGATATCTTTACTTCCACAACCCCGTCTATCCTCTGTTCCAACTGCTCCTTATAGTAAGCCGCATAGTCTTCCTCAATATAATAGGCATAGAAATTGTCTTTCAGCTCAATGGTTCCGTCCTCGTAGGTTCTCTGGGACAGTTTGAACTCATTTCCGCTGTTTTCTTCCAGAAAGTAATAACTGTTCTCCCGATATGAACTTTTGTACCTTTTACCCAGTCCTCCAAACAAGTCACCGTTATAGATATGTCGTACGAAAACAAACTCGCATCCGGGATACTTCTCTTCCAGATAATTATTGATGAGTCTGACCCATTCCAAGTGATTATACTGCGATGGATGCAGCATCCCCGCCTCTATATTGTCCTCATCTTCGGGATATCGCTCTTTTAGATATTCTTTCTCCCTATCAGTCAGCTCATAGGTGTCAAACGATGCTTCTTTATTTCTCTTCACAATATTACTTGTAATTCTGTAGGCCACATAACCAAATGTAAATATAAAAAGAATTATCACGATACCTATGCCGATGCGGAGTGCGTTTTTCCTATTCATTTAAAGTCCTCTTTTCAAATATTCGATATAAATCACTGTTTCATATATATTTTAATACTCATACTGCAAACATAGGGCAGACCTTTTGATTCCCTATCTTTAATTCAGGATATAAACTCCCATAGAGTTCCTTCATTCCCATCCTAAATTGCCCAGTCTTTTGTAATCATGATATACCGAGACTAACTCATTCTCTTTCCGATTCAGAATTTCTTCTTCTGTTCCTTCATAAAAAGAATAATTAAATTTATAACTAGCTTCAACTAATCTTTGCCCGGTGATTTCCCTTAATGCCGACACCAGTGATTTCGAAAATGCTTCACATTCTTCCTCTGTCCTTCCATCAGCAGACAGAATGATCGTAACGTCTGGTTGAACATCAAACTTTCCGTCTATGATATCCTGCGCCGTTGTGCTGCTGTCATATTCATCACCATGTACATCTGAAATGTGGGCTCTTACTTCCACAACTCCATCTATCCTCTGCTCCAGCTGCTCCTTATAGTAAGCCGCATAGTCTTCCTCAATACCATATCCATAGAAATTATCCTTTAACACAACTGTTCCGTCTTCATATATCCACTGATGCACAGTAACTTCTCTTCCGCTGGTTTCCTCCATGAGGCACCAACTGCTATGCCGATAGGAAGATTTGTTTCTTTTACCAAATCCTCCAAACAAGTCAGCGTCACCATTAATGTGTAAAAAAACAAACCCATATCCGGGATATTTCTCTTCCAGATAGGCAATATCTTTCCTTGCACTTTCCAATTTACCATATTGATATGGATATAACATCCCAGCTTCTATATTATCAGCATCCTCCGGATACTTCCTGTTTAGAAACTCTTTATCTTTCTCCGTTAATTCATGGGCTTCCAGAGTCATGGCTTTCTTGCGCAACTGATTATATTTTGTAATCTTATATGCTATGAAGCCACCAACTGCTATAAAGAGAATGGCTGCAACGCCTACCATAATCCCTATTCGAAGAATCCTTTTCCTGATCCGATTCATTCATAATCTCCTTTTGCATCTAACACCACTTCTGTTTTACAACAGCCTGCTTTATGAACCTCTTTATACCTTCAGATAAGAATATCTTACCAGCTTTTTGTCAGTTCCATATCCCAGTCAAGGGTATAGGGACCGTTCTCTGTCTCTAACAATATTTCATAGTAACCGTAGCGTTTCAGGGTAGGAGAATCTTCCGTCAGGCAAGGGTCGCTTTGCCAGAACTGATATCCCATCATATAAGAATTTACCATAGCTTCCCAGGACGGGAACATCTGCTGTAACACAAGGGAATTTTCCAAAGATGCGTCCATAGCTTCCTCATAAGTCATATATCCGCAGATATAGAAATCGCCATACAGCTGATTCACCCTGCATAGATCCCACGCCGCAATCGCATTGGCATCCTGTCCGTTCTGATACAGATCATATACCATCACATACCGAAACAGATTTTCTTTTCCTGTATCCATAAGGGCCTGAAGAAAGGTTTCCGCATCCATATCCAGCATTCCCATTTCCTGAAGCTCCTCCATACATTCCTGCCATTTTGCCCTATGGCCTTCTTTTTTGAGCCATTCCACAGTTTCCAATGCGGATTCCCTGTCTTGTACATTCCAATCCCTGAGGATAAGAGCCTGTACCAGTCTTTCATTGTATGTTGAGGGCTGTACCCCGCCCACCAGCTTCCAATTGCCTGCATTGCTGTATGTTAAAGGCGCATAGGTTGCATTGAACCATAAAACGGTATCGGGAGAATCGATTTCACTTTCCGCTCCTCCCATCAATTGTGACATAGTTGTCGGTTTTTCTTCTTCCTCTTCGGAAAAATCTTCCTCCCGGTCTGCATGTTCTGCCCTAAAGCTATCCAAAGTTTCAGGTCCATCCCCATCTGCCCGGCCTTCTTCTGTCTTAACTTCCTCATCTACCCGGGATTCTTCCTCTGTCACGTTTTCTGCCGCTATCCTTTTTTCCAGACCGCAGCCGGACAGGGTACACAGAAGGACCATGGATAAAAACAGACAAAAGCCTTTTGACAGGTTACGCTTAGTTCTTATAATAATATTCCGATAAATCGATTCCATAAGCCGCCTCCAGTTCTTTGATCACTACATTGGTTGAATCATCATATTCATCAGGGGACAAAGTAATGGTATATTCCAACACATAGTCCTCATTGATCCTGATATAGCATTTTACCTCTGTTTGAGGCAGGAACTCTTTTGTCAGATAATCCTTCTCATCATAAGTAAGTACAACATAGCTGGCCATATCATAGCCGGCAATCGGATAGATCTCACCAAGTTTAACTTTCCGATATCGTTCCGTATCATCATGATAGGACTTATAAGAGCCATCGGCATCCGTTTTGACACTGACCAGAAAATCCTTCATGATCAGCATATCAATAGCGCCGTACACTTTAACGCCATGCAGAGTAGACATAGCGGTGTTATCCTTAATATAGGTCTGCCATCCCATAGGCACCATAACCGGACACTGGGCCGCACCTTCATTGACTGTCAAAGTGGTCAGACCCATGTACTGATATCCATCCACTTTTTCCAGTACATTGTCGTCTTCTCTGGGTTCGTATACATCCTGTTGCTGCTCTGCCCGCTTGGCATCGTCGGCAAGCCATGCTCCGTTTGATTTGATCGCATCCAGATTGACGCGGTAACATCTCGATATCTCATCAATTACCAGATCCGTTTCTTCATCCACATTCATTTCAGACAGTTCCAGTTCCCATAAAATCCCGGCATCATTATCCTGCACGTCCAGATAGAAGACTTTGTTGACCACAAAAGGCGTCCCGTAAATATCCTCTTTCTGTGCTGTCGCAAACTGATATCTGTCTTCATTGTTTTGCAGAATTTCACCAAGCTGTACATTTGTATATCCGGAGCCTTCCGTCTCCCAATCTTCCATGTCGTATTCTATAACGCCATCCATGTAGTCATACAGTATGGGCAGACTGTCAAAATTACAAGCGGAGGCAGAATAGGTAAGACCATGTTCATAATAAAATACATAGCCATCCTCATTGCTGCTTTCCTTTGGCGCATAAGCATCATATACGGATTTATCTCCATAAAAATCCTCTACACCTATTTTCTCAATATATTTAAGAGCAGCAATCTCCTCTTCGGTAAGTTCGGGCATAGATTCCTCTTCCGGTTCACTATCTGCCCCTGTTTCCGTATCCCCGTTTTCCTCCGGATCTGAATCCTCGACGATATCCCCGACTGCATCTGCATTGGCATCGTCCTGCGTATCAGGATTTGTTGGTGCATCAAGAGATTGCTCTGCTTTTCCACAGCCTGCCAAAACAGTTGCAAGCAACAGCGGGCAAAGCGGCAGAAAAAGCTTTCCTTTCAGTTTCTTTAGTTGATTCACGATGGTGCCTCCTTTGGTTGTTATTCATTTCCCTGTAGTTCTTTCATAAACAACTGTATTTCCTCGTCGTTCATATCGCCCATGAATGATTTTCTTCATACCAGTTATAATCATCCACTCTATATCCATACATTCTTTCTCCGTCTTTTCTTTTCTGCCTTTCTATCGCTTCAACGCGTTTCTCTCGTTTTTGTTCTGTGGTAAGACCGCGCTTCCCGATGTGCAGTGCAGCCAGAACTAGCAAACATATCAAGGCAAACACAATAATCCGCTTTATTATATATGTACGATATGCTTCCCATATCCGGCTATCCGCATGTTCTATAGGATCTGGTTCATCGTCAGAAAATGTAATGTTATGTTCTTCATGGTACTCCTCAATTCGGGCCAGCTGTTTCATCAGAAACTTATATTTTTTTCTATTTATTTTTTTATATAAAAAGAAATTACCCATTTGAAAAAGAAACTCTTTTTGACTGATGATCGGCAGGATATCTTCTTGATTAAAATAATTCTCCCATGCATCCCCGTCAAATTTCTTTTCGACCGCCATCTCTTTGAAATCCTCAAGCTTTTCCCGCAAGATCCTTTGTTTTAATGCTTTCTCACGTCTATTTTGATCCTGCTGTTCTTGTGACAGATCCTCAATATTTTCAAACATGGAGATTAGAGATTTATCTTCCGGAGTTTCTTGTTCCACCTCATACTGTAGTTCTGTAGTTTCTTCTATTTCCGCCTTTTCTTCTGTCTTGGTCACTGGGGTATGATGTTGATTCTTTTGCTTTTCTTCTGCTTCCGCCTTTTCTTCTGTCTTGATCACCGGAGTGTGCTGATGATTCTCCTGCTTTTCTTCTGCTTTCTCGCTTATCACTTCAGGCGGCAGTCTGCTCTCTTTCACATGGAACACTGTTTCGATATGCTGCCCTTGCTTCGCTATCTTTAATGCAGCCTCATAAGCATCATGGATCTCTTTCCATTTCTCCGGATATTCTTCGGGATGATATTTTTTAACCATCCTAGCGTAGGCTTTCTTTATTTCCTTGATATCGTCCGTAGGCTCTATTTCCAAGACCTGAAATACATATTTACCGTTCATCCGAGCCGCCTTCCTCATCCGATTCATCCCATTCCTTGAAAAGGGCATCAATCTCTTTTTCTTCTTCGTCTTCTTCCTGATACCAGCTACCGTCTTTCATGATCTCATCCGAAAAGCCTGTGTACTGGCCCAGAATCTTCTCCACATAGGCAAGAAAAACGGTTGTATATTTCCGTATCTTCGACAGGCGGTAGGTATCCTGAGCCATGGCATATTCAAAGTACTGGAGCCGCTTCAGGATTTCCTGCTTCAAAGCTCCGACACTCTGCGCATAGAGGCGGGCTCCCCACTCCAGGACAAATCGATTTTCCTCTTCTTCTGCCGGATTCACTTTGATCCGTTCATATTCCTTTAGTTTTGCATCGATCTGCTCCTGTGTCATACCCAGTTCTTTATTCACAATGACCAGACGTTTCTTTTCATCGGTCAGGGGAATTCTGACTTCTACCTCTAACACACCGTTGATATCATAGGTGAATCGCACGAAACACATCACTTCCCCCTTCGGTCTGGGCGGAATCCTTACCGTAATCTCTCCCAACTCTATATTCTCATCCGCATACATTGCTTCTCCCTGATAAATATGAAAGCGCAATTCCTGCTGGTTGTCATGTACGGTTGTATATACATCTTCCCGGCTGATAGGAAGCGGACTGTTTCTTTCTATGATAAAAGACATCAAATGTCTTTGCTGATTATAAGGATTGATAACCTGTGTTCCCATGGAAAACGGACAGATATCGGTGAGCAGCATATCCTTAACATCTTCACTGCGTTCCTTGATTCCGGCGCAGACACCACACCCCATCGCGATCATGTGATCGGGATTAAGCGTACTGATATCGTTACGTCCCAACAGATGCTGTAAATACTGTCTTACAACCGGCATTTTACAGGAACCGCCTACTAGAACCACCTGAGCAATCTGAGACGCTGTGATCTGTGCATCTGCTAAAACCTTGCTGATCGGCTTCCCCATACGTTCAAACAGCGGAGCGCAGATACTGACAATGTCTTTTCTGGATATTTCCAGTTTGCCGTTTATTTCCTGACAGTTTACCACCATTTCGACAGTAGGATTTTCTGTTAGCTCTCTTTTGCATTTTTCCGCACATTTTCTAAGCACTTCTCTGGTTTCCGGCTGTAGATCCGCTATATCTAACTGTAAGGAGCGGATAAAATGTTCTCCGATCAGGTCGTCAAAATCCTGTCCGCCAAGCTGATTGTCCCCGCTGACTGCCAGAATTTCAATCACATTATCAAAACATTCCACCAAAGAAACATCCAGGGTGCCACCGCCAAAATCAAAGACCAAAAGTGTCGTATCTTCCTCCTGATTCAGGTTCTGACAAGCCAGCGCTGCTGCGGAAGGCTCGTTGATAATACGCTCAACCTTAAGACCTGCGATCACACCTGCATTTTTTGTGGCATTTCGTGCCATATCGTTAAAATATGCCGGTACGCTGATAATTGCCTCTTCAACAGGTTCCCCCAGATACCGTTCTGCATCCTCTTTCAGTTTCTTTAAAACAAGTGCGGATAATTCTTCCGGCAGATACTTCTTATTTCCAAGCTGATATTTTTTGGCGGTTCCCATAAAACGCTTGAAAACGCTGGCAGTTTCGTTGGGA
Organism: Lachnospiraceae bacterium; assembly: GCA_022510585.1. GTDB lineage: Bacteria > Bacillota > Clostridia > Lachnospirales > Lachnospiraceae > UBA3282. The sequence goes on from JAFLTF010000068.1 coordinate 7,045, forward strand.
TGAGAGATCAGGCGTTCTTTTGCCGTTTTACCCACATATACACTACCATCCTCATCAACACTGACCACGCTCGGTGTCAGATATTCCCCAAATGCATTGGGAATCAATTTACTTTCTCCGTTCTGCCAGACTGCTACCAGACTGTTGGTTGTTCCAAGATCAATTCCTATGATTTTGCTCATATTATAATCCCTCTCTTTTTCATGGTTGTAAAAGCGCCTGTTCCAAAAACAACTGTAGTTCTTCATTTTCCATATTTTGCATCTGCATATCAGCAGAATCAAGCGGCTCTATTATAATAATAGGATTTAGGCTCTGCTCATCATAAGGGTGTGTTTCAATCACCAATGCCTGATATCCCAGCAGATTGCATCTGCATTTCGCATCTGAGATTTCTTCTCCATCGAAGTCAATCTTAACAGGTATTTCCACATATTTTTCACCATTATCATAATAAATTCGACAATCTTCACGAAATCCTAATGTTTCCAAATCACACAACAGAATCTTTCCTTTCTGCTCGCTGTCGGATGTAATACAGAATGCTTTTAGATGATATTGTGACTTTATCTCGTCTGCAGCCGGTATTTCATGGATTTCATAGCTTACTTTTTCCCGGATGGCACTCATCAGACTAGTCCAATCCCATACAGCAAGCCCGTCCTGAAGGACATCGGCTTCATCCATACTCTCTTGAAGCAATGTTTTATAAAAATCTTGATTTACGTTATCTTCTTCCATGAAGGAGAGTACAAACTGAAGGATTGACTCGTCTGTCCAAAATCTACTCATCACATCATATGGTTGATAGGACATCTGTTCAGATCCATCAAAATTTTCCTGCTCTTTGGCGGAATAATTTCCATTGTTTCCCACAACCGGCTGATAGTAAACTCTTCGCAGAAAAAATACCATCAAAACTGAGATGATGGGGATAAAGATATAGGCATACTTATCCATATATGCCTTATTGACTCTGCTTTCGGCATATGCCAGAAAATTTGTTTTTGACATTTTATCATTCAAATGATTGTCTTCACAATACTGTTTGATCAGTTGTACCTGCCCACGCAGATAACGATATAGCTTTTTGTTAATGAACTTATTTACAAAACATTTACCAAATTGCTCAAGACAAGCCGGTCTACTGATGATTGGAATGATATTCTCCCGGTTGAAAAAAGCCTCCCACTCTTCCATGGCAAACTTCTTCTTCGTCTCCATGATCTTTAGACTCCGCATAACGTCCATAAGATCTTCCGGTTTTATTTCTATGTTCTTTCTCTGCTGTTCTGTTGACAGGCTCTCCACATTCTCAAACAAAGCATCCGCTTCCCTGCGTTCAGGGGAAGCCTCTTCTTCATGCGGCTGGAGGAACTTCTCCTGTGTTTTCACCTCAGGTTGTATTCCCGCTGCCACACCTTTTTGCTCCGCTATCTTTAGCGCTGTCTCATAGGCATCATGGATTTCCTGCCACTTCTCCGGATATTCTTCAGGATGATATTTTTTTACCAGTCCGGCGTAGGCCTTTTTAATCAATCTTACATCGTCTGTTGGCTCTATTTCCAAAATTTGAAATACGTTCTGTTCGTACATTTAAATAATCTCCATAAAAATATCCATTTGAATTTACCTGTCAAACCTACTTTCAGTCTATCATCAAAAATTCTTTCAGGCAATGATTTTTCCCGGAAATCTGCGATTGCTATTTTGATCTGAAAACGATATACTGTTTTTAAATATTTCATTCGGAAAATATGTAAGAAAGAAAAGATGATCTAAAGAGGATCTAATGACAGAAAAAGAAGAGGCAATCGCCTGTTATGACAGGAAATTGCCTGTATTTAAGCTTTATCTGCCGCTCACCTGGTAATTGCGGTAGATGCGGCCGCCAAGAAAGAGTAATAAGATACTTACTGCAAGATACAACACCGGCGCAATCTGGAAATTGTTGAGATATATTCCAAACACTTTGACCAGTCTGTCATCCCACAGTTGCCAGACACGCAGCAAGACCGTCGGCAGCAGACCGTATATCTGAGAAAACATTCTGAAACGATAGGGAATGTTGACTAGATTGGTCAATATCATGAGGCCGCTCATCAGTCCTACGACTGCAACACTGTTTTGCAAAGCCTCGGACAGAAACAAAGTAACGATGCTGAGAAAGACTGCAGCCGCCATATAGACTGCGCCAAGAAGCATAACCGCCTGCCCCATTGTCAGATTTCGCGCACACTCAGGCAAATAGATCTGCGCCGCCACGTCAAAACCTTCCGCACCGTATATGCACAAGTTGGAAAGGACGGCCGCAGACAGCATGAGAAGTCCGCTTACGAATCCAAAGGTCACTCCTGCTGCCATTTTCGCAAAATAGAGCATCCGCTTTCCCAATTTACTACATAAGATCAATTGGTCCGTCTTTCTTACATGTTCCTCCGAAAAGGCGTTGGACAGGCATATTCCCACACATAAAACCAACATGACATTCAAAGACAGAATTTCTCTGAGAATGTTGTCCCAACCTGCGCTATAACCATAGACAAAGGGTTTCTCGATCGTTTCTTCCCGCTGCGTCAGGTATGTGATCTCCTCTTGCGTCACATTCTGCTCCATCCAACGCTCCAGCATCCGGTTGTGCCAGCTTTGGTAAAAAAACTCTTCATCCATATAATAATAATTGACGGCGTCATAGCTCCCCAATGCCTGATAGATATAATGATAAATATTCGCATACAGCTCTTTCTTTTTCTGCCATGCTTCCTGCTCCTTGGGCGTTTTTTCCTCAAATTCCCCTATCATCACTGCGGAGGCGGCAATATCGTTTGTAAGACTCAGTTTATCCGCATCAACTGACTCTTCATAAGAGATTATATATGCCTTCCCGTAAGCATCTTCTACTTCCTTTAATGTCGTCTCATCTATCCGCACTCCGGTCAGACGCAGGGCGCTTTCTTTGTTCTTTGCAATCATTTCAAACCCGTTCATGTTTATGGTCTGATCGCCTACCGTAATAGAATAGGCGTTACTAAGTGCTTCTCCTATTCCCATATAAACTGCCAGAAAGAGCAAGATAGCCATAGATATTTTAACGATTTTGCGTTTTATTATTTTCACTAATTCATATTTGTATAAGGTAAAAAACTGATTCATCACGACACCTCCGAACCAAACTGTTGTAAATAAAACTCTTCCAGGTCGCCGTTTTCTTCCTCCCACTTGCCCTGATAGATCAGCTGTCCGTCTTTCATCAACAGCACCTTATCCGCAATATGTTCGATATCCGATACGATATGAGTGGAGAGCAGTACAATATTTTCCTTGCCAAGCTCTGCAATAAGATTCCGAAACCGCACCCGCTCTTTGGGGTCTAAGCCCGCCGTGGGTTCATCCAGTATGATCAGTTTCGGATCATTTAACAGTACCTGCGCTACTCCCAGCCGCTGTTTCATACCGCCCGAATAAGTCTTGATCTTCTTTTTGGCAACTTCCTGCAAAGCCACAAGCTCTAACAGTTCTTTGGCTTTCTTTTTGGCAAAAGATTTCTCCAACCCTTTCAAAGCCGCCATATAGAGTAGAAAATCCATACCTGTAAACTCCGGATAATAGCCGAAATCCTGCGGCAGATACCCTAGTTCCGAGCGGTATTCTTCGGTACTGACATCCATTTTATCAAAAGTAACGGTTCCGCCGGTAGGTTTCAAAATACCGCAGATCATTCTCATCAATGTGGTCTTCCCCGCGCCGTTAGCGCCCAGCAATCCATAAACTCCCTGCTGCAAACACAAAGTGACCCTGTCCACTGCAATTTTATTCTTGTATTGTTTCGTCAGACGGTCTACTACCAACTCCATATCCATCACCACTCCTTTTCAAATCTGTGCCTCTGCAGGATGAATCGCCTGCTTATATTCGCTGCCTGTTTTTCCAATCAGATAAATCAAAGCAACACACCACCAGATAAACCGCTTTTCCTCATATAATCCCGGAAAACTCTCTTTTCCAAGCAGGTTCAAATAGCTAGCCATAACGGAGATTCCCATGCTGACATAAAAGGCTTCTTTTCCACGCAGCTTCCTGACTGCCATAAGTCCCAGTACGGAAACGATAAAATAAGGAACGCTCAGATAAACTCCTACCTGCAAGTAGGAAAACATCGTCGTTTTGGCCACAAAGGGAATTAAGATACATAGGATGAGCAAATGCAGCATGCCGATCGCTCCCAGTCTCGCAAGCATAATGCTCTTTATGGAAAATCTGGATGCCATCTCCAACTCTGTCATGCCGTAAGCCGTTGATCTTGCACTCTCCGTAACGGTACACAACGCGATAAAAGGAATCAACGCTGATATGATATGAATACAGTCCGCTCCCACATACCCTACACTCCAGACAGCTGTCGCCAAAAGAAGAAAGGAAACCAGCCAGACTCTTTTTCTGATATAGGAAATCTGTGAAAGAAGGCAGGTAAAAGTACTGATCCGCGGCTGCTCCATCTTTGTTAGGAATTCCTTTTTCCGCGTGGGTTCCGGGGCGGCAAAAGCTTCTTCCAAAACGGTTTTGATATCAGTTTTCATCATGCGACACCCCCAGTTTATTTTGTAGCTTCTGCAATGCTTTTTTCACTTTGCGGTAATATGCAAATCTGGACATCCCAAATACTGTTACGATGACTCCCACCGGAACCTCATTTACATAGCGAAGCAGCAACAGTTCTTTTTCTTCTTCCGCAAGCTCCGACAGGGCATCTTTTATCCAGACTCTGGTCAATATCTCTTCTTCATAGCTTTTATCCGGCAATTCCTCCGGTATCTGCACAGGCTTTTTCTTTCTATATTCGTCTATGCACAAATTGTGGGCGATTCGATAGAGGTACTGCAAAGTCCATTCGTTGCCGTAGTGACCGTAACGCTCATAGCACCTTAAGAAGGTTTCCTGTGTGATATCCTCCGCCGTTTCCCTGCTTCGCAGCTTAAAATAGCAGTAGCGGTATATCTTATCATATTGTTCTTCTATGTCGATAGCTTTGCCTGCAGACACGCTTTGAAACCTCCCTTCATAATGTTTAACGGATAAGATAAGTGGAATGTGCGGGGAAAATGAAAATGTTCGGATGCGTTTGATAAAAGGCGGTGATTAAAGTAAGTAGATGCACCGCTATTTTTCCTCAGAATAAAAGACAGAGAAATTTCTCTGTCTTTTATTGAATACTAAACAAAATAATTTAACATAATCGGCGCGCCCATTCAAACCGGCACCTGCTTATTCTCCAGCCACTGCCTATTCTCAGTGCTCTTACCCCAGGCATCCAAAGCCAGTTGATAAGTCATATCTACCTTGATTTCCAGATTCCTAATATCATTCCTCATAGCTATATGCCCGGCTTTCAAGGCAGAAACATCTGATTCCAGTCTGTCCAGACGGATATCAATTCTGTCTAAGCGGCCGTCTATTCCATCCAGGCGGCTATTAATAGGAATCAAATTATGCTGAATCACTTCTGTGATTGCCTGTAATAATTGTTCATTTTCCATAAGAAATATCTCCTTTTTACATGTAATAAAGAAGTCCCCGTTTCTTTGCATACATAACA
>JAFLTF010000069.1 GCA_022510585.1 Lachnospiraceae bacterium
AATTTGGCACCGATAAACCGGACTTAAGAAACCCGCTGCGGATCATAGATTTAACAGAATTTTTCCAAAGATGCACATTTAAACCCTTCCATGGCAGGACAGTTCGCGCTATCAAAGTTCATGCTGAGATGTCTAAGGGTTTTCATGAAAAGCTGTTAAAGTTTGCTACCGATATGGGAATGGGCGGACTTGGCTATTTGGAAGTGGAAGAAGATATGTCCTATAAAGGACCGATCGATAAATTCATTTCGGATGAGATGAAAAAGGAACTTGTCAAGTCGGCATCGCTGGAATCCGGCGATACGATCTTCTTTATTGCGGATAAGGAAGAACGGGCAGCCTATTATGCGGGTCAGCTTCGTATCGAACTGGGTGACAAATTAGAACTGACGGAGAAGAACGCTTATCGATTCTGTTATGTAAATGATTTTCCGATGTTTGAGCTGGATGCGGATACCAAACAGATCGGGTTTACCCACAATCCGTTTTCTATGCCGCAGGGCGGGCTGGAAGCGTTAAATACGCAAGATCCGTTAGAGATTCTGGCTTATCAGTACGATATTGTCTGCAACGGTGTGGAGCTTTCCTCCGGCGCCGTCCGTAACCATGATATGGATATTATGGTAAAAGCCTTTGAAATTGCAGGGTATGATGAGGAAACCTTAAAGTCCAAATTCGGCGCCCTCTATAATGCATTTCAGTTTGGCGCTCCGCCCCATGCGGGTATGGCGCCGGGTATTGACCGTATGATCATGCTTCTTCGCAATGAGGAGAATATCAGGGAGGTCATTGCTTTCCCGATGAGTGGTACGGCCCAGGATTTTATGTGCGGCGCACCGAATGATGTGACGGAGCAGCAGCTTAGGGAAGTGCATATTAAGATCAGGTAAATTACCAATATGATAGTTATAGGGGCCGAAATGGGTGGGAGGAAAAGTTTTCCCTCTTGGACACGCTTTCGCTCCGGTTCAGACATAGCGGTACTAAGCTCGATAATACCTCGCTAAGTACCGATGTCTTCACAGGGTCCGGCGATGGAAATCCTTTTCCTCCCGCCCATTCTCAGGCACTATAATTATCACATTTTTCAATAGGGAAGGAGAATCAGTGTATGGCAAATATCATAAACGATGAAACAATAGAGTATGTAGGCATTCTGGCGAAACTGGAGCTTTCTGAGGAAGAGAAGGAGCAGGCCAAAAAAGATATGGGCAGGATGCTGGATTATATCGATAAGCTTGGGGAATTGAATACAGACGGTGTAGAACCAATGTCTCACGTCTTTCCGGTACAGAATGTTTTCAGGGAAGATATTGTGTCGAACTCTGACATAAGGGAAGAGTTATTGTCGAATGCACCGGAACAGAAGGATGGTATGTTCGTGGTGCCGAAGACTTTTGAATAAGATGGAATAAATTCAATCGGAAAGGAGTCCTATAGAATGAGTCTGTTGGAAATGACTGCGGTGGAACTTGCCGCAGCAATAAAAGAAGGAAAAACAACAGCAGTGGAAGCGGCGAAAGAAGCGCTTGCGCAGATAGAAGCGAAAGAAGATCTCTATCACTGCTATGTGACCATTGATAAAGAAGGAGCGCTTGCACAGGCGGAGGCTGTGCAGGCGAAAATTGAGGCAGGAGAGCTCACAGGTACCTTGGCAGGTGTGCCGGTGGCGATCAAAGATAATTTGTGTACAGAAGGTCTGCTGACAACCTGTTCTTCCAAAATCCTTTCGAATTTTATACCGACCTATTCTGCGGAAGCTGTCTTAAATTTGCAGAAAGCAGGCGCGGTGATTCTTGGAAAAACCAATATGGATGAGTTCGCTATGGGTTCCACAACGGAGACCTCAGCTTTTGGGGCAACCTGTAATCCATGGAATCCGGGGCATGTACCCGGCGGCTCTTCCGGCGGTTCGGCGGCGGCGGTAGCGGCCGGAGAATGTTTTTATGCGCTGGGGTCCGACACCGGCGGTTCTATCAGACAGCCGGCTTCCTTCTGTGGTGTGGTGGGAATGAAACCTACCTACGGGACCGTATCCCGTTACGGGCTGATTGCCTACGGTTCTTCTTTGGACCAGATCGGACCTCTTGCCAAAGATGTTACGGACTGTGCTGCGATTCTGGAAGCCATTGCTTCCCATGATGAGAAAGATTCTACTTCGATAAAAAGACAGGATACAGATTTTACAGCGGCCTTGGTTGATGATGTAAAAGGAATGAAGATCGGTGTCCCTAATGATTATTTCGGAGAGGGTCTGGATCCGGAAGTGAAAGATGCTGTGTTGCAGGCAGTTAAGGTTTTGGAAGAAAAAGGTGCTGTTGTGGAACGGTTTGACTTAAGTCTGGTAGATTATGCCATTCCTACTTATTATACGATCGCCGCTGCAGAAGCAAGCTCCAATCTGGAAAGGTTTGACGGCATCAAATACGGTTATCGGACGAAGGAATACAGTGGACTTCATAATCTTTATAAAAAATCCCGTTCAGAAGGATTTGGTGAAGAAGTGAAGCGCCGGATCATGCTGGGCTCATTTGTGCTAAGTTCCGGTTACTATGACGCTTATTATCTGAAGGCGTTGAAAGTGAAGGCACTAATCAAAAAAGCCTTTGATGAAGCATTTGCAAACTATGACCTGATCCTTGGACCGGTGGCACCTACGACTGCTCCCAAGCTTGGCGCAAGTCTGGCTGACCCGATCAAGATGTATCTGGGAGATATCTATACCATTGCCGTTAATCTGGCGGGCCTTCCGGGAATCAGCCTGCCCTGTGGAAAAGACAAGAACGGTCTTCCCATCGGTTTGCAGATGATCGGAGATTGTTTTCAGGAAAAGAAATTGCTGCAGGCGGCCTACACTTATGAAAAAGCACGGGGGACATTCTCCATGGCAGGAAAGGAGGCAATCTGATATGGCAAAAGAATATGAAACTGTCATCGGTTTGGAGGTTCATGTAGAACTGGCTACGAAAACCAAAATTTTCTGCGGCTGCTCCACGGAGTTCGGGGGAGCCCCCAACACCCATACCTGCCCGGTCTGCACCGGTATGCCGGGGTCTTTGCCTGTATTAAATAAGAAGGTGTTGGAATATGCGATTGCGGTCGGCCTGGCGACAGACTGCGAAATTACCAGATATGGCAAATTTGACAGAAAGAACTATTTTTATCCGGATAATCCGCAGAACTATCAGATCTCACAGCTCTATCTGCCCATCTGTCGAAACGGCAGCGTAGAGATTGAAAGCAACGATGCAGAGACAGGTAAGAAAAAAATTGGTATCCATGAAATCCATATGGAGGAGGATGCCGGAAAACTTGTGCATGATGAGTGGGATGACTGCTCTTTAGTAGATTATAATCGTTCCGGTGTTCCACTCATTGAAATCGTATCGGAACCGGATATGCGGAGTGCAGAGGAAGTGATTGCCTATTTGGAAAAGCTGCGTCTGATCATTCAGTATCTGGGTGCTTCTGATTGTAAATTACAGGAAGGCTCCATGAGGGCGGATGTCAATCTCTCTGTCCGCGAAGCGGGTGCCAAAGAATTTGGGACCAGAACGGAAATGAAGAATTTGAACTCTTTTAAGGCGATTGCAAGAGCCATTGAAGGGGAAAGAGAACGGCAGATCGACTTGCTGGAAGAAGGAAAAGAAGTAATCCAGGAAACCAGAAGATGGGATGATGCCAAAGGGGAGTCCTATGCTATGAGAAGCAAAGAAGATGCGCAGGACTACCGTTATTTTCCCGACCCTGACCTGGTGCCAATCGTGGTAAGCGATGAGCTGCTAGCACAGATTCGGGCAAAGCAGCCCGAGTTTCGCAGCGAAAAAATGCTTCGTTACAAGGAAGAGTACCAGATTCCCGATTATGATATCGATATTATTACCGGTTCAAAACGCATGGCGGATCTGTTTGAGGAAACCGTGGCAATCTGCAAGGAGCCTAAGAAGGTATCCAACTGGCTGATGGGAGAGACCCTGAGGCTGATGAAGGAAAAAGAAGTAGATGCCGAGAAACTTTGCTTTTCACCGGCGAATCTTGCAAAGCTAATCGCTCTTGTAGACAGTAAGGCAATTAACGGTTCGGTGGCAAAAGAAGTCTTTGAGATTATGTTTGAGAAGGATATCGATCCGGAAAAGTATGTAGAAGACAAAGGATTAAAAACCGTCAACGACGAAGGCGCCCTTCGCAAAACGGTGGAGGACGTGATCGCACAAAATCCCCAGTCTGTAGAGGATTACAGGGGCGGAAAAGAAAAGGCACTGGGCTTTTTAGTCGGGCAGACCATGAAAGCAATGCAGGGAAAAGCCGATCCGGGTATGGTGAATAAGTTATTGAAAGAACTGCTTTAGGAAGATTCTGCAAAATTTGACAGAAACTTCCGTCACATTCCCTTGCAACTTTTCCTAAATTGTTATATGATAGGTTCATATCGATGGAGGAATAGATACAGTATGGTAAGTGAAACCTATGTAGAATGGCTCGTAGCCAGAAAGCCGTCTTTTGCAAAACGCTTTTTAAAAGTTCTTCTGATTACGCTTACAGTGATTTTTTTCATAATCGGAATTCTTAATATTCCGATGCTTTTGCTTGCGGTGGTCACAGGTGTCGGTGCGTATTTCGCTTATATGAATGCAGACATCGAATATGAATACCTGTATTTGGATAAAGAGATCAGCATCGATAAGGTTTTGGCAAAGAGCAAGAGAAAAAAAGCAGCTGTTTATGATGTGGAGAGGATAGAGATCATGGCGCCGGCGAAATCTCATCGGCTGGATGCGTACAAAAATCGGACTTTTGAGAAAAATGCAGACTATGGTTCGGGAGCAGAGGGGGAAACGGAAAACAGATATGTGATCATCTATGATGGCAATATGAAAATAATCTGGGAGCCGAGCGCGGAAATGGTGAAGGCAATCCAGATGATCGCTCCGCGCAAAATATTTACCGATTAATTAGTAAAACCGGAAAAAGTATACTGTCAGTTTTCTAGCTGGCAGTACTTTTATTATAGAAAAATAATTATAAACAGGAGGAGAGAAAATGGGTCAAATAATTGGCGAAGGCATTACCTTTGATGATGTGCTTTTGGTTCCGAGCTATTCACAGGTAATTCCGAATCAGGTAGACTTAACAACATGGCTTACAAAGAAAATCAAACTGAACATTCCTATGATGAGTGCCGGTATGGATACGGTAACTGAACATAGGATGGCAATCGCAATGGCCAGGCAGGGCGGTATCGGCATTATACATAAGAATATGTCGATAGAAGCCCAAGCGGAAGAAGTTGACAAGGTAAAACGTTCCGAAAACGGTGTCATTACAGACCCCTTTTCCCTGACTCCGGAACATACCTTGGCAGAAGCAGATGAACTGATGGCAAAATTTAGAATTTCCGGTGTGCCGATCACAGAAGGCAGGAAGTTAGTAGGCATCATTACCAACCGTGATCTAAAATTTGAAACTGATTTTTCCAAGAAGATCAAAGAGTCCATGACTTCCGAAGGTCTAATCACCGCAAAAGAAGGCATTACGTTGGAGGAGGCCAAGGAAGTATTGGCACGGGCCAGAAAAGAAAAACTTCCGATCGTGGATGATGATTACAATCTGACCGGTTTGATCACCATCAAAGATATCGAGAAAACAATTAAATACCCTCTCTCCGCCAAGGATGAACAAGGCAGATTGTTATGCGGCGCAGGGGTTGGAATCACTGCAAATGTACTGGATAGAGTGGGCGCCCTTATAGACGCAAAAGTGGATGTTATTGTGTTGGATTCCGCCCATGGGCATTCCGAAAACGTACTTCATTGTCTGCGGATGATCAAAGAAAAATATCCCGATGTTCAAGTGATTGCAGGAAACGTTGCAACAGGCGAGGGAACCAAGGCATTGATTGATGCCGGAGCGGATGCAGTCAAAGTCGGCATCGGTCCCGGATCGATCTGCACCACCCGTGTAGTTGCCGGTATCGGTGTACCACAGGTTACGGCGATTATGGACTGTTATGAGGTGGCAAAGGATTATGGTATTCCGATCATTGCGGACGGCGGTATTAAATATTCCGGTGATATGACGAAGGCGATTGCCGCAGGCGGTAATGTCTGCATGATGGGAAGTATCTTTGCGGGCTGTGATGAAAGTCCGGGAACTTTTGAATTATATCAGGGAAGAAAATATAAAGTATACCGCGGTATGGGTTCCATTGCGGCGATGGAGAACGGAAGCAAGGACAGATATTTCCAGACTGATGCCCGCAAACTGGTTCCGGAAGGCGTGGAAGGCCGTGTTGCATATAAAGGCACGGTAGAAGATACGATCTTCCAGTTGATGGGCGGAATCCGCTCCGGTATGGGATACTGTGGAACGAAGAGCATCGAAGAACTGAAGCAGAACGGTAAATTTGTTAAGATTTCGGCAGCAGCGTTAAGAGAGAGTCATCCCCATGACATCCATATCACCAAAGAGGCGCCGAACTACAGTGTGGACGAATAATAGTGTGAGACAAAGGAGATTCCTATGGAAAAACTATCATTAGCAAAAGAACTGTCCTCAACGACCTATCCGGGCAGAGGCATTGTCATCGGGAAATCTGCGGATGAAAAATACGCTGTCATTGCTTATTTTATCATGGGCAGAAGTGAAAACAGCAGAAACCGTATTTTTGTGACAGAAGGAGAAGGTATCCGGACACAGGCTTATGATCCTGCCAAACTGGAGGATCCCAGTCTGGTCATCTATGCGCCGGTCAGAGTGCTTGGTAATAAGACAATTGTAACAAACGGCGATCAGACGGATACTATTTATGAGCTGATGGACAAGCAGCAGACTTTTGAGCAGTCGCTTAGAACGAGAACTTTTGAACCCGATGGACCCAATTATACGCCTCGTATCTCCGGGATCGTACATATTGAGAACGGCAGATTTAACTATGCAATGTCCATCTTAAAGAGCAATCAGGGCAATCCTGCGGCAGCCAATCGATTTACCTTTGCCTATGAGAATCCGATTGCGGGAGAAGGACATTATATCCATACCTACATGGGTGACGGAAATCCCTTGCCGAGTTTTGAAGGCGAGCCCACATGGGTCAATATTGAAGGCAGCATTGATGAGTTTGCGCAGACGGTATGGGAGAATCTGAATGAGGATAATAAGGTTTCTCTTTTTGTAAGATACATTGAGGTCGCAACCGGAAAATACGAAACGCGCATTATCAATAAGCATTCATAGATAGGATATTATGAATCGTTACTATGAAAAATCATAGAAAGGAATCAACTTAGAGATGAACGAATTAGAACTAAAATACGGCTGTAATCCGAATCAGAAGCCATCCAGGATCTTTATGGCGGATGGCAGTGAACTGCCGATCAAGGTATTGAACGGCAAGCCGGGATATATTAATTTTCTGGATGCTTTTAACGGCTGGCAGCTTGTGCGGGAATTAAAGAAGGCAACCGGACTTCCGGCAGCCACTTCTTTTAAGCATGTATCTCCCGCCGGTGCGGCAGTGGGACTTCCATTGACAGATGTGGAGAAGAAGATTTACTGGGTGGACGATCTGGATATGGAGTTTACGCCCCTTGCCAATGCTTATGCAAGAGCCCGTGGAGCAGACAGGATGTCTTCTTTCGGCGATTTTATTTCTCTTTCCGATGTATGTGATGTGGCAACGGCTAAGATCATCAAAAGGGAAGTGTCCGACGGCGTGATCGCGCCGGGATATGAGCCGGAAGCATTGGAAATCTTAAAAGCCAAGAAAAAAGGCGGCTACAACGTCATTGAAATTGATCCTGCTTACGAGCCTGCGCCGATTGAAGTCAAGCAGGTATACGGCATCAGCTTCGAGCAGGGCAGAAATGAATTAAAGATCGATGATGACTTTTTCAATAACGTTGTCACGGAAAATAAAGAGATTCCCAAACAGGCTAAAATCGACTTGGCAATTGCTATGATTACCTTAAAATATACACAGTCCAATTCCGTCTGCTATGTAAAAGGCGGACAGGCAATCGGTATCGGTGCAGGGCAGCAGTCCAGAATCCACTGTACAAGGCTGGCGGGATCTAAGGCTGACAACTGGTTCCTTCGTCAGTCACCGAAAGTGTTGGGACTACAGTTTGTAGACGGTATCGGACGGGCAGACAGAGACAATGCCATTGACTTGTATATCGGGGAAGATGACATGGATGTCCTGGCAGAAGGCGCATGGCAGAAGATTTTCAAGGTCAAGCCCGAAAGATTTACCAGAGAGGAAAAACGTGCCTGGCTGGATAAAATGAGTGACGTGGCGCTTGGCTCCGATGCTTTCTTTCCCTTCGGTGACAATATTGAACGCGCTCACAAAAGCGGCGTAAAATATGTGGCGCAGCCGGGCGGTTCCGTCAGAGACGACAACGTGATCGAGACCTGCAATAAATACGGTATGGCGATGTGCTTTACAGGTATCAGACTGTTCCATCATTAAAAACTAAAACCCCTGAGACAAAATAGCATTGTCTTCAGGGGTTTTCTTTGTCTTATCTTCTTATGTTATCCTTTTACCGCTCCGGCAGCCACACCCTTAATGATGTGTTTCTGACAGAAGATATAAACGATAATAGTAGGTATGATACTTAACATGATCACCGCCATGGTAGCGCCTAAATCCACGCTGCCGTAGCTGCCCTTAAGGTACTGTACCAGAATAGGAATCGTCATATATTTTGTACGATCCAGTACCAGGTAAGGGAGCAGGTAATCGTTCAGTACCCACATGGTCTCCAGGATTCCAACGGAGATCAAGGTAGGTTTGAGCATAGGCAGGATCACCATAAAGAAAGTCACGACCGGACCGCCACCGTCGATGGCTACGGCCTCTTCGATCTCCAAAGGAAGACCTTTGATAAAACCGACAAACATAAAGGTGGCCATACCTGCACCAAATCCCAGATAGATGACGGGAATGGTAAAAGGTGTGTTCAATTTTAACTGGTCAGCCGTAAAGGTTAAAGTAAACATAACCATCTGGAAAGGCACGATCATGGAAAACAGGCACAGGTAATAGAAAATTTTTGAAAATGTGGAATTTACTCGTGCAATGTACCATGCCGTCATAGAGGTAAAAAGCAGAATCAGTGCCACAGACAGTATCGTGATAACCAGACTGTAGGCCAGTGCTTTTATAAACGGATAGTTACCGAAGGTTACACCTTTGACATAGTTTGCCATTCCTACAAATGATTCACTGTTAGGAAGAGCAAAAGCATCCGTATTGACATAGTCATTGGACTTAAAGGAGTTGATCAATACTTCGATAATAGGCAGTATCCAAACAATACTTATCAATGCAAATATCACGGTAAGAATCTTACTTCCGGTGGAATATTCTGATTTCTTCTTCATTATTGCTGCACCTCCTTACTGCGTGTCAAAGAGAGCTGTGCGATAGCCATGACTGCAACAAGCAGGAAGAATATCACTGCCTTGGCCTGCGCTACGCCATGCCAGTTCTTGTTGATGTTATAAGTACTATAAATGTTAAGTGCCAAAAGTTCTGTCATGTTTACCTTGGCACCATCCATGATCACAGATGGCGCGCCGCCGGTTAATGCAAGGTTTTGATCGAACATCTTAAAAGAGTTCGTTAATGTTAAAAAGGTACAGATGGTGATGGATGACATGATATTGGGAATGATGACTCTTGTCAGTGTCTGCCAATTGCTGGCACCGTCAATTTTTGCCGCTTCCAGCATATCGCTGGGAACAGCCTGAAGGCCGGCAATATAGATGATCATCATATAACCGATCTGCTGCCATGCCACCAAAATAACCAAGCCCCAGAAACCATAGGTTGCATTAGCGGTCAGATAGGTATTATAGCTTTTTAAGATGGCATCAAAAATCATGGACCAAATGTAACCCAATACTACGCCGCCGATAAGGTTTGGCATAAAGAATACGGTTCTAAACAGGTTAGCACCTGCCATCTTTTGCGTCAGGGAATAAGCAATAGCGAATGCTAACACATTAATGATCAGGATGGATACTACCGCAAATCCCGCCGTATTTAAAAAAGCGTGGCTAAAGCTGGCATCGGTAAACGCTTTGACATAATTCTCTGTACCTACCCATTTTGCATCCTTCGGTATGTTAAAGGTGCAGAATGACAAATAAATACCCTGAATGAAAGGCCAGACGAAGCCTATCAAAAAACATATGAAGGTGGGAAGAATGAACAATGGAAACCACCGCTGGATCGGTCGGCGAATCAGTCGGCTATTGACGGTCGTGCCGTCATTGGATTTCTTTTTCATTTTATGAGCTCCTTTCCTTTCCAGGTGATAAGGAAGGCGGCTCTACGGCCGCCCTCTTTAAAAGTTTTGTTGTTATGATTTTTATCAGCCGTTTTCAGCAGCGTACTCAATAGCCCAACCGTCAACGTAAGCCTGAACAACTGCGTTCCAGTTTGCATCGCTGGGATCAGCGGAGTATGCTGTCAAAGCGGTAACTACGGTTGCACGCCAGCTGTCTACGTTAGGAGTATAGTTAAATGCCCAAGACAGTGTATAGTTTCCAGCAGAAGCATAAGTGCTTGCATCTGCACCGAATACATTGTTGGAAGGCTTTGCGTTCTTGAAAGGAATTCCGCTGAACTGTTCAGCCAGCATGGAAGTACCTTCGTCAGAAGTTACAACCCAGTACATGAAGTCTAAAGTAGCCTGAATGTTTTCTTCGGAAGCTTGAGAGTTTACGGCCCAGCAGTTTTCCGTACCGGAGTTAAGACCTGCTTTGTTTTCGCCGCTTACACCACAGTAGATCGGAATCATAGCCAGATTATCAGGATTCATGCCAAAGTTGCCGGTTAAGCTTGCAAATTCCCAGTCACCGTTCTGATAGAATACCGCGTTGCCGTTACCGAATTCTGCTTCGGACTCATCGCCTGTGCTGCTTGCAAGGCTTGTCGGATTTGCAGCGGTATCGGTAATATAAAGATCCCAAATGTTACGGAAATTATCTAAGTAAGCGCCGGTAACGGTTTCAGGCTGTTCGGTCACACCGTCATCTCTGAATTCATAGAACAGAGGTACATTTGCCAAGTGACCGGAGAAACGCCAGCTGGAAGAACCGTCCAGACCGGGTGCGGAGAAGGCATCGAAGCCAAGCTCGCTTGCACGTGCATGGATGTCATCAGCTACTTCTTTCAGAGAAGCGAAGTCTGTAATATCATCTAAGCTGTAGCCGGCTTCAGATAACAGGGCTTTGTTTACGATGATACCGAAAGACTCGTAGCAATAACCAAGTGCCTTAGGAGCGCCGGATTCGTCAAACAGTACATAATCATCATTGACGCGCTCGTTATAGATTGCAGTATCGCTTAAATCCAGAGCGTAATCATTCCAGTCTTTAAGACCTGACATATTACCGATGTTGTACAGGGTAGGAGCATCACTCTTTGCCATTTCAGCTGTCAATGTATCAGAGTATGTACCGGAAGCAGCGGTAACTACTTTTACGGTAACACCTGTCTGCTCTGTATAGGTAGCAGCCAGATCCTGCCATGCCTGATCTGCTTCAGGCTTGAAGTTCAGATAGTAAACAGAACCGCCGCCGGAAGTAGTACTGTTAGATGCCTGTGTGTCATTGTTGTCTGTGGTGGTATCGTTAGTTGTCTGTGTGTTTGAGTTGCTGGGTGTAGTGTTGGATGTATTTCCGGAGTTATCACCACAACCGGCAAGCAAGCTCAGCGGTAAAGCTGCCGCAAGTAAAAATGCTAATGATTTCTTTTTCATTTTGCCTTTCCTCCCAAATTTTTGAGTTTGATATGTTTGATTGGAAACAATGCCGGTAACAATACCGGAAACGTTTCCAACAGGTTATAATCATATTATATCTTACTTTGATTTTTTGACAAGTACTTTTTTGCAAATGCTTTATTTTTGTTAAATATACTTAAATTTACACATGTGAAATTGTTTAAAATTACTAGGATTTATAGATGATGCAAAAATGATACAAAAATGATGAAACTATGATGCAAGGGAATTGTAATATTTTTTCTGACAAAATACAGAATTCATAGTGTAAGAAATCAATAGTGTAAACGGAAAGGGAGAGGGTTATGTACACGGAAATGTATATCACGGATGATGAAAAAGAGAAAAAGAAGAAACACTGGAGGACAGCGGGTATTATATTGTGGATCGTCATGATCGGGTTGTCTTTATTTTTTACGTTTCAGTCTTTGATGATAAGTTGAAATAGGAAACAGGCAAAAGAGGAGTTCAGGCTATGCATAAAAAGACATTATCACCGCTATTGTTTGCCCTGATTTTGGTAGCTTTGGTATCAGCAACCATGATCGGCTGCGGCAGTCGGGAGGGTACAGAGGAAGATACCCGGACAGATCCGGGACAGGCGAATGAGACTGATATAGATGTAAAGGCAGATGTAGATGTAAATACAGTCATGGATATAAAGGCAGGCGCAGATATAAATGTAGACACAGATATAAATGTAGACACAGATGTAAAAATAAATACAGCTGCGAAAGAAATAGATGTAAAAACAGCACAGGATACGGAAGCGGGACAGGATGCCAACGATGAGAGTTATGCAAAC
>JAFLTF010000007.1:0-16612 GCA_022510585.1 Lachnospiraceae bacterium
AAGTCAGCGAACTGGCTGACGAGTTGTCCATTGTAGTACACATTTCCTGCCCCGCCGGTTTCGGCAGTTTCAACATAGGTGATGCCGAAGAGGGCATACTTTTCAAAGCGCTCCGCAAAGCTCATACCCTGCTCTGTCTCGTCACCATCAGAAAAACTGAAAGCAGTTTGCGTAATTGGCTGATCCTGCGTCTCTTGCAATCCGGTGAGCTTACCCCGCTCATAGACCGCTTCCAAATCCACCGCGTCAGAACCTAAGTACAGCCCGCGCATACTGTTTGCGATCCATACTTCCTTTTCAGCGTCATAGATGCTGTGTACAGGCTTTTCTCTCCAGCTCATGCTGAGTTCGCCGGTAGAGGGCGAAATCTCATAACGCAGTCCAAAGGAGACATAAGCATCCAGCAGCTCCCGTGTTTCCTCTGTTTGCCAGGCAATCTCCTGTGTCACAGAAGTCTCGGCTTCCAGTGTAGAGGAAAGGAAGGAACGTGCGTCAAATTCCTCCTGAGAATACTTCTCCAGCCCTGTCAGCGGTCCCATAGGATCGTAACTGCCGTCTGTATTTTGAACAGGTTCACGCACCGTGTGAACATCAATCTCTCCTTTGAGCTCTGCATCGGCGTACTCAAGCCATATTGCCATCGCACCTGTACCGTCAAGGTCTACTCCGTCAAGGAAATAACGCACACGCTGTCCGTTAAAATACAAAGCTTTTTCGTTGTTATCCCATACAAGTCCGAAAGGTTTGTACTGTGTAAAGTCCTCTGAAGTTGTGATTGTCTCGTGAGTATTCATCCACATATCAGCCGGGTTCATCGACATCATAAGAGAGGTATCCGCCTCTCCGTCTATGGTCTTAGAATAGAGCATACCTCTTCCGATGTTCTCAAGGATTTCCTCATACATCGCAATGGTTTCGTCAATGATCTCCTGCGTCCAGACAAATTCGCCGCGCCCGCTCGTCCATGCTCTTTCTCCCAGCATGTCCTGAAGCTCGACTTTTTCGTTTTCAAGCCACTCCTTATACTCGTCGTAAGTCCACCATTCCACTTTCAAAGATGGAAAACGCGCCGCGTATTCCTCGTCTGTCAGCGACTCAAAGGTTATGCCGCCGTCAAAGCTGTAATAGGTCTTGCCGTCCCTGGGATCGACATAGGATGTCACTGTTGCATCTTCTGTACCAATGCTGACAGCATTCAGGCTGCGGTCTAAATCTTCAAAGTTCTCTTCAGCTTTCGCGGATGTCGCAAATACAGTCGTCATACCGACAACCAAAGTCACAGCGATGATAAGCGCGACCCGCGAGGTCTTCTTTATTTTCATAATTGCAATAATCCTTTCTTCGATAGCGTTTTTACTAAAGTTATTGCAGAGAGGGGTCAATCCACTTCGGGTTTCCTCCATGCGAATAAGGATCATAGCATAGGTAGATTTTGCGCGTTCTCCGAATTGATGGACCACCGCCTCATCGCAGGACAACTCAATGTCCCGATTAGCTAAAACATACATGATCCACACGACCGGATTGAACCAGTGGACACAAAGAGCGGCAGTCAACACCAGCTTCGTTACGGTGTCAAAGCGTCTGATATGCACATACTCGTGAGTCAGCACATATTTCAGCATATCCACATCGTCCCAGTCCGTAGTTTTCGGCATTAAAATGACCGGGCGTAATACCCCGTAAGTCAGAGGTGCAAAGATCCTGCTGGACTGCCGAATTTCAATGATACGATGAATGCGGTGTTCACTAAGCCAAAGTTTCGCATACTCGTTGTCAACAGGCAGAGAGGCCTTAAACTCCCTGTGACATTTTATATAGGCCACAGCAAAGAATATCGCGCACACCAGCACGCCAGCCACCCAGATGATCATCCATGGATCAACAGTGGCAGCCGCCGTATGGGTAACAGCAGTCCCAGGCACGGGCATCATATTTTGTACCGGGATCATAGTTGCGGATAGAACAACAGCGCTGTCATTTGATGCTTCTTTCGTGGTTGCCAGCCTCATAAGCAGAGAATAAATACTGAGTGTGGAACGAAAAGAATAAGGGATCATCAGTCGCACCACCACAACGCCCCACATTACCAAAAAAGCTTTTTTAGGGAGCTTATTGATAGCTAAGGCACGGATGGCAACAATGACCAAAATCATCACAGCCCCGGAAAGGCTCATTTGTAACAGGTTCATTTGCTCACCTCATCTAAGTCACCAACGATTTGTTTCAGCCTTGCAATCTGTTCGGCTGACAGCTTCTTTCTGCCAAGTAAAGCAGCAAAGAGCTTGTCAACCGAGCCGTCATAGAGTTTTCCAATCAGTTCATCCGTTTCAGCCTCCTGTACCGCCTCTTTGGGAATAAGTGCATGACATAAGAAGTTTGGCTCCCCACGCTGGATTGCACCCTTTGCGATACATTTCTTAATGACCGTGTAGGTAGTATTCATGTTCCAACCGATCTCTGCTTTGAGAATATCGGAAATTTGTTTTGCAGTCATATCGCCCTCTTTCCACAAGACGCCCATGACCTTCAGTTCCGAATCAAAGAGCTTAATCGCCATACTATCAGATCCTTTCATATATACTATTGCAATAGTTTACACTACATACACTATCACAATAGTGTGCGTGTGTCAATACTACTCTGATAGTTTGGCAAAAATAATATGAACTGATATCTACACCGCCGGAAACGTCAGGATTACCTTGAACAGATCTCCATCCAGCTGAATCTCAAAGGTCCCGTGCTGGGCTTCGATCAGGTTCTTGGCAATGGATAATCCAAGCCCGCTTCCCTCCGTTGTTCTGGATTCATCCCCTCTGATGAAGCGCTCCGTCAATTCCTCCGGATTACAGTTTAATGCCATAGCAGAAATATTTTTAATGGACACTTCTACGCTCCTTTGGTTCTGTATATTCTCTCCTGCTCTGTCATCAATGGCGATATAGACTCTGGTGCCTTCCAGCGCATATTTATAAATATTATTGAAAAGATTTTCCATCACACGCCAAATGCTCCGGCTGTCCGCCTCAATCACCGCACTGGTAGCATTTACATTCATGACAAGAGTCAGGCTTTTCTGCTCAAACTTCTCTGAAAACTCACCAATGGTTTGATTCAGCAGTTCCGTCAGATTAATTTTTTCAAAATGCAGATTAATATTTCCGGAGGATATTTTACTTGCCTCTACCAGATCATCCGTCAGCTGTTTCAGTCTCTGGGACTTTTCATCCAGTACTTTGATATAGCCGCGTACCCGCTCATTGTCCACTTCTTCCCGTTTGATCAGATCCACATAATTGATGATTGAAGTAAGCGGTGTCTTGATATCATGGGAGACATTGGTGATCAGATCCGCCTTCATGCGTTCATCTTTCATACTGATCTCCACTGCATTTTTGATACCGTTTCCGATACTGTTGACCGACTTGGCAAGCGTCAGATTGTCCCCGTGCAGATTATCCTGCTCTATCTGATGAGAAAAATCCCCTTCCGCGATCCGATTGATCCCATTTACGATATTCTGTCTTTCCTTGATATCCAGATAAAACACCCCGCCAACAAACAGATCGACAACAAAAGCAAAGAGGATGGGAAGCAGTTTTACGCCCCCGGCAAAACCCAAAACCATTGCAAGGAAATTAAAAAGCAGAAACAGTATATAGGGTATCCAGGTCCTGACAATGATACTGCCATTATCATATACATCCCACATAAGCAAGGATATCTTTCTTACCAGTCGTTTTAGAAAGCTGTTCTTCCAGAGGACTCCGGCCCGGATTCTTCTTACCAGACTATAGAAGAAGAAACTAAATAGCATTTCCAGGATCAGTACACTGCAGCCAAACACTACTTTAAACCAATCCTCTTTCACATTTTCAAAGGTAAGAAACTCTTCCAGATAATTGCCCAGAACAAAGAGCAGCAAAAAAATGCATACAACTGTCAGGCCGGCAAGAATCAATGCGCCTTCCGTAGGCACCTTGTCAAAGCTGCTTAATCGGACTCTGCTGACGCCGCCTTCATCCGTTTCCTTTCCCGTATGGAAGGTTAAGTAAATCAGAATCATCAGATACAATACGGCGGATACCACTGCCGCCACAACCCATTGCCACAGATAAGGCTGATAGTGGCGAAAACCTATAGCAGCCTGTAAAAATGCATCATTCGCAGGATAGGAGGTATCCACGCCGATCCAGATCTTTATGTTCTCCGGATAGGCATAGTCATATTCCTTCACAATTTTTCTTATGCTCTCCTCTTCTATGAGCGAATTGGTTTCATAAATCATTTCGGAAGGACTGTAATACAAATATTTCCAATCTGCGGGCCGTTCTTCAGGATCCTGCATATTCGTATAATATTCAATTTTTCCGTTCACCGTTTTTTCTATGTAATACCGCACGTTGGTATTTTTCTGATCATAATATTCCTGGTATGACAAATATTCTTTATAATTATAAGCGAGGTTTTCCGCTGCAGTCTGTACATTGCTGCAGAGTTCCGTATAAACTGACGGATCTGATGTATAGTCCTCAATGTTCAGATCGTCTGCCGTTTTGTAACGGTTTGTCAGAATCTTTATATCGATGATTTCCTGACTCACTTCATCATAATAATCTCCATCGTCCAGGGGAGGCAGCATATTAGAGGAAACATCATCTACAAATGTATAACTGTCAATATCTGACTTCAGATAACCGGCATCTGTCGTGTTATAATATTGACTGTTTTGGTCAACCGTTGTCAGCATAGTTTTATCGTTCAGAAATTCCCATAACTGCCCATTTGTCATTTGGGCAGAAGAATATTCAAAACCGTATTTCTGCCATTTGAGCAGATCTTCCAGATAATATCTGGCAGTCACATACTGTCTTGGCAATCCGTCTTCCCGATGGTTATATGCCGTTACGTCAATCACTTTTCTACCGTTAAACTGTCCGTCTGTTTCCAACTGGCTTCTGATCACGCCAAAGCGTATCACATTTGCCGCTGCCTTTTCATACAGCGTATGAAACAGCCTGGAGTCTTCATATATCTTCTCTCCGTCATCCTTATGGAAACTATAGCTTTCGTCCCCATGCATCCCGGAAACCACAACGGTGGAGCCTATAATAACACTAAATACCGAAACCGCCGCAATAACGGCAGAAATATGCTGCAAAAAGTGCAAAAAACCGCGAAATCCTCTGCCCGTATTCTTGCCCTGTCTGTCTGTATTTTTTGTCTGTTCGCCAATATCTTTCGTATCATTCCCGTTATTATCCTTTTCCATGTCTCCCATATCTTCACATCCTCCGTTCAAAACAAAAACTATATCTTTTCATCCGTTTACTGTTTCTCAACTTTGTAGCCTACGCCCCACACCACTTTCAGATAACGCGGCTCCTTGGGATTGATCTCTATCTTTTCCCGGATGTGCCTGATATGTACCGCTACCGTGTTGTCTGCGCCTATGGCTTCATCGTTCCAGATACTTTCATAAATCTGATCGATGGAAAAAACTCTGCCGCAGTTTTTGACCAGCAAAAGCAGAATATTGTACTCGATCGGTGTCAGTTTCACACGCTCACCATCCACGGTGACCTCTTTCGTATCGTCATCGATACAAAGTCCTCCCACCTGAAAAAGCGCATTATTTTCAGTATTCAGATTCCCCAGCATGGTATAGCGTCTGAGATTTGACTTTACCCTTGCTACCAGCTCCAGCGGATTAAAAGGCTTCGTCACATAGTCGTCGGCTCCTATGTTCAGTCCCAGAATCTTGTCGCTGTCCTCTGATTTGGCGGAAAGAATGATGATCGGAATACTGGAATACTCTCTGATTTTCAAGGTTGCACGGATTCCGTCAAGCCTTGGCATCATCACATCCATGATCAAAAGATGGATCGTCGTCTCTTTTAAGACCCGGATTGCCTGTTCTCCGTCATAGGCCTTGAAAATCTGATAACCTTCCTGCAATAAATAAATCTCTATTGCATCCACGATCTCCTTATCATCATCGCACACTAGAATATTCGCCATCTGCTCACACCTCTCTCTTTTGTTTGATCAGACAGATTCAGACACTCAATCTGCCTGATTCTATTGAAACATGAAAACTTAAAGGATTATATGGGATTTTTTTTAATATTTTCTTAATTTAACAGTCCTAAAAATGCCCCCAGGTTACCGCGTTTCCCATGACTGGCTCGATGGGAAAAAAGATAATCCGGATTACAACAGGTACAGATATCCGTTACCTGTATCTTACCTGGATGAACTCCCGCTTCTTCCAATATGATTTGATTTGCCCTCCACAGATCCAGCTGATACTTTCCGTTTCCCTTATCTATCAGAATCTCTTCGCTTTGTCCCGGCTTTCGAAACTCGCTTTGGAAAGCCTGTGCAACATCCTCACTCACTTCATAACAATCCTGACAGATGGAAGGGCCGATTGCAGCTGTGACATCCTCCGGTCGCGTTCCATATTCCTTATGCATTGCTTCCAGAGTGTGCAGCCCTATTCGTCCAACCGTTCCCCGCCATCCGGAATGAGACAGTCCGATTGCCTTCTGTCTGGCATCAATAAAAAAAAGCGGTACACAATCCGCATAAAAAGTGGCAAGTACAATGCCGGGCACATTCGTGACCAGTCCGTCTATATCGGTATAATCTTTGGGGGTTACAATGCCTTTGCCCTTATCTCTCTCTTCCACAACTCTGATATTTGTCGTGTGGGTCTGGTCGGAGCAGACGATATCGGATACCTTACAGCCAAGTATATCCGCAATCCTGCGGTAATTCTCATCTACTGCCTCTTTCTCATCCCCTCTGGCATAACTCAGGTTCATGGAGGAAAAGATTCCCTGACTTACCCCGCCCAGCCTGGTGGAAAAAAGATGTCTGACCAGTCCTGTCTGCTCTAACAACGGAAAAGTCAGGTATTCTACTGCTCCGCATCTATTAGTCTTCATTTGAAACTTGTTTTGTTTTCTGATTATCTTTCCAGATAATCGAATGCGTTTTTGATCCACTGCATCTGCTCCCCATCTATTGCAATCACATCATAACGAATCGGTGTATCCGCCGCAAGGTGATGTATCATCCTGTAATAATCACTACACCGGCAGATTTTCTTCTGTTTGCCGATACCAACCGCCTCTGCTGCATCTCCCTTGCCGGAACCCGTCTTTCTGTATTTGACTTCAAAAAATACCAAATACTCCCCATCATATCCGACTATATCGATTTCACCCAGCTTACAGCAAAAATTCCTCTCTTTTATCCGAATTCCCTGCTGCTCCAGATACCGACAGGCGGCTTCTTCTTTCCTAGTTCCGATTTCCCTGGTATTCATCTTATCGATACTCCATCTCATCACTTGCCAAGCTTCGACTTGATCTTATCCATAGCATCCACAAAGACCAGAATCTCCGCCACTACCTCATATAGCTCCGGCGGGATCATTTCTCCGATATCCAGTCTGGACAGGGTTTCAGCCAGCTTATCATCCCGATGGACCGGTACGTCGGCTTCTTTGGCTTTTTCGATGATCCGCTCTGCCAAAGCGCCTTTTCCGGAGGCAATGACTCTCGGCGCCTCATCATCCGGATCGTATTCCAGGGCAATCGCCTGTTTTATTTTATCTTCCTTTTCCTTCGACATTCTACCTTACCCCACAAATCCTTATCATTCTACCATAACCCGTGAACTTATGCGCGCATATCGAATGAAGTCCTGCTCAAAACGGATATATTTTTATTCTGAGAAAGGATTTCCTGCATGATATTTGTCTCCTCGGACGCGTCCTCTTCCTTCAACTGAAAGTTCGCTTTCATGGAATACCCTCGCTTTGCCAATCGCTCATCCAGAATATGGATATGTTTTGCGACCAAATCCAAAGCTTCATCATCCCGCAGCGTAAAGTTCGTATTTACTTTCTGATTCTGACTCATGGTAACATAAACGTCCACAGGACCCAAATGTTCCATGTCCAAATGCAAAAGCGCCGTGACATTCCCGTCTTTCCTCGCAAGACTCTTTTTATTGGTATAGACATACAGATCCCCATGTGCCTGATTTCCTGCCATCATAAGAGGCAGCTGTACATAGGTAAACATCTGGTTCATCTGATTCATAAAATCCAGATTATTCTGCAGATTCTGAGTGCTTTTGGCACCCGCTGAATCCCCTTTATCCACCATCTGAAAAGCCTCGTTCAGTTTCGCTGTCTGTTCCTGAATCCTTTCATAAAGCTGCTCTATTTTTTCTTTCTGGGCCACCTCTTCCGGTTGCAGTGTCCACTGATTTCGAACTTCCGTTTGCAACAGATTTTGAAATGCTCTGCTTCCAAAAAGATCCTTTATGGCATCCTGAAGTCCTTCCTTCACCTGACCGGAAGCTCCAAACAGCAGATTATTGATTTGTGTAAGCGTCTCTTTCGGAGAAAGTTTTCCGTTTCCGATCTGATCTGCCAGTTTCTCATCCGCCCCAAGTTTCTGAAGTTTCTCTCCAAGTTCCTGCCAGTTTTCCGGTAAAAGCCCGCCTTTATCGATCGTTCCTTCGGGAAGTTTTCCCTCTCCCGCTGTTTCCTGTGCCGCAGTCCCCTGTGTTACAGCATCCTGCGTACTTACCGGCCCGTTTTCCGATGTTTTACCTTCCGGTATGACATCCTCTGCCTTTTGCTGTGCCTGCAGTTCCTCTGGTATTTCGCCGGACACTGCCTTTTGCAGCATCTCCTGCGCTGAATCGGCTCCCTCTGCCTCTTGCGGAATCAGGGAAACTGTCCCGTCTATATCTTGTGCCGCATTTTCACCGACAAATGCTTTGATGATCTGCTCGTAAAAGGAAACCGCATCTTCCCCTCTGCCTTCCGTAATTAGTTCCGAAAAGGTCCGGGGCAGCTCCTCTAAAATCTCCTGCGCACTTTTTAGGATTTGATGCTCGGAATTTTTATAGGCTTCAAACTGCTCTATATTGATTTCGGTGATTGGCATTCCCAAACGAATCATCTGAATAATGGATGTGGGGTTCGCATTCGGAAAATCTACCAACTGCCTGTTGACATAGGCAATCGTATCTCTGTCAATGGACATGCCTTCCTGCATCATATCCGATACCATTTTCATATTATTTGCATCGGCCGGCAATCCTGCCGCATCCAAAGCTCTGGAAATGGTTGCCTCGTTCGCCATATTGGCATAAAGCGGTACCAGAGAAAGCAGCGAGCCTGTATTCATCTTTACCTCAAAGCTCATATTCTGTCCCAACGCAATACTGATATCCCGATCCAGTCTGGCTGACAGGATATTGTCGGGACTTAACGCTATCTGTATTGTTCTTCCGTCTCTGCCGACCACTTCTCCCTGAATGGTTTGTCCCGGCACCAGATTTCTTATATCAACCGGAGTCTGATGCCCCTTCTCTCCTGCAGACGGACTGCCTGTCATGATAGACGCATCCGCCCGTCCGATATTCTGATTTCTCGGCTGAAAAATATTTCCTAAATTCAATGCCAGACCTCCAATTCATTTTTTATGCAATAAAATGGGTAATAAAAGACCTTCTGTGAATCGGACAAGCACCGTATTTTTTCAATGCCTCAATATGTTCCTGCGTACCGTATCCCTTATTGGAGGCAAATCCATACTCCGGAAAAACGCTGTCATATTCCTGCATCAGACGATCTCTTGTCACCTTCGCAACAATACTTGCCGCACCGATGGAAATGCTTTTGGCATCCCCTTTGATAATCGGCACCTGACTGATCGATACCTGCGGTATGGTAACGGCATCATTCAACAACAAATCAGGCTGAGGGTCCAGTTTGGAAATGGCTTCCCGCATAGCCTCATAGGTAGCCTGTAAAATATTGATCTCATCGATCCGCTCCGGCGCACTGTATCCGATTCCCACCGCAACTGCCTTATCCATGATCACATCATAAAGCTCTTCTCTTTTTTTTTCGGATAGTTTCTTGGAATCGTTGATATATAATATGTCACAATTTTTCGGCAAAATAACCGCACCTGCTACAACCGGTCCCGCGAGCGGTCCTCTTCCCACCTCATCTATACCGCATATGTAAGAACAGGAAGCATATTTGTTCTCGTAAGTCTGCAGTTTCTTTATCCTCTCCAGTTCTTTTTCATATGATGCCAAACGTTTCTTAGCGCTCTCAATCGCCTGTATAACACCGTTCCTTGTATCCTGCTCATAATAATGAAATAATGCAGGCAGCTTTTCGTAATCAGCTGCCTGCAATTTCTGTTTTATCTCCTGTATCGATTCTGCCATAGGAAACCTACTCCTCTTTAATTTATGTTATTTCGTTTGTTTTATACGTTTTTACCTGTGCTTTATAAATCCGAATTTATCAAACGGCCAAATCCTGAGCCATGCCCGCCCTATGATACTGTCTCTTTTGATATTTCCTACCGCGGGATCCCTGCTGTCCGAGCTGTTGTTTCTGTTATCTCCCATCACAAAATATTCATCATCCCCTAATGTCAACGCTGTGGAAGCCCGTCCCGCATCCTTAATGATTTCCTTACCATAACTTTCCGTAAGAAGTTCATCATCAATATAAATACTGCCATCTACATCGATATAGACAGTTTCTCCCGGCATTCCGATAATTCTTTTGATATAATAGGTATCTTCATCATATCGAAAAGGAAAAACAACAATATCAAAACGTTCCGGCTCTTTAAATTTATAGGTAATCTTATCTACAATAAGATTATCCTCATCGCTGAGCTTTGGTTCCATAGAACTTCCGCTCACCTGCGTTCTCTGTCCCACAAAATGTATGACCAGATATACCAGACAAAGTACCACCAGAAAATACAGACTGGTGCTTAGTATTTCCCGTAAAATTTTTTTCATCACAATTTATAACCTCAATTCTTTTACTTTATGCCATTTCACCGGGTCTTTCTAAGGTAATCCTCCCGATTCTTCCAAGTCTGAAATCATCTAATAAGAGGGCTGCACCCTTTTCATGATCTATTTCGCCGCCTTTTTTATAGCACTTTCTATTCTCACAGATATGCTCTAAAATCTTATGCGGGATCTCCTCCTTTTCAGGAATCTGATAACGGTCGATCAACAACTGCTTATAGTATATCATCAAAAAGTCAATTAAGTCTATTGCAAGTTCTGTCATCTGCAGAATTTCATCATTCATGGAACCTATAAACGCCAGTTTTCTTCCCACGTCCTGGCTTTCAAACTTAGGCCACAAAATGCCCGGTGTATCCAGAAGCTCAAGTTCTTTATTTAAACGGATCCACTGCTTTCCTTTCGTAACTCCAGGCTTATTTCCCGTCTTAGCACATGCCTTACCCGCATAGGAATTGATAAAAGTGGATTTCCCGACATTCGGAATTCCTACAACGATTGCACGCACCGGGCGATTTATGATGCCTCTTTTTCTGTCCCGTTCAATTTTCTCCCGACAGGCTTCTTTGACAGTTCCCTGAATTGCCTTGATACCTGCGCCGGTCTTGGCATTGATTTCCAATACATGAAAACCTTTTTGCTTAAAATATGCCATCCATTCCTTATTACACTTCTCATCCGCCAGATCCGATTTATTCAACAGGATCAGTCTGGATTTATTTTTTCCAAGTTCATCAATATCAGGATTTCTACTGCTGAAAGGAATACGGGCATCCACCAGTTCGATCACCAGATCGATCAACTTGATATTTTCCTGCATCATACGCTTCGCTTTCATCATATGACCGGGATACCATTGATAATTCATTCTAAAACTGCTCCTTCTTATTCCACAAGACCCATCTGGCCGCCTTCGATCTTCATGCGAAACCATGCCTGCCCGATAATATTGTTCCTCTTTACCGGACCAATATTGCCGGAACGGCTGTCTTCACTGCTGTTGCGGTTATCTCCCAACACAAAATATTCATCCACGCCCAAGAGGATCTCATTTTCCGCGATTCCGGCATCCATGATCTTACTGTAACTTTCGTCTTCATCCAACAGACTGCCGTCAATATAAACTCTTCCGTCTATGATCTGAATGGTCTCTCCCGGCAGGGCAATCACCCTTTTCACATAGTAATGCGTCTTCTGATTCCCGTTTGGCCAGAATACAACCACATCCCCTCTTTTCGGCAAAGACAGTTTATAAATAAATCGATTGATCAATATTTCCTGTCCGTTATACAGCGACGGTTCCATGGAATCCCCAATGATGCTGGTCCGCATTCCCACAAAATATGTAATGGCGAATGCCAGAAAGATGACAACAAAGGTCAAGATCATCATCTCAAATAGATCCGTCAAAAGCTTAGGATTTAATTTCTTTTCCTTCTGATAGAACTGAAGTCCTTTTCTGCTTGCCAAGAAAACACCTCTTTTTCTGTTACAGTACAAAAACAGCTGCCTTAAATTGCTTAAGGCAACTGCTTACGTTCGCTCTTATTTTACCAGCTCTTTCACTTTGGCTCTCTTGCCGACGCGTCCTCTTAAGTAGTTCAGTTTCGCACGCCTTACTTTACCTCTTCTTACCACTTCGATCTTCTCAACATTCGGAGAATGCAGCGGCCATGTCTTCTCGACACCGACACCATTGGAAAGTTTTCTGACTGTAAAAGTCTCCCGGTTGCTTCCGCCCTGTCTCTTTAAAACAGTACCTTCAAAAACCTGAATTCTTTCACGGTTACCCTCTTTGATCTTTCCGTACACTTTAACGGTATCACCTACGTTAAACTGCGGAACCGTCTCCTTTACCTGAGCTGCTTCGATTTCTTTAATAATCGCGTTCATAATATTACCTCCTATTGACTACGATGTTCTTAATACCTTTCGTAACAGAGGACCATCTTTTTCACAACATTAATAATTTAACATACTATTTCACGAAATGCAAGGGGTTTTTGCATTTTATGCTTTTTCAACTCTCATCGGTAAGCGTGTACATAATCTTCTTGATTCCGGTATAATTACCGATTCCTCTTACGTTGACAATCACAAGACCTATATTCTGATCATATGCATAGGAAAGTGTATAATCTACTCCTTTTGTCAGCTTCCGTTTTCCGTAAACGATTTTCTGAATCAGAGTCCATACCGGATTTGTGCCGTCATATGACAAGACTTTCTCTGCCATCGTCACATCTACATCATTCATACTACGGGGTTCGATTTTAAACTCGATCTCATGTGTTCCCTGGTAATTACCGCTTCCTGTCAGGATCATGATTGCCGTACCGGCATTGATATTATTCCGATAGCTGACCTTATAGGTCGGTTGATCCCCGGGCACTTTCGCTGTTACAGCGGCTTTGATATCATTCGTTTTAAAAGTCAGCTTACTGCCGGTATATGTCAATGCCGGCAATTGTTCTGTATCAACATTTACCATTTCGCCAAGCTGCGCTTTGGCAATCTTAAATTTGACTGTCTTGCTTCCGCTGTAGATACCCTCTGATACTGCCTTGACCGTTAAGCTGGCAGTTCCGGCCTTCTTATTGTTCTTATAACTTACCGTATAGTTACCGGGATCGATCAGATTGCCGCTGCTGTTTGTCAGACTGACTCCCGTAAGTTCGATATTATTACCCTTATATGTCTGTTCCGACACGCCGTTTACCTGTGCTTTGGAAAGCGGTTCTTTGGTAATCTTAAATTTAACTGTTTTACTTCCCTTAAAATTGCCTTTCCCTTCTATTACAACTGATGCTTTTACCTTCGATGTGGAAAGCATTTGATTATCAAAATATTGTGCGTCATAATCGTCTGTCGACAGTTCGATCTTTCCGGCTTTCACCGCTATGATTTCCGGTTCCACCTTATCAACTTCACCGTCATGATCAGCATCGCCCTTGTAATAGCTTGTGCCTAATTTCACTGAGGAAATCTTTGCCGGGTTGATTGTGAAAAACTCCGTTAAAGCTGTTGTATACTCTTCACCTTCTCGGAGAACCTCGTAATTCTTTAAGGTGATATCAACCTTCGGATTACCATAAGCATTCACATTATCAGAATAACCGTCAATGACATAGTCCGTACCGGCTTTCAGCTTCTTACTGCCGTCTTTTAGCGTAACAGTCGGGATGATCTCCTTTCCGGTATATGTCTTAGCCGGAATTGTCACCTTGAACGCATCCACTTTCTTTTTTGTAATCTCAAACGGAACTGCTTTGGTTCCGCCATATTCTCCTTTACCTGTTATCGTGATCGTCGCAGTTCCTGCATTGACATTGCCGGCATAGGATAAGCTATAGCTTTTGTTTGTCAAAAGGGTATCCCCATCCAATACCTGAACGGCAGGTTTCCATGCACTTCCTTTATATTCACAGAAATAGGTTTCAAGGGTGTTATCTTTGTTGTTCGGATCAACAAAGCGAACCGTCAGATTCTTCGTTGCCTTTTTGCATTCTACCTTACTAAACGTAGCGGCCTTACCATTGGCATTCTGATAGTTGCCTTTTAAAGTAACGGTTATATCGTACTTTGTTCCTAATGTCAGCTCGTCTTTATTTACAGGCGGTTCCGTAGTACCTGCATTGTAAATGGCAAGGTCATAATCGGTTTCTGCATCAAGTACCTTTCCGTTGACCGTCACTTCACAGGAAGAAGGCGTATCGGCTAACGCTACTTTTATTTTCTTGGCCGCTACAGTCTGTCTGTCAATCGTGAAAGTTTTTACCGTCTGACCGGTATAATTTCCGATCCCGGTCACAGTCACTTTTGCTTCCGCTGTTGCATTGATATTATTTTCATATACAAGCTCATAGTCCCGGCCACGCTTCAAGGTTGTTTTTCCATCCTTGATCGTGACAGCAGGCTCTAACACAGAACCGGTATAGGATGCGTTTTTAATAACATATGTTATTCCATCAGCATCAATCGCTTTGTGCACAACTGTAAAAGTCTTTTCCACGGTTCCCTGGCAGTTGCTTTTCCCGGTGATTATCACCGTTGCTGTTCCCGGCACCTTATTATCTATATATTTAACCGTATAATTTGCCGCTGCGACCGTATTCTCCCCAACGGTAACCGTTACCTGAGGCTTGATTTCTTTGCCGGTGTATACCGCTGTGTATTCAGACAAAGATACGATGTCATCTGTCAGATTTAATTTTTCAATTGTGAAAGTTTTCTTCGCACTTCCGCTGTAATTAGGCGCTTTTCCGGTGACCGTTACCGTATAGGTTCCGGCATTTAACGGAGATTTACTGTATTTTACCGTATAATCCGTGCCTTCTACCATGGGATGATCATTGTTGGTAACGATCAGGTCACAATGGGTCGTTCCGTCATAAGTCTTTCCGGATACAGATATCATATCAGCATCCAAAGTTTTCTTTACGATCGGAAACGTGGATTTAATTTCGCCTTTGTAATTGCCCTTTCCGGTGATGATAATCGTTGCATCACCGACCGTATCATTATTTTCATAGGTTACTGTGTAATCCTTATCTTTTACCAGCTCATCATCTTCGTTCTCACCTTTGCCATCACCATAGAAGAGCTTGGGTTCCGGCTCCACTTTTACACCGCTGTATTCCTGTGCGGGAATCGTTTCCAGCATGTCAGGACTAAGCTCAATGCCGTCCTGTGGCATAGTAAAATCATAATCATTCGTATAAGCTTTGATCCTGAAAGTATATGGACTTGATAATGTTCCTACATTCACCCAGGAAGAACCGCTCTTCAAAAACGTCTTATCCTTTGTTGTATCGGCAGTAAAATTGATCCAGCCGCCATTTGAGTATGACTTATCTACGAACAGCTGAGAAAAACCTTCATTGTTCCTTACAGTGACAACCACACTGAATTTATCTCCTTCGCGTACGACTAGTGGATTCCCTTTATCGGAAACCAGATGATCGATCGTATAGAAGCCTTCAAAACTGGTTGTTCCTGTTGCAGTCGCTGCCAGAGTGCCGGAGGTGGGATCGTTTTCATCTTTCAAACCTGTGTATATCTCTACTGTATAATCGGTATTTACAGAAGCAAAACCGATACCTGCTGCCGCGATTTCCTGAAGTCCGGTCGCCGTATAAACAGCCGCCGCCGTATAGGGTGTCCCTCCAAAATCACCCTGACCTTTCATTATTCCGTTAGAACCGTCATATTGATAGTTATGATCATAGTTATCAGCACCGGCAAAATCAAAGGCAAAGGCGGTTTCCCATGACTCTTCATATTCGCTGCTTAGATCTTTAATAAAAGAAGCATCTTTATAAGGAATCCAGAAATATCCTCCATCCGACACACCGGTTCCCCAGTTATTTCTAATCAGCCATGCACCATCCTCTTCCGGCAACAAAGGCGCATCACTATGGTTCACAGCATTATCATAGGTGTATGCAAAATTAGTTCTGTCAAAATCATCATCCCAGCCTACGATTGCCACTGCATGATTGGTACTATGATTAGAGGGATTATAGTATACCGCAGGTCTGTCATAGGAGTGATTCTCACGTTGTTTATAAGTATCACTATCATACCAAGCATCATAATAATAACTTACTCCAACCGTGCCATATTCCATAATCGCCCGTTTTACACTGTCCCTGTCACCCAGATTGATCCAATAAGCATTTTCAAGGTGCATCTCGTCGGCATAGGCATACCGGCTGTCTATAGACAG
>JAFLTF010000007.1:16712-23261 GCA_022510585.1 Lachnospiraceae bacterium
CTTTCTGCAGACGCAACGGCTGAAAAGGACCAACAAGTCCCCCATCCCGCCTGATTTCTTATGGCAGCCACCTGTCCGTGATCCCTTGCATCATAGGATGCGGGCACAACTTCAGCAGTGGAAGAAAAAGCCCGATTAGCAGCTACAACCGACTCTGAATCTGCCAGCCGTCCTACCTCATAGTCCACATCATGATAACCATTGGGGATGCGGCCGGTTTCTCTGGCCCATGCTTCTAATTCTTCATCAGTAGGAAGGTCTTCTACATCCTCTGCATCAGGATCTCCGATTTCCTCCTGTTCTTCCTCTGAACCATCTACATTCTCATCACCGGTTTCATCGGATGCATCTTCTTCGGAGTCACTCTGAGCATCTTCCGATTCATCGGAATCTTCCCGACCGTCTTCTCCGTATCCGTCATCTATAATTTCATCCTCTTCTTCCTCCGTCCCGGAGTCAGTTTCATCGGAATTATTCTCCATGTTTTCCTCTTTATTTTCAACAGAGTCTTCCTGGCCATTTACAGATTCTACCGATTCATCTTCCATGACAGGCAAACCCTGCTCCTCTGTGACCTGTGCCGCATATACGACAACGGAGCCTGCTGCAGGTTCAATGATCATGATTACCGAAAGCAGCAATGACCATACAACTCGTTTTAGTTTTTTCAAAGGCTTCTTCATCTTTTCTTCTCCCCATTCCTGATGGCTATTCGTGACACATGGTTATTTTCATTTTATCACACTAAAACAGCAACGTATAGTAACATCTCTCAAAGTTCACAAAATTTTTAGGAGATTTTGTAATCAGTTCTTCTGCCTCATCGCCCATTTTTCATAGAGATCCGGGCGTAGTTTCTTCGTCCGTTCTATAGATTGTGTAAGACGCCATGCATCCACCTTGGCATGGTCCCCCGAAAGCAATATCTCCGGCACTTTTTTGTCCCGCCAGATCTCCGGCCGCGAATATTGGGGGTATTCTAATAAGTCATTATGAAAAGACTCCGCAGACAAGGACTCATCATTGTGCAGTACTCCCGGAATGAGCCTGGCAATCGCATCGATCATGACCATAGCCGGAAGCTCGCCGCCGGTCAACACATAATCGCCGATGGAAACATAGTCTGTCACAATTTCTTCTAAAACTCTTTCATCGATTCCCTCATAATGACCACACAGAAAGATCAGGTTTTCTTCTTTTGACAATTCTTTGGCCATCTCCTGATGGAAGACCCTGCCCTGAGGCGTAACATAGATGACTCTTGCCGGTCCATTCAGTTTCTTGGCCACTGCCTGATAAGCATCATAAACAGGCTGTGCCTGCATCAACATTCCGGCACCGCCGCCATAAATATAATCATCCACCTTTCCATGCTTATTTGTGGTATAATCCCTGATATTGACCGCTTCTATCGAAATACATTGTTTTTCCACTGCCCTGCCCAGGATACTGGTATGCAGCCCCTGCATGACCATCTCCGGGAAAAGTGTGAGTATATGAAAGTTCATGGAAACATCCTCCACAGAAATCAACTACAACAATCCATCCATAATATGCACGGTAATCGTCGTATTTTCCATATCGATATTCCGTACACATTCTTTGATTGCCGGAAGCAATATCTCTTTTCCTTCTTCCGTATCTACAATATAGACATCATTTGCCCCGGTTTCCAGAACATCCTTTAACACGCCAAAGGGTGCCCCATCTTCCGTTACTACTTTCATCCCGATCAAATCCGCTATGAAATACTCGCCTTTTTGCAGCTTCACAGCATTTTCCCTTGTAACAAGCAATTTCGCATTCTTATACTTTTCAATATCATTGATGGAATCGTAGCCTTTAAATTTCAAGATCACAAACTTCTTAAAGAACTTGACCCCTTCGATCGTCATTGTGAGTCGCTCTTTTCCATTATCCAGAATGACTTCTTTTAGTTTTTTAAAGCGCATCGCATCATCTGTTGTCGGAAAGACCTTGACTTCCCCACGAATCCCATGTGTCTGCGTGATCACACCAACCTGTAATTCAGATATCATATCTTCCTCCGTGATAAAACAGCCTCATGATTATCTTCATGAGGCCGTTTCTCTTAAATAATTTCTACATCTACTCTCTTATCTTCCTTAGATGAAGCCGCTTTTACCACCGAGCGGATCGCTTTGGCAATACGTCCCTGTTTTCCGATTACTTTACCCATATCGTCTGCTGCAACGTGAAGCTCTACAACGATGTTTTTGCCTTCTTCCTTCTGCGTTACAACAACTTCATCCGGATTATCGACAAGCGCCTTTGCAATGACTTCGACTAATTCTTTCATAATCCACCTCCAAAAGTGCGATTAACAAGTTCCTGTTCCGATTACTGAGTGATTCCCGCATTCTTAAAGATCTTGCTAACAATCTCTGTAGGTTGTGCGCCATTTGCCAGCCACTTTTTAGCCGCTTCCTCATCCACTTTGTAGGTACTGGGGTCCGTATTCGGGTCATAAGTACCGATTTCTGCGATACATCTTCCGTCTCTGGGAGATCTGGAATCCGCAACTACGATCCTGTAAAAAGGAACTTTCTTTTTTCCCATTCTTCTTAATCTGATTTTTACTGCCATTTTTCTGCCTCCATTGTAAAATAATATTTTATATTTGAATAGAAACGATACCTTTTAAGGAAATTCTCGAAGATATCTCTCTAAACTTCACACATTGATCAAAAGGGGAATTTGCCCATGCCGCCGAACATTCCTCCGAGTCCCTTTTTGCCGCCCAGCATGCCGGGCATTTGCTTCATCATTTTCTGGGACTGCTCAAACTGTTTGATAAATCTGTTGACCACGCTGATGTCCACTCCCGCGCCTTTGGCAATCCGATGTTTTCTGCTGGGATTTAAAAGTTTGGGATTCTGCCGCTCTTTAGGGGTCATACTCAGGACAATTGCTTCCATCCTGCTTAACTGTTTCTCGTCTACCATGGATTCAATATCGCCCATCTGCTTCCCCATGCCAAGCATTCCTAAGATACTGGAAATACCTCCCATGTTCCGCATTTGTTTCATGCTCTCCAGGTAGTCTTCAAAATCAAATTTCCCCTTCTTCATGCGGTCAGCCATCTGTTTCTCTTTTTCTTCATCGAGATCGATGTTCTGCTGTGCTTTCTCGATCAGTGTTAAGACGTCGCCCATTCCCAAGATTCTATTGGCCATGCGGTCCGGATAAAACTGCTCCAGATCAGAGAGTTTCTCACCCATACCCACATATAAAACAGGTTTGCCCGTTACCGCTTTTACAGATAAAGCCGCACCGCCTCTGGAATCACCGTCCATCTTGGATAGGATAACACCGTCTACACCCACTTTATCATCAAAATCTTTGGCTACATTGACTGCGTCCTGTCCGGTCATGGCATCCACCACAAGCAGCGTCTGATGCACATCCACATTGTTTTTGATTTCCTGCAGTTCCGCCATCATTTCTTCATCAATATGAAGACGCCCTGCAGTATCTAAGATCACCACATTATGGCCGTTCTTCTGTGCGTGTTCTATAGCCGCCTTGGCGATGTCCACAGGTTTGTGGTTTTCCCCCATGGAAAAAACGTCTACTTCCTGTTTCTCGCCGTTTATCTGTAACTGTTTGATTGCAGCCGGACGATATACGTCACAGGCAACAAGCAGAGATTTCTTTCCCTTTAATTTTAATTTGCCGGCAATTTTGGCTGTCGTGGTCGTCTTACCGGCGCCCTGAAGACCGCACATCATGATTACGGTAATAGCCTTGCCCGGCTGCATCTGAATTTCCGTCGTTTCCGATCCCATCAGACTGACCATTTCTTCGTTTACGATCTTAACGACCATCTGACCGGGATTTAAGCCGTTTAGGACATCCTGACCGATTGCCCGCTCTTCTACGGATTTGACAAACTGCTTTACCACCTTGAAATTGACGTCCGCCTCCAAAAGCGCCATCTTTACTTCTTTCAAAGCTGTTTTCACATCTTCCTCTGTCAAACGACCCTTACTTCTCAGATTTTTAAACACATTCTGTAATTTATCAGTTAAACTTTCAAATGCCATGAATACCTCTGTTTTTATAGTTCTTCTAAAATTTCGGAAGCCTTCTGCCGTATCTTCCTACAGTATGCCGCTTTATCCACATTTTCACTTTGTTCATATTGTTCGGAGAGTTTTTCCATTTCCTGAATCTGTTCTTTGATCTTTCTAAATCTTGCGATCAACTTCAGTTTCTTCTCATATTCAGTCAATGTCTTATCACAGCGTTTTACGATATCATGTACACCCTGTCTGCTGATCCCCTGCTCTGTGGCAATCTCACCCAGAGAAAGATTTTCATAGACGATGCCCTCATAGATCTGCCTCTGATGCTCTGTCAGCAATTCTCCATAAAAATCATACAGCAAACCCTGTTCTACGATTTTTTCCATGATCATACCTCATCAGATTTATTGCTGTAACTCAACGAATGCTATTTTACTATATATGAAAAAACCTGTCAAGTAAAATTTCTTGACAGGTTGAATACAAAATTTATCTTCTTTGGATTTACAAAATCTCCAAATACCCGATCACTTTGGTCAGATCAAAAGATTTTAGTTCCCCCAGATTCGGATCATAATATTTTCCGTCAAAACCAACCAGATAGTGACTGTACCTGCCCATCTTCTCCATAATAATACAGCAGTGCGGAAGTTCTACTTCTTTCCCTAAAGTATAGACAATTCTTTCCGCATGCGGGATTCCAAGATATTCCAGTGTGCCGATCATCTTGCCCATATTGGCCTGCCACTCTCTGCATTTCATAATATCACAGGCTTCGTCCAGCGTCGTTCCTGCTATCATGGCAATACATGCCTGACCGCAGAGTCCGTCCCAGGGCTGTGTCACCAGATTGACACTGTCCACCTTTCTAATAGGATTCTCTAAACTATATGGGCTGTTTTCACTGACCTCTGCCTCATTGCCTATAATTTCAATGGAAATCTGGTATTTCTTGCCCAGCTCCACTTTGGATAATACACTTTCATCCACCGGAATATCATAATACCCTTGTCCCTTTGGCAAGAGTTGACAGGTAAAACATACCTCGTCGAAACAAATTCTTGCAGGTGCATCTCCGATTTTCTCACAAACTTCCCAAACATTGAACGGAACTGCAATTGCATTTTCATTTTCCCTGAAATTTACCGTACCCTCAAATTCATATTTCATTCTGCTTACACCCATCCTTCCCTATAAGATTATTTTTTATTTTAAAAAATATTGATCTATCCCGTCTGCAATGCCAGTTGCAATCTTCCACTGATATTCATCGGTCTGCATTGCCAAATCCTCTTTCTCATTTGTCATATAGCCCATTTCCACAATCGTTACCGGCACTTTACACCAATTGATGCCGCTCATGGTATCTGTCTCCCAGACCCGTTCTCTTTTCGCACCGGTGGACTGCACCATGGCATCTAAGATGCTCTCCGAAAGAACTTTGCAATTTTCGTAAATCTCTCCGCAATAAGGATTGTCCTTCGTAGGACATATCGTCATTATGCCGTTTACGGAGGCATTTTCAGAACCGTTGGCATGGATCCGCACAAAAGCATCCGCTCCTGCCTCATTGGCGATCTGCGCCCGTTCGCTGTTGCTGATATTCACATCATTCTCTGTTCTTACCATAATAACACTGTAGCCTCTGTTGTTCAATTCCTGCTCCAGCTTCAAAGATACCTCAAGATTTAACTCATATTCATATACGCCGCTGGCACTGCCGCGAGTTCCGGAAGCTACCTTTGCTTTCATTTCACTGGAACCGGGAGCTACAGGTTCTTTATCGGAGTTACCTTTCTGCTGATGCCCTGCATCAATGACAATTAATCTTCCCTGTCCCTGCTCACTACCCTGTGTATCAGCTTCCGCTTCTACATCTGATTCTGTTTCAACTTTTGCTTCCACATCTGCATCTGTTTCCGGCTCCGTTTCAGCCTCTGCTTCTGGATCCTCTTCTGCTTCTGTCTCAACTACCGCTTCCGCATCTGCTTCTGTTTCTATTTCGTCTTCCGCATCTATATCATCGCTTACAAGCAGATCGTCAAAGGACTCTTCCTTATCTGAAACCGACTCATCGATAATTTCCGGCTGTTCTTCAATCTGTTCACTGCGCACACCGCATCCTGTCAACAAAACAATCGTTATACAGTATAATAATATTTTATATATAGCTCTTTTCATAAAATATTCCCTCATATGTCAGGATATGTGATTTATCATTGCATTTTCTCGCCATTTTGTATAAAAGAAGACGGCGCTGCTCCTACAATTGCTTTAAATCGCCTGGCAAATGTAGAATAATCAGAAAAACCGCAGTCATAACAGACCTTGGAGGCCGGTACGCCTGCCATTAGCCTTCTTCTGGCTTCTAGAATCCTCTTTTCATTGATGTATTGATGGATCGAATATCCTGTTGCTTCCTTGAACATGCGCATCAAATAATACTTACTCACAAAAAAATGTCCCGCCAGAAGATCAATATTGAGTTCTTCCGTCAAAT
>JAFLTF010000007.1:23361-46165 GCA_022510585.1 Lachnospiraceae bacterium
TTACTCACAAAAAAATGTCCCGCCAGAAGATCAATATTGAGTTCTTCCGTCAAATGTTCCTGAATGTAAGAAATAACATCCACGATCTTCTCATTATAAACTGCTGTCGTAATAAAAGCCTTCGGCTGTGCAATGCATGCCCTATTAAACAATACCATAAACTGAAGAAATGCTGCCTCCAGCATCCTGTCGTTTAAAAATGCCTGTTTTGCTTGTCCTTCCTGTTCTATCCGCATCAAGCAGCTAAGTATATCCTCATAACTGCCCGGTGCGAAATGGACCACCTGATTCCGATTCTGCCTTGCCAGTTCAAAACAATGGGCCAGACTTTCATCTGCTCCGTTTTCATGCTTCATAAACTCCTCGGACAAATAAATGATATAACGCTCATAAGGAATATCACTATCGATTTCCGGTTTATGAATCGCATTATAGTCTACCAGAATAAAATCATGAGATTTGAGCTGATAGGTCTTTCCTTCTATTTTATAACTCACATTACCGTCCACAAAATATATGATCTTGTAGAAATCATGATAATGAAACGGGAATTCCTTTTCTACACAATCCTTGATATGGAAC
This sequence comes from Lachnospiraceae bacterium, assembly GCA_022510585.1. Classification (GTDB taxonomy): domain Bacteria; phylum Bacillota; class Clostridia; order Lachnospirales; family Lachnospiraceae; genus UBA3282. Next base: position 23,944 of record JAFLTF010000007.1, read on the forward strand.
AGTTTAAAAGGTTCTGTCAAAAATCCTGTCTTTTCATACTGTTCCAAATTTTTTTCATCCAATAATCGTACCCCTTTCGACCACCCATCAGATGATAATTCTCAGTCTCCAAAATCTCCGAAACTGATATTGATATCTACGTCTGTACTAATACCGGATATGTTTCCCTCATCAGTATACTGCCATACTTTGAAAGCATATGGGAAGTAAAGCTCCGTATCGTATTGGGCAAGCCATTTATCATATTCCTCAAGCTGCTCCATATCCAGCATAATCAAAAAAGTTTTTAGATTGCCGTAAATCATTGGTGTATATCCTGCACCTTTAATCATCTCACAAAAAGCTATTGCATATTCCGTACGTTCTTCTTTCGTTAAGTCGGCAGTTCTGGCATTCTTGGCCGATACTGCTTCCACATCCAACACTACGGGATAAGTTACGTTATAAGGCTCAATGGCATCCAGAACGAACTGGGCTTCTTCTTTGGCCTCCTCAACACTGGTTGCCTGTGTAAAAAAATAAATGCCTGTCTCAATATTATTACGAAGTGCCCCTTTGATATTGGATTCAAAATTAGGGTCTTCTGTAATATCCCCTTCCGTGTATCCACGAATGCCTACTCTGATAAAAGCATATTCCACATCATCCTTCGCGACTTCTTCCCAATCGATCTTTTCCTGATATCTGGATACATCGATCCCTTTATGGGATATCAGTTTGCCATCTTCATAGTATTCTAAGAGATCATCATCGGTCTTAACAAAGTTCTCCGGCAGATATGTATGCGCTTTTAATGTGTCCAGTATCGGAAAAAAAAGATATTGACTGTTATCCACAACTACGATCTCATCAGGATAGAAATATCGGAGCATATTGAGCGTGCCATCACCGGATTGCATCAATTCCTTCATCTTCTCTAGAATTTCTTCCTGTGTTTCTTCCGATGCCAAAAGAGCAGCTTCTTCCGTTCTTTTCTCAAGCATTGCGTCTACTTCTTCTTGCGTAAAAGTATCTTGCAGTTCTTCCAATTCATTCATAACTTCCACGTTTTGTGCCTGCACGGTACGGTATCTGAAAACCATGATCATACAGACCGTAATCGTAAAAAGTGTGATCAGACAGAGAATGATGGAGGTAAACAGAATACCGATTTCTCTTCTCCTTCGTCTTTTCCCATTCATTTTCATCCGTAAATTATTATCCTGCATAAATACCCAATCCCCTAAATTCTATCGCTGAAATAACTTTTATATCCCTCACCGTAAATCTCCGTCGCACTGGTGATCACCATAAAAGCATCTGCATCTTCTTCCCTGACAATATCTTCTACTTGAGGAGAAACCTGTTTTTTTGCCACGCACATCAGCACTTTTTTCTCCTTGCCGCTATAAGCGCCTCGCCCTTCTATATGTGTTACTCCGATATCCAGTTCCTCTAAGATCCTTTCCGTGATCTTGGCAGGTTTGTCACTGATGATATACAGTAATTTCGCCTCATCTTTACCGTACAAAACAATATCCAGCACAAAGGAACTTATGATTACAGTAATTCCTGCATACAGAGCTGCATCAATATCCCTGAAAACAATTCCCGATGCACATATGATTATAACATCCGTGATAAAAAAAAGCACTCCTGTCTTCAAATACGGAAACTTCAGCCGCAGCCATTTTACAACAATATCCATTCCGCCGGTAGTGGCGCCGGATTTCATGATCATACCAATCGATACCGCATATAATACGCCGCCGGATAAGGCTGCCAATAGTATATCATTCGTTGCCGCACCCAAGGGAGCTAAAATATTGGCAAATATGGAAATAAGCGCCGTAGCATAAATAGTTGATATAGTAAACCGAATGCCAAACTTCCAGATCGCAAACAGCAGAATCGGAATGTTAAACAGAAAGATCAACGTACCGGTCTCCATCTGCACAAATCTGCTTATGATAATGGCAATGCCGGTCACCCCGCCGGGAGCCATATTGTTGGGATCAATAAACAGGCTGACTGCCGCTGCGTAGATGAAGGCGCTAACCGTTATAATAACATATTTTTTTAACAGCTCTATTTTCATGATGAACCATACCTCTTTATCAGTATGTGAACTATGTAACAAAATATTCCTTTTCTAAATGCTGGCACGAACCAGTTCCGGTCTATATCCGTTTTCTTTAAGCGCTTTGATGATCTGATTCTTATGTTCTGTTCCGTAGGCCTCCATCGTGATCCGAAGCTCCACGGCTGCATTTCTGTTGATCGATACAAACTGATTATGCTCCAGTTTAATAACATTTCCGCTCTGTTTCGCGATCACATCGGATACTCTGGACAATTCACCCGGTCTATCGGGAAGCAGTACCGATACGGAAAAGATTCTGTCACGCAGGACAAGTCCCTGCTGCACTACAGAAGACATGGTGATCACGTCCATATTACCGCCGCTTAAGATGGAAACTGCTTTTTTATTCTTCAGATCCAGATGCTTGAGCGCCGCCACAGTCAAAAGACCGGAATTTTCCACGATCATCTTATGATTTTCAACCATATCCAAAAATGCCACGACCAGTTCTTCATCCTCGACAGTTATGATATCATCCAGATTTTGGCTGACATACGGAAAAATAGTACTGCCCGGCGTTTTCACTGCCGTACCGTCCGCAATGGTATTTACGTGCTCCAGTGTTACTACTTTTCCGGCCTTAAAGGACTCCTGCATACAGTTGGCTCCTGCAGGTTCCACACCGATCACCCGAATCTTAGGATTCAGCAATTTGGCAAGGGTAGAGACCCCTGCGGCAAGACCGCCGCCGCCGATCGGCACCAGAATATAATCTACTAACGGCAGTTCTTTAATGATCTCCATTGCGATGGTTCCCTGTCCGGTTGCCACATTCAGATCGTCAAATGGATGCACAAAAGTATAGCCTTTCTCTTCTGCCAGTTTATAGGCATGCGCACATGCTTCATCATAGACATCCCCATACAGGATAACTTCAGCGCCGTAGCTTTTGGTCCGGTTCACTTTAATGAGCGGTGTCGTGTTGGGCATTACAATCGCTGCCTTTACTCCGTAGCATTTCGCCGCATATGCCACGCCCTGTGCATGATTGCCGGCCGAAGCCGTGATCAGGCCCTTCTGCCTGTCTTCATCTGTCAGGGTACTCAGCTTATAATATGCTCCGCGCAGCTTATATGCTCCCGTAAATTGCATATTTTCCGGTTTTAAATAAATTTTGCCGCCTGTCTGCGCACTGAAATAATCACTGTAGACCAATTTCGTTTCCATAGTGACCTGCTTTACAACCTCATATGCTTCCTCAAACTTATCAAGCGACATCTTTTCTTCTTTCATTTCTGCTCAATCCTCCATATCGAATAGTGCATTTACAAACTGATCCGCATCAAACTTCTGTAAATCTTCAATGGTTTCTCCTACTCCGATATATTTCACCGGAATCTGCAATTCCGACTGGATCGCTACCGCAATACCACCTTTGGATGTTCCATCCATCTTGGTCAGGATGATGCCGGTCAAATCTGTTGCTCCTTTAAACTCTTTCGCCTGTTGAAGGGCATTTTGACCTGTCGTACCATCTAAGACTACTAGATTTTCTCTGTGAGCATTTGGAAATTCCTTATCAATGATACGATTGATCTTTTTCAGTTCTTCCATAAGATTCTTTTTGTTATGAAGCCTTCCCGCCGTATCACATAAAAGAACATCTACATTTCTTGCCTTGGCTGCGGTCACGGCATCAAAGATCACACTCGCCGGATCGGAGCCTTCGTTGCCGCCGATGATGTCTACCCCTGCACGGTGTGCCCATTCAGCCAACTGTTCACCTGCTGCCGCGCGGAAAGTGTCCGCTGCCGCAATCAGCACCTTCTTATTCTGAGCCTTTAACTTACCTGCCAATTTCCCGACGGAAGTCGTTTTTCCCACTCCATTGACCCCGACTACCAGGATAATGGACTGCTTCTTTTCAAACTCGTAGGCAGTTTCCCCAACCTGCATCTGATCTTTGATGTTTTGGATCAGAAAATCCTTACATTCTTCAGGTTCTTTAATATGGTTTTCTTTTACCTGCATGCGAAGTTTGTCCAGAATTTCTCCTGTTGCATTTACTCCGATATCACCCATGATCAGGATTTCTTCCAGTTCTTCATAGAAATCTTCGTCAATATTGGAGAATCCGCTGAATACGGAATCAATTCCGCGCACGATATTATCTCTTGTCTTGGATAAACCTTCTTTTAATCTGCCAAAAAAACTTTTTTTCTCTTCACTCATCAATCATCTAATTCCTTATCGATCAGATTTACGCTTACCAGCGTAGAAATACCCTTTTCCTGCATCGTAATACCATACAGTCTGTCAGCTTTTTCCATGGTACCGCGCCTGTGGGTAATTACAATAAACTGTGTATTCTTTGTCAGCTTATGTAAGTATTTTGCAAACCGTCCTACATTATTCTCATCAAGTGCCGCTTCAATCTCATCCAGCAGACAGAACGGAGAAGGTTTTAAATTCTGGATGGCAAATAACAGACAGATTGCCGTCAGGGATTTCTCTCCGCCTGACATCTGCATCATATTGACCAGCTTTTTCCCCGGTGGTTGGGCAATGATACGGATCCCCGCCTCTAACACATCCTCATCTTCTATTAGCTCTAACGTTCCTTTTCCGCCTCCGAACAATTCTTTGAATACCTTGTCGAACTCTTTGTTGATTTCAGAAAATTTTTCATTGAACTGCTTTCTCATAGAAGTATCCAACTCTTCAATAATGCCAAGCAACGTCTGCTCAGCCTCTACCAAGTCGTCATGTTGTGTCTTTAAGAAAGTATAACGCTCCATCAGATTCTTGTAATCTTCAATGGCATTGACATTAACATCCCCTAATTTTCTGATTTCATCCTTTAAACCTGAAATTGACTTCTTCATCGCTGACAAGTCTGTCATTTCTTCATCACGCATGGCAGATGCATCCGACAAAGTAATTTCATATTCATCCCACATGTAATTAATCTGAGATTCAATAGATTCTTCTAATTTTTCTTTCTGGCTGTTTAATCGATAAACTTCTTTGTCCAAGGAGCTGATCTGCTTTGAAAGAGCCTCTCTCTCCGTAAAAAAGTTTTTCTGCTTAGCGGATAATTCTTCTTTAGAAGAAATATCTTCCTTTAGCTTAAGCTCTGTATCGGACTGGGTCGTATGAGAAGCCAAAATTGTTTTTTCTATTTCCAGAATGTTTTCCTTTTTGCGCTCGATCTCTTCCTTACCAAGCTCAAGTCCGTCCTTTACTTCCTGTAATTCCAACTCATAGCGCTCAATTTCACCCATGATACGGTCTACATTCTGTTTATGGAAGTCCGCTGCCTGACGCATCTTCTCGACTTCCACATCCCATTCGGAAACTTTGGCAGACTGCTCGGACTCTTTTGTCCGCTCTTCCTCCAGCTGACCCTGAAATACGCCTATGCGCTCTTCCATATCTTTCTCTAATTTCTCGGAATCTTCCAATTCCTTAATGATATTGCTTTTACTCTCCTGAATTTCTTTTATCTGAGCATCCAGGTCCTGCTCTTCCGTCCGCAGTTCTTCGGAACCTTCCGCCGCTTCATCTTTACGCTCTCTTGCCTGGCTTACATTGAGCCTTGCAGTATTCTGTTCAATAAACTTCCTCTGAAGCTGTCCTTTAATATCTTCTATGGCAAGACGCAGTTTGTTTCTCGCAGCCTTGGTCTGCTCGATGTCTTCTAAGATTCTGTCAATTTCTATGACATACTCTTTTACCTTTTTCTCTAATGCTTCCATCTCACGGCGCCGGCCTAACAGGTTGCTGTTGTTTTTAAAAGTACCTCCGCTGATGGCGCCGCCCGGAACCAACAATTCCCCTTCAATCGTCACCATACGGATGCTGTATTGGTATTTCCCTGCAATCTTCACCGCATTGTCTACATTATCAACGACCACGATCCTGCCCAGCAGGGATTTTGCAACATCCTTATACTTTTTATCGATTTTTACCAGCTCATCAGCCATGCCGATAACACCCTTTTCATGAAGCGCTTCTTCATTCTTAAATTCCTGAGGGTTTTTGATGCTGGTAAGGGGCAGGAAAGTAGCACGTCCTGCCTTGGTCTTTTTAAGATGGGCAATCATGCGTTTGGCGGTTTCTTCGTCTTCTGTGACGATATTTTGGATATTGCCGCCCAACGCCACTTCGATAGCGGTCTCATATTTGGCATCTACCTGTATGATATCTGCCACAACGCCGATAATTCCCTTTTCCTCCGATTTATGCTCCATGACTGCTTTGACAGCGCCGCCGTAACCTTCATAACGCTCCGTCAAATTGGAAAGCGCTTCCAGTTTGGATTTTTCCTGATGATAGGATACCTGCGTATCACGAAGTTTCTGGTCTTTGTTCGCCAATTCTTCCCGCATGCCGGCAAGTTTTTCTTCCAATACTTCCTGCTCGTCATTCAGATCCTGAATGGCTTTGCTTACCCTCTCAAACTCTTCTTCCAGATTCTTGATGGTTGCTGCCTGTGCGGCTTCATCAGACTTGGCACGCAGCAACCTAGAATTCAGCTCCGCTTTCCGAATCTGAATCTGCTCCAGCATTGTATCAAACCGACCTATTTTGGATTTAATGGTAGCACGGTTATTCAGCGCATCAATAATCGTATTTTTCCCTTCTTCAATCTGGGAATTCAACGCTTCGATCCTGTTTTGAACTTCTTCCAACAGCCCTCTTGCTTCTTCTCTCGTCTGTTCCAAAGCAGTCAGCTTTTCATCAATTTCTTCTTTCTCTTGTAAAAGACCTTCCTTTTCCTGATTCTTCCCATGAATTACCGTCTGAATGGTCTCGATTCTGTTTCGCAGATGTTCCTCATTCCCCTGCGCCGAATTGATCTGCTCCTTTAATACATTGATCTCACCTTCCAGTTTGGAACGCATAACACCTGTATCCGTAAGGGTTGCACGCGCTTTTTCAATCTCCTGATCGAGCAATTCTATCCGGCTTTCTATCTGCTCATATTCTTCTTTAATGCTTTCGTATTTTTGTGTTGTATCTTCCAAATCGGTATTGGCGATCTGCAGTTTTTCATCTGCCGAGTCTAACTGCTCTTTTATTTTGATGTTCTCTACCAGAAAAACATTGACATCCAGGGTTTTTAATTCTTCTTTTTTCTTTAAATAGACCTTGGCCTTTTCGGATTGCTTCTCTAAAGGCTCGATCTGTTTCTCTAATTCCGCTAAAATATCATTGACACGGATCAGGTTTTGCTTTTCATCCTCCAGTTTCTTCTGGGCGGCATACTTTCTCCGTTTGAATTTTACGATACCTGCCGCTTCATCAAAAAGTTCGCGGCGTTCTTCCGGCTTACCGCTTAAGATCTTGTCAATCTGCCCCTGACCGATGATGGAATAACCTTCTTTACCGATACCGGTATCATAAAACAATTCATTGACATCCTTCAGTCGGCAGATCGTACCGTTGATCATATATTCACTTTCGCCGGAACGATACAACCTTCTGGATACCGTAACCTCATCATAATCGATGGCAAGCTGATGGTCGGAATTGTCCAGCGTAATTGCTACAAAGGCAGAACCAAGGGGCTTACGCAGCTCCGTACCGGAAAAAATGACATCCTGCATAGAAGCGCCGCGAAGCTGCTTAATGCGCTGCTCGCCAAGCACCCATCTGACAGCATCCGCAACATTGCTCTTGCCGCTGCCGTTAGGTCCTACGATCCCTGTAATACCGTTGTGAAATTTAAAATTAATTTTATTTGCAAAAGATTTAAATCCCTGTACCTCAATATTTTTTAAATACATATCAACACCATGCCTTATCAATTTACGTTAAAACGTCCGAGCGCTTCAAAAGCCGCTTTCTGTTCCGCAGCTTTTTTCGTCCTGCCTGAACCCGTCCCGATCTTTCTGTCATCAATTCTGGCCTCCACAACAAATAGCTTATCATGGTCGGGACCTTCTTCACTTAAAAGTTCATAATGAAGATTTCCTTTATTATCACGCTGTACAACCTCCTGTAAGATTGTCTTGGCATCATAGAACAATTTTTTATGCTCTAAATCCGACAGAATAAAACGTCGAATATAGTTCACTGCCTGTTCCATCCCACTGTCCAGATAAATTGCTCCGATAATGGCTTCCATCACGTCAGAAATAATAGAATCCCTGTTTCTGCCACCGGTTATCTCTTCCCCTCTGCCAAGCAGGATATATTCTTCCACTCCAAACTCTCTCGCACAATAGGCCAGCGCCGATTCACATACAATGGATGCACGAAGTTTCGTCAACTGCCCTTCCGTCATAGATAAGTTTTCTTGAAAAAGGAATTCACTGGATACCAATTCCAGTACGGCATCACCCAGAAATTCTAATCGCTCATAATCATCAAATTTATTGATCTTCTGCTCATTTGCAAAGGAACTGTGGGTCAGGGCCTGTTTGAGCAGATTTTTGTCCTTAAAAACATAGCCTATTTTTTTTTCTAATTCCTCTAAAGATTTTTGTATCATCTATATAACCATACCTCTTCCTCAAAAAAAAGTCAGGCCAGGCAGCCTGACTTGCACTCACATACTTTCTTATATTGCGGAATCCCTGGAATCCATGATTAAATGAACCGCTTCTTCCACTGTTGCAATACGCTCTACTTTTTCCGCCGGGATCTCCAGATCAAACTCCTCTTCGATTCCCATGACGATTTGGAAAATATCCAGTGAATCTGCCCCCAGATCTTCCATAAAAGTAGTTTCCATCGTTATCTCTTCCGGATCTACGTTTAAAACATCAGCAATGACCTGTTTCAATTTCTCAAATTCCATATGTGCAGCCAGCCTTTCTTAATCCTGTACAGTGATCTTTTCCTTTATTTTTTCATTGATTCTCTGTTCTTTAAATGCGATACACTGTAAAATAGAGTTCTTGATCTCCACCGATTTTGAACTGCCATGTGTCTTGACAACCAAGCCATTCAAACCAAGCATCGGTGCACCGCCATACTGCTCCAGATCAAAAACTTTCAATGTTTCTTTTAGAGCCGGTTTTACTAAAAGCGCCCCTATTTTGCTGCGCAGGGAAGTCATCATACCTGCTTTTACCATATTGATCAAGGTGCCGCCGACTCCTTCATACAATTTCAAAATAACATTACCGACAAAGGCCTCGCATACGACGACGTCCGCCAGACCTGCAGGAATATCCCTTGCCTCTATACTACCGATAAAATTAATGTCGGGACAGTTTTTCAAAAGAGGAAAAGTCTCTTTCACCAGCGCATTGCCCTTTTCTTCTTCCGCACCGATATTGACGATCCCGACTTTCGGATTTTTCACACCCATGACATTTTCCATATAAATAGAGCCCATCTTCGCAAACTGCACCAGATGAGAGGGTCTTGCGTCCACATTCGCACCGCAGTCTATCAGTAAAGCACAGCCGTTCTCTGTCGGAATCACCGGCGCAAGCGGAGGTCTTTCCACTCCTTTGATCCGCCCAACGATAACTTGTCCGCCCACTAAGGTTGCACCGGTACTTCCCGCCGATACATAAGCGTCACAAGTGCCGTCTTTTACAAGATTAAGTGCCTTTACCAGGGAAGAATCTTTCTTCTTACGGATTGCCATCACAGGAGGTTCTGCGGTTTCTATGATCTCGCTTGCGGGAACAATCACAAGCTGTTCTTCCGGATAGGTATATCCGGCAAGTTCCGCTTTCAACACCTCTTCCTGTCCCACCAGGTAAACTTTTACTTTCCGGGATTCATTGACCGCGTCTACGGCGCCTTTTACGATTTCCTTCGGCGCATTATCGCCGCCCATCGCATCCACTGCTACGTTTGCAAATTCTCCCATGCCGGCCTCACACTTCCTTCCTTTAAACTGTGGAATCGCACCTCATACAAACTTCCCCAGTCTCTCATAAGCATCTTATATTAATATACTAAACCACGGTATAAAAATCAAGTTTTTAGGAGAAAAAAGAACGGGCACAAAATAAAAAAGCGCCCTAACATTGCATTTATCCAATGTTAAGAGCACTTTCACTTTTCAACTGCAATTTTCAACCTAGTCTACTGCAATAATTTCTTTTTTGTTGTATGTGCCGCATTTCTTACATACTCTGTGAGGTACCATTAATGCACCACATTTGCTACATTTTACCAATGTAGGAGCACTCATTTTCCAGTTTGCTCTTCTCTTATCTCTTCTTCCTTTGGAAGATTTGTTCTTAGGACAAATAGACATCGTTACACCTCCTTATTCGCGTTAAAGATATCTTTTATCACTGCCATCCGGGGATCGGGAACAAAGGTGTCACATTCACAGGTTCCCGTATTCAAATCCTTACCGCACTGCATACATATACCTTTACAATCCGGCTTACACAGTACTTTCCTTGGCCAGTTGATTATGATCTCATTGTTCAGTAATCCTTCTACGTCTAACTGATAACCCCCCATAAAGCTCTGGTATTCATCCTCCTCTTCAGATGAATCCGAAACTGTATCAGGTGCTTGCACCTCTCCGGAAAACCGAAGCGTTAGTTTCTCTTCTACAGGTTGCAAACATCTGTCACAATTCATGGCTAAAGTGATTTCTGCCTGTCCGTCAATTGCCGCCTTATTTTTACCGATATTGGTAAAAGTAAAACAAACAGGTGACTTCTTAAGAATCGGGAAAACTTCCTCTCCGACACGAACTTCTGTCATATCTACATCTGCCTGTGTCGTCATCACTTCGTCTTCGGATGTTAATACATCAGTCAGGTTTATGAACATAGCAAGCTCCTATTCACACTCTGATTATTATACATAGGGTACCCTGGTTTGTCAACCACAAATTTTTGCATAAGTCTCTCTTGCAATTGCAAGTTCTTCATTAGTGGGAATCATCAGCACCTTTACCTTAGAGTCCGCTGTGGTAATCACCAGATCTTCACCGCGTTTTGCATTCAATTCCTCATCCAAAGTCACACCAAGATAGCCAAGACGGCTGCAGATCAGACTCCTCATGAAGGCATTATTCTCGCCAAGTCCGGCTGTAAAGCAGATGGCATCTACACCGTTCATGGCTGCCGTATAAGCGCCGATATATTTTGTCACACGATAGGCAAAGGTCTCAATGGTACGGATCCCTGCCTCATCCCCTTTTTCATAAGCAGCCTGCAAGTCCCTGAAATCGGAGGAAAGATTCCCGGAAAGTCCCAGTACACCCGACTTCTTATTCAGAATCGTCATGATCTCATCTATGGACTTGTTTTCTTTATGCGCAATAAATTCGATGATCGCAGGATCGATATCGCCGCTGCGGGTCCCCATGATCAGGCCTTCCAAGGGTGTAAGTCCCATAGAAGTATCGACACACTTTCCGTTTTTCACTGCAGATACGCTGGCCCCGTTTCCCAGGTGACAGACGATCAATTTTAAATCTTCATATTTTTGTCCCAGGAGTTCTGCTGCCCTATGGGAAACATAGGAATGGCTTGTCCCATGAAATCCATATCTTCTCACTCTGTATTTCTCGTAATATTCATAGGGAATCCCATATAAAAATGCTTCTTTGGGCATGGTTTGATGGAATGCCGTATCAAAAACCGCCACCATCGGGGTGTCCGGCATCAGTTCCTTACAAGCGGCAATACCGATCAGATTTGCAGGATTATGAAGTGGCGCCAATTCATTGCAATCGGTAATAGCCTTTATCACATCCTCCGTGATCAAGGTAGAAGCGGAAAACTTTTCACCCCCATGCACGATACGGTGTCCTACGGCACCGATTTCAGACAGATCTTTCACAACTCCCGTTTTATCATCGGTCAATGCCTGAAGGACCAATTTAACAGCCTGTGTATGATCCTCCATAGGCGTAACTGTTACTACCTTGTCTTTTCCTGTAGGCTCATAAACAAGCTGACTTCCTTCGATACCGATACGCTCACACAAGCCCTTTGCAATCATTTCTTCCGTTACCGCGTCGATCAATTGAAATTTCAAGGAAGAACTTCCACAATTAATGACTAATATGTTCATGTTTTATCTCCTTTTATAATCTAAGCAAGCTGTGCCTGTACCGCGGTCAGGGCTACAACACCAACGATATCTTCCCAGGAACAGCCGCGGGATAGATCGTTGACCGGTTTGGCAATCCCCTGCAGCATGGGACCGTAGGCTTCCGCTTTTCCAAGTCTCTGTACCAGTTTATATCCAATGTTGCCGCTATCCAGATTCGGGAAGATCAGGACATTTGCCTTCCCTGCCACCTCACTGCCGGGTGCCTTGGATTTGGCAACCTGCGGCACCAGTGCGGCATCGCTTTGTAATTCGCCGTCAATACAAAGATGCGGATATTGTTCATGGGCAATCCTGGTAGCCTCTACCATTTTATCCACCAACGGATGTTTGGCACTTCCTTTCGTGGAATGCGATAACATGGCAATGATCGGCTTGGCCCCCACAAGGCTCTTAAAACTCTTAGCCGATGTATCGGCAATCGCAGCCAGTTCCTCCGCCGTCGGATCTTGATTCAAACCACAGTCCGCAAACAAAAAGGTGCCGTTTTCACCAAACGTACAATTCGGTACATCCAAAATAAAGAAGCCGGATACCAGTTTGACGCCGGGAGCCGTTTTCAGAATCTGTAATGCAGGACGCAGCGTGTCCGCAGTAGCATGGCAAGCGCCTGCTACCATACCGTCCGCATCATTTGCCTTTACCATGATCACGCCAAAGGTCAGATAATCACTTAACAGGATTTCTCTGGCTTTCTCGGGCGTCATTCCTTTGCCCTTTCTGGTTTCATAAAGCAAGTTTACATACTCATCCAGCTTCTCCGTTTTTTCCGGATCAATAATCGTAACCCCATCAAGCTCTACTTCCAACCAACCGGCACCGTCCAAAATCTTCTCTTCGTTGCCCACCATGATGATATTGGCAATGCCTTCCTCCATAATATGAGCTGCCGCGATCAACGTTCTTTTATCGTTTGTTTCCGGCAAAACGATGGTCTTTTTATCGCTTCTTGCTTTTTCCTTCATGATGTCAATATATGACATAACCCCATCTCCTTTCAAATACCTTCTATTGTAACTGCCCCTCCAGTACCTTTGCACTTTCCTCGATGGCTGCATCCATACCTGCCGGATTCTTACCGCCTGCCTGTGCCATATTCGGACGGCCGCCGCCACCGCCGCCAACAAGACCGGCAATGCCTTTGATCAGGTTGCCTGCATGAGCGCCTTTTGCCATAGCGCCCTCTGTTGCCATGGCAATCAGGTTCACTTTTCCGTCCTTGTCGGAAGCCAGGACCACAACTCCTTCGCCCAGTTTCTCTTTCAACTGGTCGCCCAGGTCACGCAGACCGTTCATATCCACGCCGGATACCTTGGCAGCCAGGAGTTTCATCCCCTTCACTTCCTTCACCTGATCCATAACGTCCCCTAAAGCGTCCTTAGCGGCCTTGCTCTTTAAGGATTCGTTTTCACTCTGCAATTCCTTTAATTCCGCCATCAAATGACCACATCGGTCAACCAGGTTGGCCGGCGTCGTTTTTAATAACTTTGAGGCTTCCTCTATCTTTGCTTCCAATTCCGCATAATATTTCGTTACACCTTTGCCGGTCAGCGCCTCGATCCTTCTGACACCGGCTGCCACACCGTTCTCCGATATGATTTTGAAAGAAGAGATCATGCCCGTGTTTCCGACATGGGTCCCGCCGCAGAACTCTTTGGAAAACTCACCCATTTCCACAACGCGGACTTTCTCTCCGTATTTCTCACCAAAAAGCGCCATTGCTCCGGTCTTTTTGGCCTCTTCCACAGTCATGATCTTTGTCACAACAGGAATATTTTCCGCAATCTTTTCATTGACGATCTGTTCCACCTTTGAAAGTTCCTCCGGCGTCATAGCAGAGAAATGAGAAAAGTCGAAACGCAGTCTCTCACCATCATTATAGGAACCCGCCTGTTCCACATGGCTGCCCAGTACCATACGCAGCGCTTTCTGTAAAAGGTGGGTTGCACTGTGGTTTTTACAGGTGTCGTTTCTTCTTTCCGCATCCACTTCCAAAGTGACGGTATCGCCATTCTTAAACATACCGGAAGTTACACGTCCGATATGTCCTACTTTACCGCCCAAAAGTTTAACGGTTTCTTCTACTTGAAATGCACCATCTGCACTGCGGATCATGCCGATATCACCGACCTGTCCGCCCATGGTTGCATAAAAAGGCGTCTCATCCACAAAAATCGTTCCGATCTCACCGTCCGTCAAGGCTTCTACCACTTCCGTTTCCGTTGTCAGGACGGATATTTTAGAATCATGTACCAATCTGTCATAACCTACAAATACGGAGGTCACACCGGGGTCTATGGATTCGTATACGGTCACGTCGGCCCCCATATAATTGGTTACTTTACGGGCTTTTCTGGCCTTGACTTTCTGTTCTTCCATCGCTGCCTTGAAACCGGCCTCATCTACGGTAAAACCTTTCTCCTCCAGAATCTCTTTGGTCAGATCGATCGGGAATCCATAAGTATCATATAATTTAAACGTATCCTCACCGGATAATTCCTTTTTGCCCTCTTTTTCCATGCTCTCTTCCATTTCCGCTAAAATGGACAGACCCTGGTCGATAGTTTTATTGAATTTATTTTCTTCCTGAGTCAGTACATTGAAGATAAACTCTTTCTTCTCATCCAGCTCCGGATAACCGTCTTTAGAGCCTTCGATGACAGTATTGCTCAGGTTGGCTAAAAAAGTATCTCGAATTCCAAGTTTACGTCCCTGACGCGCTGCCCTTCTGATAATGCGCCTAAGGACATAGCCGCGGCCTTCGTTGGAAGGCATGATACCGTCAGAGATCATAAAAGTAGCGGAACGAATATGGTCGGTAATGATACGAATAGATACGTCCGTATCATAATTTTCCTTATAGGATACACCCGCAATTTCGCACACTTTTGTACGAAGGGCAAGAACCGTATCCACATCGAAAATAGAATCCACATCCTGTACAACAGACGCCAGTCTCTCCAGTCCCATACCGGTATCAATATTTTTCTGTGACAGTTCCGTATAATTACCTTTCCCGTCATTATCAAACTGGGTAAAGACATTGTTCCAAATCTCCATATAGCGGTCGCAGTCACATCCTACCGTACAGTCCGGTTTTCCACAGCCGTACTGTTCTCCGCGGTCATAATAGACCTCGGAACAGGGTCCGCAGGGACCGGAGCCATGCTCCCAGAAATTATCCGCCTTTCCGAAACGATAAATTCTTTCCGGTGCGATGCCGATATCTTTGTTCCAGATTTCAAAAGCTTCGTCATCATCCACATAGATCGAAGGATAAAGCCTGTCCGCATCCAGACCGACTACTTCTGTCAAAAACTCCCAGCACCATGCAATTGCTTCTTTTTTGAAATAATCCCCAAAGGAAAAGTTTCCCAGCATTTCAAAAAAGGTACCGTGTCTTGCCGTCTTGCCTACATTCTCCAGATCTCCCGTACGGATACATTTCTGACAGGTCGTCACCCGGCGCTTCGGCGGTATCTCCTGTCCTGTAAAATAAGGCTTAAGCGGCGCCATACCGGAATTGATCAACAATAGACTGTTGTCATTGTGCGGCACCAGAGAAAAACTTTTCATCTTCAAATGATCCTTGCTTTCAAAAAATTCAAGAAACATGCGTCTTAATTCGTTCACACCATATCGTTTCATCGTTTATCAGTTGTCCTTTCCCGGATTATTTATGTCCTTAAAAATCAAATTTGTCCGCAAAATAAGCATCCAACTGCGAAATCGGAATACGCTCCTGTTCCATGGAATCACGGAAACGGACTGTCACACAGTTGTCGGTTTCGGAATCAAAATCGTAAGTAACACAGAATGGCGTTCCGATTTCATCCTGTCTTCTGTATCGCTTGCCGATGTTCCCTCTGTCGTCATATTCACAGTTGTATTTCCTGGATAACTGTGTATAGATCTTTTCCGCGCCTTCGCCCAGTTTCTTGGATAAAGGCAGCACACCGATCTTCACAGGGGCAAGCGCCGGATGGAAATGCAAGACGGTGCGCACGTCTCCTTCTCCGATTTCCTCTTCGTCATAGGCAGCACAAAGGAAAGCCAAAACCACGCGGTCAGCTCCCAGAGACGGCTCAATGACATAGGGTACGTATCTTTCATTTTTGACATCGTCGAAGTAAGATAAATCTTCGCCGGAGGTATTCTGATGCTGCGTCAGGTCATAGTCGGTCCTGTCCGCAATGCCCCACAGTTCACCCCAGCCGAAGGGGAATAAGAACTCAATGTCCGTGGTTCCCTTGGAGTAGAATGCAAGTTCTGCGGGATCATGGTCTCTGAGGCGCATCTCCTCCTCTTTGATGCCCAGAGAAAGCAGCCAGTCACGGCAGAAACCGCGCCAATACTGGAACCACTCCAGGTCGCTTCCTGGCTCGCAGAAAAATTCCAGTTCCATCTGTTCAAACTCTCTGGTGCGGAAGGTAAAGTTACCCGGCGTAATTTCATTTCGGAAAGATTTTCCGATCTGCGCAATACCGAAAGGTATCTTTTTCCGGGAGGTTCTCTGTACGTTTTTAAAGTTTACAAAGATACCCTGCGCTGTTTCCGGTCTCAAGTATACCGTATTTTTTGCATCTTCGGTAACTCCCTGAAAAGTCTTAAACATCAGGTTGAACTGTCTGATATCCGTAAAATTATGTTTTCCGCAGGTAGGACAGGGAATGTTATTCTCTTCCACAAAATCCTTCATCTGCTGCTGACTCCAGCCGTCGATGGGACTCTCCAGCGTAATATTCTTCTCCTGTGCATAATCTTCTATGATCTTATCGGCACGAAAACGCTCATGACACTCTTTACAGTCCATAAGCGGATCTGAGAAACCGCCTAAATGACCGGAAGCCACCCAGGTCTGCGGATTCATTAAAATTGCACAGTCCACGCCTACATTGTAAGGATTTTCAGTGACAAATTTCTGCCACCAGGCTTTTTTTACATTATTCTTCAATTCCACGCCGAGATTTCCGTAATCCCAGGTATTTGCCAGACCTCCGTAAATCTCCGAACCGGGATACACAAACCCTCTCGCTTTGGCCAATGCCACAATTTTCTCCATTGTTTTTTCCATAATAGTTTTCTCCTTCCTTTCGCCTTCCATTAAGGAAATACAATATAGGAAAGCGTACTTTCCTCTCCTGCCTCAATGATGGCATCCTTTTTACCGGAAAGCGTTATATTTCCACTGGTATATAAAATCTTATCATACACATTGACATCTAATTCCTCTCCTGCCGCCGTCTGTATGATCACAACATGATTTTCCGAAAGCCCGGAAAGCTCTGATTCGCTAATGCTCGTCCCATCTTTGGAAACCAGGTCAGGCAGGGAGTATCCCTGTGCCGAGGCATCCGAGACTGTTCCGTAAAACAGCTCTCTATTATTAAAATCCATATAATCAGAGTCTGTTTGATAGGTCATCTTTACGATGATCGTACCGTCATTTTCTTCCACAGACTCACAGATAATGCTTTCCTCACCATCACTGAAACGCTCGATTTTCTCCTGCGTCATCTTCTCAAGCTCGTCCGCATCATAATAATTCCGTTCAAATTGGTCAACGATCGTCTGCTGTATTTTTCCGTCTTTCTGGATGGATATTGTACTCATTTCGGGAACTTTGGCACCAAAGCTTCCGCATCCGGCCACTATACATGCTGCTGTCATTATCATAAGTATCGTTTTCCATTTTTGCATAATCATTCCTCCGGAGCTAATTTAACCGCCAACATACTTCATAACATTATATCTAACTTAAACCGGATTTTCAACACTGAATATTCGATGTTATAAGTTATCCACGATTTCCAGACTTTTAAACTGTCTGTCTATATATCGCGTTCTATAATCATCAGCGATCTGCTTCAACTGCCTAAGTACGGTATCCGTCACTGTAAAGGTATAAAGCTTTTCTATGGAAGAGGTCATGATATAATTCACTGCATAACCCGTAGATTCTTCATAACTGCCGCTTTGGGGCATCCCCGGGAATTCCCCGTTTAAGACCATTGCTTTCATCTCAAATATGTAACGTACCAGCCTGTTATCAAGTTTATCATGCATCAAAGCACGCAGGGACTGATACAATAACTTCAACATTTCCTTATCTTCATTATTTTCTCTGGTATAGTAGTCCATTACTTCCAAAAAGTACATTCCATAATATGCGCCTTCATAATCGGAGCGCAGTCCTTCAAAATAATTGCTGATATCGGCCTCGATCAAAGTATAAGAATTTTTCCCCGCATAGAGCTTAAAATTTCCGAAGGAAAAAGGATTCGTAGCCGCCAGAAGCCGGCTGCCCTGCCTTCTCGCACCTTTTGCAAAGGCGGAAAGCTTTCCTTTTTCCTTCGTCAAAATAACAACTCTTCTATCATATTCGCCGATTGGTTCAGCCTTTAAAATCATTCCCGTAATCTCTGTATAATCCTGCATGAGAATGCTCTCCCGACTCATCTTCCCCGGCAAAACTTTCGGATCTGCCGTTTTCTGCCTCTCTTAGTGCGTTTTTATATGACAGGAAATCATGAACGCTTCCTGTCATCAGAAATCTGTCCCAGTAATTTATCTCATTCATCTTAAGCCCCCTATCAATCTGCAAGTTTGTGCCTATAATAGGGTTCGCTTTTTTACTTTTTTCTATTCGGATTCCTTGGGATTATATCCGAAATTTTTCAAAAGAAAATCACTGTCTCTCCAGTCTTTTTTTACCTTGACCCAAAGTTTAAGATTCACCTGTGATTCTACCAGTTCTTCAATCTCCGGTCTGGCCAGGGAACCGATCTTTTTGAGCATCTGTCCCTGCTTACCGATTATGATTCCCTTATGAGAATCCTTTTCACAGATAATGGTAGCTTCGATATCCACAAGGTGTTTCCGATTCTTCATGGACTCAATGGTCACCGCAACGCCATGAGGGATTTCATCTTCCAGACATTTCAGCGCTTTCTCCCGGATCAGCTCCGCCACGATCTGGCGGATCGGCTGGTCCGTGACTGTATCTTCATCATAAAAAGGCTGTCCATAAGGAAGATATTTCATAACGCTTGATATTAAATCTTCCGCACCGTCTCCGGTAAGTGCGGACACCGGAACGATTTCGGCAAAATCCATCTGTTTTCTGTAAGCATCGATATAAAGCAGGATTTCGTCTTTTTTGACTTTATCGATTTTATTGATCACTAAAATAACGGGGGTCTTCGTTTTCTTCAACTGCTCTATGATATGCTGTTCGCCTGCACCGATGTAAGATGTGGGCTCTACCAGCCACAGTACAACATCCACCTCTGCCAAAGTCCGCTCTGCCACATGGACCATATAATTTCCCAGCTTATTCTTCGCCTTGTGTATCCCCGGCGTATCCAGAAACACGATCTGCCCTTCTGCCGAGGTATAAACTGTTTGAATTCGATTTCTGGTGGTCTGCGGTTTATTCGACGTAATAGCGATCTTCTGTCCGATCAGACGATTCATCAATGTGGATTTCCCTACATTGGGTCTGCCGATGAGTGTGGCAAACCCCGATTTGTACTGTGTCTGCTCCATATAGTTATCTTTCCTCTCCTGCTTCTTTCGTCGCTTTTTCTGAAGTTTCCGTTTCCGGACCCTTTTCTTCCTGTTCTGCTTGCTGTTCCTGCTCTGCTTTCCTCTGCTTTATCGCCAAGGTCCTGCGTTTGATCTTCTTTAAAATAAGCCGGAAGATAATCAGTACGATCACAAGGACGATCAGCCAGATGAGCAGATAAGGAATGTTTATTACGAAACCGACGAAACCGTTTTTAAAACCGTCCCCAATATTGTAGACAGATTCAATAAAGCCGTTTCTCATTTTATCCCAGATGGATTTTTCTTCCGTAGGCGTCAGTCTTTTCACTTCCTGTATGTACAAATTGACCGTACTGTAATTGATCTGGTTATCCAGGGTCCGAAGCTGAGATTCCATATTCTCCAGCTGATAGCGCACTTCTGACAATCTCTGTTCAATGGTGATGATATCCTCTACCGTTTCTGCCTTCTCCAGTAATTCCAGCAGTCTGTCCTGCTCTGTTGAAAGCGCCTTCTTACGGCTCTCCAGATCCACATACTGTAAGGTGACATCTTCTATCCGTTCCTGCTTATTGGTGATATTGGTCTGCTCCCCAACTTTGACTACAAACTCATCCAGACGCTCTGCCGGAATGCGGATCGTCATGTTGGCACTGCGATTCTCGTCATAAGGGGAATATAAACTGCCGTTATATTGATACTGGTATTCGATATAGCCGCCCAGTTCCGCTACCTGTCTCTCCAGATTGCCAATCAAAACTTCATAGCTCTCCGTTTCTGCACTAAGCTCTACGGTTTTTATGAGTTTCCGGTTCGAGGTCTGCATATTCTCTTCCGAAACCATGCCGCTCTCCTGCTCATAATAAACCGGTTCCGCTGCAGCCGCATCCATTGCCACATCGGTCAGCATCTCCATATCTTCCCCCACATAAGCGGCCTGTGGGGCAGCATTGGAATAAGCTGCGCCGGCGGCACTGTCAGTGGTTGCCGCAAACTTAGATCTGCCGCCGGAGCTGCCGCACCCTCCAAAGATAACACTTGTTATCAATGCGCCTGTGATCAGTATCAATCCTTTTCTTTTCATACTTTTTTCCTCCCTTTCTTTTATATCACTTTGTGTGAATGTCTGATACAAAAGATACGATTCCGAATGAAAAAATTTATTGGTTTTTTCTCTATTTAATGAAATAAATAATCCGTCTCTTCAAACAACGCTTTCTGCTGCACGATCTTTTCCTCATTTCCTACAACGCACAGACAGTCATCCTCCATAAAAGCACTGATATATTCCGCCAGCCCTCGTATCGTTTCCGGCTGTACCGCAAGCAGTTCATCCCGCTCCTGTTGTACCTGGGCATAAGAATAATGCGTCATATATCCCGATAGCGAATAAGTTCCCTTTGCAGCCGGTGTCATGGGCATATCCAGTTCGCTGACCGCACCGATGATATATTGGGTCATCGTTCTTTCATCCGCTTCAAAATGTCTGATATAGTCCGCTGCTTTCTCAAATACTTCCACGGTCTTTTCCAAATTGGGGTCGCGGTAAGAAACAAAATAGCTTTCTCCGGATTTGCCAAAATGGCACATGCATCCATAAGCACCGCCTTTTACACGCACCTGGGTCCACAAATAATCGTATCCCATCATCACCTTTAATACTTTAAGCGCACCTGTATAAGGCAGACCTTTTTTAATAAAATTACCGGCTCTGCACACATACTGTACCTGAGATGAAGACATAAAACCTTCGTTTTTCTTCTCCGGCTTTGGCTCATAAGGTTTTGCTTCCACGACTTCTCTATGCAGACTGTCACAAAAAGATGCGATCAGCTCATCGATCTTATTCAAACCTTCCTGCTGTGCGGTATAATCTACCATCAGATTTTCCGGTCTGAACAGGAAACGGGTCAATTTCTTCAGATTTTCTTTCAGTTCCTCTACCCGGTTTTCAAAATCACGATCCAGCTCCTCCAGCATCCGATAATAGGGAATGCCGCTTATCCGATCGGCAATTTCCGCCGTTTTAGACAGATAGGACAAAGCCCGGACAGAAGCCAGAGAATGCCCAGCAGACATCATATTCGCCTGTTTCTGGGATTTCAGCTCGGCAATCAGCTCATGCAGCCGTTTGTCATCCTCGAATTTCGAGTACATCACGATTTCCTGTGCAAGTTTGAACGCCTGCTCTAAATTTTCGTACAAGACTTTTACCTTGATTTCCAGTGTGGCCGTATAGCTTTGTAAGTCTCCTGCATCCAGATAGGTATTGACCACCGGCGTAATACCGCCTGTTTGGATATTGATCTCGTTAAACAGTTCTCCATAAGTATAATGCTTGGTATCCACAAGTCCCAAAATGGATTTTAACAGACCCACATAGGGAAACAAGTCCTCGGGAACCTGCCGCAGATCGAACATAAACCGCAGATAACCAATGCCATTGGTAAAAATATCATGATACAATAAAACCGTATCGCCTACCTTTTTCTCCTCATTCACATAGGCTTCCGCTTCCTTTTTCATGTCAGCTCTGGTAAGCAGCGGAATCTTTTCCAG
>JAFLTF010000070.1 GCA_022510585.1 Lachnospiraceae bacterium
TATACCAGTATCCGCAGATGAAAGAGGAGGTAAAGCAGATGACGGAACCTTTGATCAAACTTCCCAGTATGATAATGGATGAACTGGAGGCTGAGATTGCGAGACAGAAAGCTGAGATCGAAGACCAGAAAGCTGAAATAGCAGAACAGAATACTGTAATAGCCGAAAAAGATGCCGAAATCAAACGCCTGCAGGAGTTAGTAGCCCAACTTACCGCCAATAACACATCATTTTGATCTCAAATCCTTCTAAAATCACGTCAATTTGTACAAATCGCAAATAAAATCCAGTAAATTTTATGCAAAATCACGAAAATTTGGTTATCCACAAAACTTGCATAATTCTTAAGAAAATGTTATGATTATTACATAAAAGTCAAAAGTGTTGCGTCTTAAATCAAATAGAGTATTAATATTGTTGCTGTAATGTACGATATTTATTATAGAATCATATAATAAATAATAAATAAATATAATGTAAATAATTTGTAAAAATAATATGAAGATAACGGAGGTTCGCTCATGGCGGATTATGGCTATGTAGCCCTTGACAAAAGTGGAAAAGAAGTAAAAGGATCCAAAACGGCTGACAGTATGGAACAGGTAACCAAGGAGTTGAAGGCTCAGGGCCTGACCGTTATGGAAGTAAAGGAACAGACTGTTCTGAACAAAGATATCAGTTTTGATTTCGGAGGAGGGAAGAAACCGACCCCCAGGGATCTGTCGGTGTTCTGTAGACAGTTTGCAAGTATCACCCGTGCGGGCGTTACGATCATTCAGGCTCTGCAGATGTTGGCGGAGCAGACAGAGAATAAGAGGATGCAGAAAGCGCTTCTGGCGGTTCGGGCGGATATCGAGAAAGGTGAGACTTTTGCGGATTCTCTTGCAAAATGGGATGACGTATTCCCGGAACTTCTGGTACAGATGGCGAGAGCTGGCGAAGCTTCCGGTAGTTTGGAAATCTCCATGGAACGTATGGCTGTGCAGTTCGAGCGTTCCAGCAAGACTCAGGCGCTGGTGAAGAAAGCCATGATCTACCCCATCGTAGTAGCGGTCGTGGCGGTGGCCGTAGTTATTATCATGTTGGTAGTCGTTATCCCGGCCTACACCGACATGTTTGCCCAGTTGGGTACGGAATTACCGGCAATCACACAGGCCGTTGTAAAATTGAGTGATTTTATCCAGAGTTCCTGGTTTATTATCATACCCGTTGTGGTAGCAATCGTAGTCGGCATCAAGGTATATGCAGGCACTTATTCCGGAAAGCACTTGTTCGGCAAGCTGCAGTTGAAGATCCCGGCAATCGAGAATCTGGTTTCCAAGACGGCTTCGGCGCAGATGGCAAGAACCTTAAGCACCCTGCTTTCTTCCGGCGTACCGCTGGTGGAGGCGGTGGATATCGTATCGGAGACCATGACGAATATCTGGTTTAAAGAAGCGCTGAAGGATGCGACACAGCAGATCATGGTCGGAACCCCGCTTTCGCAGCCGCTGCAGGCCTGCCAGTTATTCCCGCCTATGGTTTATCATATGGTACATATCGGTGAGGAAGCCGGTTCTACAGAAGAGATGTTAGACAGACTGGCGGATTATTACGAAGAAGAAGTTGAGATGGCGGTGCAGTCCCTGATGGCAGCCATGGAGCCTATGATCATCATCGTATTGGCAGGTATCGTCGGAATATTGCTGGCTTCGGTTATGGCGCCGATGGTAACGATGTACTCTGCACTGGATAACCTGTAAACTTATAAATCGAATTAACCACAACCGTGGAGTAGGGAACGGCTGTGATTAAGATAAATATTAATTAATCTATATTAAGAAAAGGAGAGAGAATATGAAAAAGGAAATGAACAACAAAGGTTTCTCGTTGGTCGAACTGATTATCGTTATTGCCATCATGGTAATTCTGGTAGCAGTTCTCGCACCTCAGTATCTGCGTTATGTTGAAAAATCAAGAATTTCAACCGATACACAGACAGCTGTTGAATTTATCAATGCAATGCAGGTAGCAGCATCTGATCCTGATGCAACCATTCCTACTGGCGGAACTTATGAAGTAACATCTGATTCTGCTGGTAAAATTACAGTTTCTGCTGATCTGGCAGGCGTTATCGGAAAACCGCCCACATATGCTAATGGCTTAAGCCTTTTGGATGATACAGCTATTTCATCTTCCAAGTTCCAGTCAGCAGCATTCCAGACCGCAACACCTAGCATCACATTGACATACAATACGACTGCTAAGGTATGGGAAGTTAAGACAGTTGGTATTGATCAGTCCGGTAACCTTCCTTCTTCCGGAACCACTACTACTACACCTCCGGCTGGATCAGGTTCATAAGACCGATCTGACGCATGATCGGATATCGCAGACGATATTTGATACTTAATTGACAGCTATTATCCTCCCCCGGATTTTCCGGGAGAGGATAAACTGGCATAATAGATAAACAAACAGTTAAAGGAACAATGACTATGCCCGGGACCATTCTTGAAACGCAGCCCATCGTGGGCGTGCTTTTCTACAGCATCATATTTTTGTTTGGGATCGTGATCGGCAGCTTCTTAAACGTATGCATCTATCGGATTCCGAAGAAAGAGGATATTGTCAAAGTAAGGTCCCATTGCATGAGCTGCGGCTATAAACTGGAGTGGTACGATCTGATTCCATTGTTCAGCTATCTGTTTCTAAGAGGCAGATGCCGCAAATGCAAGACGAAGCTTTCCGCCCAGTATCCTTTGATCGAGGCGGCAAACGGCGTTTTGTATGTAGTGATTGTTCTGACAAACGGGGTAAACGTAGAATCCCTACTCTACTGTTTACTGTCTTCCGCACTTCTTACCTTAAGTGTGATTGACTTTAGGACCTATGAGATTCCGCTTGGGATCAATATATGCATACTGGCATTGGGCGTGGTTCGGATCGTTACGGATTACACGAACTGGTCATCCTACATAATCGGTTTTTTTGCGGTCAGTGTGTTTTTGACAATTTTATATTATACCACCAAAGGACGCGGGATCGGCGGCGGTGATGTGAAGCTGATGGCGGCTTGCGGTTTGCTTTTGGGGTGGAAATTGATTATTTTAGCTTTTTTCCTGGGATGTATATTCGGCGCCGTGATTCATCTGATTCGGATGAAGATAAGCGGCGAAGGGCATGTGCTTGCAATGGGACCCTATCTTTCGGCGGGGATCTTTGTGGCAATGCTGTGGGGACAACAAATGATAGGATGGTATTTTCGTTTGTTTGAGTAAGGACTGAATTTGGAATAAACACCTGCTTGGAAAACACCGGCAGGTTTTTGGTATATATTTAAGTAAGGAGGAACTAATTCATGGCTGGCAAAGTGCTCAGTATCGAGATTGGACATTCATTAACAAGAGTCTGCGAAGTAGACTTCAAAGCGAAGACACCGAAGGTATATAAAAGCTTCAGCGTTCCGACGCTGGTGGGCGTTATGAACGACGGTGTGCTTCAGCCGGATTTGCATTATGTGGAAGGTTTGCGTGGCGGACTCCGTGAATACGGCATTAAGACGAAACAGGTAGTATTTTCTATTAC
The DNA here is from genome assembly GCA_022510585.1 of Lachnospiraceae bacterium. GTDB lineage: Bacteria > Bacillota > Clostridia > Lachnospirales > Lachnospiraceae > UBA3282. Next base: position 3,568 of record JAFLTF010000070.1, read on the forward strand.
TTCCTCGAAGATTGCCACCCGTGAGGTTGTGATTCCTTTTGTAAAAGAGAGTAAGATCGCGGATGTGGTACAGGCGAACGCTTCCGAGTATTTCCCGGTAGACTTAAGCCAGTATCAGTTAGCATACAGTATTCTGGCCGTTCTCGGTGAGAAGAAGGGAGAGCAGCAGTATAAACTTCTGGTTCTGGCAGTGCCCAAATCTATGCTGAAGGGCTATTATGAACTGGCATCTTCCCTGAGAATGAACGTTGCCGCATTTGATTATGTAGGTAACAGTTTGTATCAGGTCATGAAGAAGGAATGTGCCACAGGTACACAGCTGGTTGCCAAGATCGATGAGCGCTCTACTCTGCTCATGGTCATTCAGGATCAGCAGATCGTATTTACAAGAAATATTGCCCACGGTGTAGAAGATGCACTGCAGGCAGTTATGGACAGCGTTGCCTGGGGAACCATTCAGACCATGAAGCAGGCGATTCAGACGATTGAGAGATATCAATGTGTGGATCTGGCGGACAGAGATTACGAAGGAGGAGGCAGAAGGCTTGTCATGCCGTCCTTAGAAGAAGCGGCACAGATCAACGTGACGGAAGCTTTGATGCCGATGATCTCCGGTATTGAAAGAGTGATCGATTATTATAATACCAAAGGGGACACCCAGCCCATTGACAGAGTGCTTGTGACCGGTATCGGTGCGAACTTCGTAGGAATGGACGAATTATTACATAGAGAGATTGCCCTGCCGGTAACGCAGGTTAAGAAAATCGAAGGTATGAACCTGGAGAAGCATTTCAGGGACGGTTTCTTCGGTGAGTACCTCTCCTGTATCGGCGCTTCCATATCGCCTCTTGGATTCTTATCGGATGAAGAAAAAGCCAAAGGCGTGTCCATGGAGATCCTTCCGGATCAGAAGAATATGATGGTGGTTGCGGTGATCGTCTGTGTCGGCGGTGTTCTGGTAGGAATCGCACTGGCCGCTGTAGGTATTTTGGGCTATCGTTCGGAGCAGTTGGAGCAGACGAGGCTGCAAAACCAGATCAAAGAGCTGGAGCCGATTGAAACGATTTATCAGGAGTATCTGCAAACCCAGTATACATATAATAAACTGCAATTCTTCCATAACAGTACGGTAACACCCAACGAGGATCTGGTAGCCTTTATGGAAGAGATGGAAGAGAAGATGCCGGCTTCCATATATGTACAGTCTTTTAATGCCGATCTAAACGGCGTTACCATGTCCGTGTCGGTGGAGCATAAAGATGATGCGGCAAGGTTGATTCAACAGTTTAGAACCTTTGACAGTGTAAGCAGCGTAGCGGTTGCAAGTATTACCGACTATGGCGCAGTCATGGACGGACAGGTGGTGGAAGAAGAACCCCATGTAACTTTCACGGTAGCGGTTTCCTATAAGGGTCAGGAAGAACTGGCGCTGGAAGCAGCGGAGGCAGCAGAGGCAGAAGCAGCCGATACACAGGAAGAGACGGAAGAATAGGAGGGCGCGGCATTGAAAAAGAGTGAAATACAGTTGGTATTAGTTGTAGTTGGTGTGCTGGTGGGCTTTCTTTCCTGGCAGTTTGTTTATAAAAATTATCAGGAGAAGGCTACGGCTCTGGCAGCCGAAAATGAGACCCTTCAGGCAAGGGTGGATCAATTGGAGATCCTGAATCAGAGAAAGAGCCAGTATATTCAGGATACAGAGGACATGAAGACGGAAAGTGATGCGATTATTCACCGCTTTCCCTCCGGCGTCAGATCAGAAGATGTGATCATGTATTTGAACAATATGGAATTTGTAGATGTCAATCAGGTGGCAGTGAATTCCGTTTCTATAGGAAGTTCCGCGGAGATCCCTTATGAAGGGATTACGGAAGCGGAGGGTTATACCTTGCAGGATGAAGGGATCCAGCTGTATCAGAGGCAGAACTCAGCCACTTTTATGACCACCTACAGCGGGCTGAAGAGTCTTTTGAATTATATTTACGGCATTGACACCAGAAAATCCGTAACTTCGGTGAATGTTTCGGCAACCGAGGAAGGATATCTGCAAGGTACTATGTTAATAGATTTCTATTATTTGAACGGTACCGAGTATCAATATACCGAAACCGACATTATGGGCGTGCCTCTTGGAAACGATAACTTCTTTGGCGTAAGGACAGGAGGCGGAATCTGGACAGCAGGCGGTGCCGAGTCTGAAGAAGGCGTTGAAGGCGAAGCAGAAGAAGAATAAAAATGGAAAGTGTCAAATCAGAAGGGAGGAAATATGAAAGCGATCAAAAACGATAAAGGTTTTACTTTATTGGAATTATTAATTGCCGTGATCATACTTGGCATCGTGATCGTACCGATGCTGCACAGCTTTACTTCCTCCCACAGAATCAATGCCAAGAGTAAGCAGTATATGAGGGCGACGACTCTGGCACAGGATGAGATGGAGATTTTTGAGAAGGAGAAGATCGAGGATCTGACGGACGGTGCCAAGTTTCCGCTCTACAGTATCACTTTTCCCGATCCATTGGATCCGAATGACGAAGGAATCTATATATTCGAAAAGTCGGAAGTTTCCAATGACAGCTCCGGATCCAGTGCGGCCAGGTTTGATGTAAAGGTTACTTTGGATCCCGAGAGGAAAGATTCCGCTGCACGTTATTACAATCAGAATAATGAGGCTCTTTTCTATATGAATTCCATGGGGGCACAGGACAGCGGAAGTTATGTGGAAACAGTTCGAAACGCTTCTTCGCCCAAGAGTTATCAGGATACCATCAATTCCTGGTTTAAGACAAACAGACTTCTAAGCGGTATCGGCAGCACCTGGAACGAAGAAATGTTTGGAAAGAATCTGGCAAGGCGGGTCACCCTTAAGATCTATCAGGAGACTACGACCAAAACGGTCACCAAGGCGAAGGTCACCTATGAATACATATGTGTGGATGGCGCCATGAGTTCCGGCTATCAACGGTATACAGAGGAAACCATTATCTTTGATAATACATGGAAGCTGGATGAAGACGGCAACCCGATCGATCTGGGAAGTATTTATCTGTTCTATGCGCCCAGATATGAAGGGTATAGTCCGGCGAAGACGATTGATTACAGCATCGGTGGCGAACTGGTTCATTTCACCACCGGGGAAGACTGGATCGTTGTGGATAACGAAGCGGAACTTCCGATAGATATCTATGTGATCCGTCAGGATATCCTGAAAGAAGGTTCCATTACGGAATATGTTGAGATTCCCGTAGCGTATCAACCCAAACTTGAAGTTTATGACGGCTTGGATGGAGACGGGAAGCCCGCAGGACATTATTATACGAATCTGAATCTGGGGCCGGCATCCGGATTGGGAATTGGTCAGCCGGTTAAGCTGAATTTTCATGATATTGGCGATCCATATAGAGTGTTTTCGGATTATGAGAGTAATACAGTAATAGATCCCCAGAATATCGATGCCTCAGCAGACGGTCTGACAGAGGTAAAGGACAGGATTTATACGATGACAGTACAGGTTTATGAGCATGGAGCGGATCAGAGTACACAATCTCCGATCGTAACCATGACCGGTTCCAAATTAGATTAGTTCCGGAAGGAAGTTATTTATATGAAGAAAATCAACACAAAAAGATGTTTGAACAAAAAATTGCATCAGGACAATACCGGTGCCGCAATGGCAATGGTTTTGGTAATCATCCTGTTTATTTCCATTATCGCAGCGATTTTGATGTTCTTAGCCTATCTGGGATATCAGATGCGTCTGATAGATAAACAGGGCAAAGATACCTTTTATACAGCAGAGACTGTATTGGATGAGATCAATACCGGACTGCAGCTGGAAGTTTCTGCGGCAATGGCAAAAGCCTATAATGATGTGATGACCCAATATGCCTTTCTGGACACACCGGCCAAGAGAAGCGCCAAGTTTAATGAAATCTATGTGAATGAGCTTAAGACGGTGTTGCAGGGAGCTTCTGCTGAAGGCACTTACGATATTACAAAGCTGCGCAGTTATCTTTCGGATGATGTGCTTGGCGATACCGCGGCTTCGGATCTTACTGACCCCGCCAAAAGAGGCAGCAGAAGCAGTTTTAAGACCTATGGCGCCATTGTAGAATCCAATCTGGCGGATGACAGCTATAAGATGACCAAAAGAGACAGTGAAAGTCTTTTGTTACAGGATTTGAAAGTGACTTATGTAAACCAGAACGGCTATGTGTCCATTATCAGTACCGACATCAGGCTGGTACTGCCTACAGTCAGTTTTGCACAGGCCTCGGAACTCCCGAACCTGTATAATACCAGTTTGATTGCCGATGAGACGCTGGCAATGGGAAATACAGCCGGCGGTTCCGGTGTCAGGATTCAGGGAGATGCCTATGCAGGGCGTATGACGGTTGGAAAGACGGATGAACATAATTTCCTGCCGGCAAGTCAGGTGTTTTTTGAGAATTTGGATGGAGCGGAGGATAACGATCTGTCTCTGGTAGTCAGCAGAGAGGATGTTACGGTGAATAATTCCGAGCTTTCCACGGATTCCGTGGATTTCTGGGCGAACAATATCCTGTTGTCAGAGTCGGATGCAGTGATGAGCGGCAGTACGAATCTTAAGGATGATATGCTTCTGCAGGGAGTCGGAAGCAGATTGCGACTGACCGGTGAATATACGGGCTTTGGTATGATGGCAACCGCGCCTGCAAATCCTTCCTCCGGTGAGGAAGGTGAAGGTGAAGAAGAAGAGGAAGTAGACAATTCTACGAATCCTTCCTATAGCAGTGCAATCATAGTAAACGGCAGAGAAAGTGTGTTGGATTTCTCAGGTCTTGACAGTATGACGATCGCAGGTCGTTCTTATGTGCAGACGAAGGTACAGTATACGGGAACGGATGAAAGAGTCGATTCTGATAAAGTCAATAAGTCCAATATCATGATGGGTGAATCCGTAGCTTTAAAGAGTAACCAGCTGGTATACCTTGTGCCCGGTGAGGCTCTCGGATGCATCATCAAAGAAGATGGAAGCACCGGAGAATCCAAGTACGGATGCAATCCCCTGACTCTGGACCAGTATGAAGAAGTCAGTAATTTTGAAAAATATGTATTTTTAGACGGTGACAGACCGATTTCCGCTTTGGGAAATAAAGCGCTGAATTATTATATTGAAAAAGAAAATGTAGCCGGTCAAACGGTAGCTATGTATATGCCGGAATTGATCTTTAAACAGACTTCTGCGGGGACTTTGGTATACTGCTATTTGCGGTTCCCCAATGAAGAAAAAGCCAATATGTATTTTACCGATTATTATAATGTGAATGCAGAGCAGGTTTCTCAATATACGAAACTTTACGCTAACGAAGTGAAGATGGCGGATCCTGCTGCCATGACCTATCTGAATCTGGCAGGAAGCATGCTGGTTTATGACCAGGGGCAGACTACCCCTGCATCCCTGCTTGCTGCTCCCGATGACGGTCTGAGCAGTTTTTATTCCAAAAACAAGCAGGCACAGGAAATTTCAGTCTCGAAGAACAGGATCTATCAGGCGCTCAGTGCCAAAATGGTGACGGATACCAACCAGCTTACCATGGCGGAAATGGGACAGACAGCGTTCAAAAATATTGTAGACCAGACTAAACTGGAAGAAATATTGGATGCGGCGCACGCGCATAAGGTAGAGATCGAAACGGGTACGCCGGGTAACATTAAGAAGGCAGTTTTAACGGATGCTGATTATACGGTGAACGGTTCCGCACCGGATACCGGTATCATAGTCAGTTTGGGAAATGTGGAAGTTGAGAAGAATTTTACCGGTTTGATCCTTGCAGGCGGCGATATTACGGTCTCTGCAGGCGGCGCAGGTGTGAAGCTGGCGCCTATGGATATCGGAGATTTTACGGAAGTTTTTGAAGCCAGCACGGATATTGGCGGTACGGAATACTTTGTATTGGATGTATTTAAGGATGGTAAGAATTTTAGTTCGGGAGCAGGCGGCGGAAGCGGTTCCGCTACAGGAAGCAGATTGGTTCCGGTGGATCTGATTGTTTATGAACGCTGGAATAAGAGATAGGAGCGCATAGAATGCAGGAAATGAGAGATAATAAAGGCTTTTCCCTGGTGGAACTTGTAATAGTCCTTGCCCTGATGGCCGTACTTGGAAGCGCTATATTCTATTCATATACGCTTTTGTTCGGGCAGTATGCAAGGCAGTGTGCCAATAACATAAGCGCTGCCTTGGATAAAGAGAAGAATTATGCTTTGGCCAAATCGGCTACGATCGACTGTTATATGGAATTGACCAAGGATTCAAAAGGGATCAATGTAAAATATTATACCCCCTCCAATGCGATTGCACAGGGCAATTCCGTAGATCACTGGGTAGAAGTGGCCGGAGAGACCAGGAAAATAGGGAACAAGAATGTGGATGTCAGTTTTGATCTGGATGACGGATCGACAATTTCCCTTGCGGAAGGACAGTCACTGAAATTTATATACAACCGTACCAGCGGAGCATTGAAAGGGGTTGTATCCTCTGACGGGGCTACCAAAGGGCTGCCTCTTGATGCCGGCGGAAATGTGGTTGTAACAGGAAAATGTACGAAAATAACCATTATCAATGGAAGAACCTATGAAATTGTGATATACCCGGCAACCGGTAAACATGTCTTAAGCAGAGTGTAAAGCTTAAAAGCGAGGAGGAGAAAAATGAAGAATAACAAAGGCCTTAGTTTAGTGGAAGTATTGATAACGGTCACAATACTTGCGATTGTTATCATAAGCGCCGTAGCCTTTATGGCCACCGGCAGCAGAAGCTTTGCCAGAGGAAGCGCAGATTCCAATGTGCAGAGCGAAGCCGAACTTGCCGTGAATCAGATTGAAGATTTGATTCTGGATGTCAATGGCGGTATAGATTTTCAGACGACATCAGGCGGCGGAGAACTGACCATGTACCATGCGGAGCCGGATGACAGCGGTCTGACTACCTATCAGAAACGAAGCGTTGTCTGGGACAGTGGCAATGAAGACCTGAAAAGCACGGAGGAAGTTGTAGACAGGGATGACGCTACAGGCAGCTATTCGGTTTCATCCGTAACCTATACAGGTCAGCTCCTTGCAGAAAACGTTACGGACTTTGATGTGGATTTAAGCGACTTCTATGAGGAAACAGATAAAAACGGCGTTGTTCATAAGATTGTAAGATCTGTAGTCATTACGGTAAAATGTCTGGATGCTACAGGGAATGCATCCTATGCAACTTCCCCGGTCATTACCTTAAGAAACCGTTTAATGATCGGTTCTAATATGGATGAGATCTTTGAAGAGACACCGACTCCGGAGGATAATCTGACACTTTATTATGCAGATAACGGCGCCGGAATTTCGGCTGCACTTCCGATTATCGACGGCGTGTCAGAGGTTGAAAGAGATAAAGTTTATGATATCTATGCGATCGTGAATCTTGGTTCTCATGTCAATGACCGTTGTGACTGGGAAGTGGAAGGGCTGAATTCTCTTGCTGTCAGTACGATCGATAGCAGCGGTATGCTGAGCGTGGATGAAAATGAAATGAACGATTATCTTAGGGTTACCGCTACTTATAAGAATAATACCGGTAAGAAAGCGACCGGCGTGCTGAAGGTAGTAGGCGGCAATGTTCATGATAAACTTTATAAGGTTAAGATTCAGCCTACCAGTATGAAACCTTATAATCCGACTTTCTATGCAGATATCATAGATATCGGCACTGAGCCTCTGGATGTGGCGGACAGAGCTGCCATGGATTATACATGGAGCGTCTTAGAACCTGACGGCAGTGTATCGACAAGAGTAGAGCCTTTTGATAATAAAGGCGACAGCATTGCACTGAAGATCATTCAGGATGAAAATAATTTTGGAAAAGTGATCACGATCAGAGTGGATACTGTCTGCAGCACGATTACTGATCCTGAAAGACAAAAGTCATATGATACTTATACGTACAGGATCGATGATGCCAATACTTTCGGCGGAGACTCCCTGTGCGAGCGTGGCAAGGTAGGAACTGTCGTGGGTTACCATGAGGATAATCAGTATTACTTTGACGCACCTTTCTATGATGATGAGATCGAATGCGAGTGGTATTTCTGTGATGTATATGGAAACAGAATCTCTGCATATGACGAATATATACCTTATATCGATATTACTTTCAGAAAGGGTTCACGAGTAAGTTATTATTTATCTTTCTTGAGTGACCTGCCGCCGGATAAAGAATTTTATGTAAAAGTTATTGTGTATTTGGATGACGTATGGACCGGAAATACCTTTACTTATTCCAGAATACACTATATTCCCGCAGTTACTCTCTGGGGCGAGACCACCTATATGTATACCACTGCATGGTCCCGTTTCGATTTCTACTATCATCTGCTTGGATATTATGAGAATGCATGGGCAGGAGATGATCATTATGCACCGGCCTATGAATATGAAGTAGTGGATTTCGTTTATGATGCACCGGCAGGTGCAACGGTAACCGCATCGGTAGTGCAGACGACCAACTCAAGTGACGGCGGACGTGATATCAAGACCACACTGAAGGGAAGCGGATCATTTACCTGTACCGGATGCAGCCCGAACGATGTAGTTTTAAAGAAGATCGTAGTCAAGGTCAACCTGAAAGGCTATCCGAATATCTGTACCTATTCAACCGTAATTTTTCAATAAGTAAACCTGTGGGAAGAATGCCGCATAGCAGGCATTCTTCTCACTCAATAAAAGTTGTTATATGATTGGAAGTGCATATCTATGAGAAAAACCAAAGGAAACGTTGCAAATAAAACAAAAAACAACGGTAAATTCAGAAATATAAAACGATATATTGCAGCATCGGCGGCGGTAGTGCTGGCGGCATCTGTTGTTATGTCTTCCGTTGTCAAAAAGACAGAGGCGGCTGAAAATGCGGATACCCTGATGGGCATTGAAAAATTGCGCAGCAGTTTTACCAGCAAAGATAAATGTTTTACCGTTTTGGAGATTGTTCCCGAC
>JAFLTF010000071.1 GCA_022510585.1 Lachnospiraceae bacterium
GAACCACCGGCAAAACCGGTGGTTCTCTTTTTATAAATCATAATACATCTTAAACTCTGCAGGATTCGGAATCTGCTCCATCTGTTTCAATTCACTGCGTTTGCGCTCCACCCAGATATCGATGAGTCTCTGCGGGAAGACACCGCCTTTGGTCAAATAATCATGGTCTGCTTCCAGCGCGTCTAAAGCTTCTCCCAGAGATTTTGGCAGTCCCTTGATCTTCTTCTGCTCCTCTTCGGACAGGGTGTAAAGATTGAAATCATAAGGTCCCCAGCCGTTTGCTTCCGGATCGATCTGATTCTCAATGCCGTCCAGTCCCGCCATCAAGATTGCTGCATAGGCATAGTAAGGATTTGCCGTTGCATCGGGATTACGCAGTTCAAACCGCTTGGTCTCCGGTGATTTGGCGTAGGCCGGTATTCTAATCACCGCACTGCGGTTGGAAGTTGCATAACCGATGGTAACCGGTGCCTCAAATCCCGGTACCAAGCGCTTAAAGGAATTGGTGGACGGATTGGTAAAAGCACACAGAGATGCAATATGCTTCAACAAACCTCCCATGAAATAATGTGCCGTGCGGCTTAGGCTCGAATAGCCGTTTTCATCGTAGAATAAGGGCTTTCCATCCTTTAACAGCAACATATGTACATGCATACCGCTGCCTGCTTCCTGATATATGGGCTTGGGCATGAAGGTTGCCGTCTTTCCTTCTCTCGCCGCCATATTTTTGATAATATATTTGATAATCATGGTATTGTCCGCCATTGCCGGCATATCTGCAAGCTCTACTTCGATTTCCATCTGGCCCGGACCACCTACTTCATGGTGATGATATTTGACTTTAATTCCCCAGTCTTCCATCATCATACACATCTTGCTTCTTAGATCATATCCTACATCCTGTGGCGCTGCCACATGATAACCGCCCTTATGAGGCACTTCGTAGCCGTTATTTCCCTCTACATCCAGACTACAGTTCCAGTCCGCCTGTCTGGTATCGATCCGATAGCCACATTGGTGCGGCGATATTTCATAACGTGCGTTATCTAATAAATAAAACTCAAATTCGGGACCTATGATCATCTGGTCCGCAATTCCGCTTTCCTTCATGTATTCCATGGCACGAAGGCTGACATTTTTCGGATATTGGTCAAAAGGCTTATTTTCTCCTTTTCCTATGGTACATACATTCCCGCACATCGTTAACGTCGGTACTGTTGCAAACGGATCCACATAAGCGGTATCCGGGTCCGGCAAAAATACCATATCACTTTTTTCAATGGGTGCATACCCATAATTGGACCCGTCAAAACCGATTCCATAAGTAAATGTATTCTCCCCAAACCTTTCCACCGGAATCGTGATGTGACGCCAGCGCCCATCAATATCCGTCATTTTGAAATCAATCATGCGGATCTGCTTTTCCTCACATAATTTCCTGATCTCCTCACTCCTGTTCATTGCTTTTACCCCTTTCCCTTAGTTTTGGTTCTGCCGTCTTTTCATAATCGGCAAAACAAATGTCAGTATATGATATTTCCCGCAATCCTTCCACGATTGCGGGGATGAGTTCATTATACCATATACTGACATCTTTCTGCACTATTCTTTTTGAAAGAAACGAAAACTTATTTTTCAGGCCTGCATACTGGCTGTAAAATCTGACATTGCCTCGGATATTTTAATCTGCTGCGGGCAGACTTTTTCACAACTTCTACATCCTACACAGGCAGAAGGATGTTTCTCTTTGGGTACTGCCATGAGCGCCATCGGCGCAAGGAAACCGCCTCCTGTAAAGCTGTGTTCATTATAAAGATCGATCAGATTCGGAATATCCAGTCCTTTCGGACAATGACTGACGCAATAGCGGCAGGCCGTACAAGGCAGGATACCGTTTAACATACCGGCTGCAATAGAAAGCAATTCCTCTGTCTCCTCTTTGTTTAGTGGTTTCTCCGTCTCATAAGTTTGTATATTCTCTTTTAGCTGCTCCATATCAGACATACCGGACAGAACTACTATCACCTCAGGGAGCGTCTGCAAGAAACGAAATGCCCATGCCGGAATTTCTTCGTCCGGACGCAGCGCTTTTAACTTTTTCCCATCTTCTTCGGGCAGTTTTGCCAGACGTCCGCCCCGCAGAGGTTCCATGACCCATACCGGTATATGGTAGGAATTCAGCAATTCGATCTTTGCCTTAGCGTCCTGGAAAGACCAGTCCAAATAATTTAACTGAATCTGGCAAAACTCCATATCTTTGCCATAGGCCTCCAGGAAACGTTTCATCACGTCGTAGTTTCCATGGGCTGAGAAACCCAGATGTTTGATTCGACCTTTTTTCTTTTCTTCCATCAGATAATCGTAGATTTCATATTTTTCATCTAAGTATGCATCAATATTCATTTCACAGACATTATGAAAAAGATAAAAATCAAAATAGTCCACGCGGCATTTCTCAAGCTGCTTTGCAAAAATCTCCTTAACCTTCGGCATATTGGAAAGATCATAGCCGGGGAACTTGGTTGCAAGGTAGAAACTTTCACGAGGATATTTGGAAAGCGCCTTTCCAATGACCGTTTCAGAATTACCGTTATGATAACCCCAGGCTGTATCAAAATAATTGATTCCATGCTCGATTGCATAGTCAACCATTTCTTCGGCAGCCGCTTCATTGATTCTGGCATCATCACCGTCAATAACCGGCAGGCGCATGGCACCCATCCCCAATGCGGATAGTTTTAAGTCCTGAAAATCCTTATAAATCATAACTCGTCCTCCTTAAATAATAATAGATCTTAACAAATGCCTGAATCTCACTCTACGTCAGCAGTTCAAACAACAAAATATAATTTATTATAACGCAGATAAGCCGGAATAGCAATTTTCTCCGCTGTATGAAATAAAAAATGCCGGTCATACCGACTGGCATCATATCCCATTCATATTCTTCAATGTCATCTCATAAGATAGTCTAAAGACAAACCGGAGTATGTCTTATGAAAATAAAAAGTAAAAGCAATCTGATCATTGCCATTCTGATTCCCATCGCGGTGGGAACATTGTCCGCACTTCTTAGCGGCGGTATGTCAACCTTTTCTGTGATCAATAAACCGGCTCTTAGCCCACCGGGATTTCTTTTCCCGATCGTGTGGACGATTCTTTACATATTGATGGGCATATCCTCTTATATGATTTATGAATCGGACAGTCCGTATAAAGGAAGAGCCTTAGAAGCTTATGCAATCCAGCTGTTTTTCAATTTTTTTTGGAGCATCATCTTCTTCGGATTTCATCGATACCTTCTTGCTTTCCTGTGGTTGATCGCGCTGATTTTTTTCATCATTATCATGATCTATCGGTTTTATCAGATCAGTCCGAAAGCTGCTTATCTTCAGATACCTTACCTGTTGTGGTGCCTCTTTGCAGCATACTTAAACTTCATGATCTATCGGCTGGCAACCTGATTTTTAAAACTGGTTGCACAGCTTTGACTGCCAAATCCGCACTTAATTCAGATCATATTTTACAATATCCATTGCTACCATTCCGTCTGCATAAAAAGAAATCCCATCTGCCGAAAGGTCTGTATAGAAGGTTGCCGAAAGAACATGTTCTCCGCCGTTTACAAAAACTTCCACGCTGTAACAATCCAAAATGATTCTAAGCTTCAAACAGCCGCCTTCGTTTCTAACAAGTGTGTCCCTCTGATGAATGATTGCCCGTCTGGAACCCGAAAATTTTCTGTCTATTTTTAAAATGGAGTCGTAGGGGCTGAAACCGATGGATGTCTGATAGGTATCGTCCTGTGCAAAACGCAGGGCAAATTTTTGATAAATCTTCTGCTCATCCCCGGGACGAATAGACAGTTCCATATCCACCTTCCTGCCCTTTATGCCATCCAGACAAATCATATCCGTAAAGGTAACATTCTCATACTCTACTTTCTCACCGTGAAGTTTATCCAGTTCCCGAATCGGATTTTGGAACAGGCGTCCGTTCTTTATGGAAAGTTCTCTTGGCAGACTCATCTGCCCAAACCACGGTTCCTGCTTGGAATGTAGACTGCTGGTTTCCCAATTCTGCATCCAGCCGGTCATGATCCTTCTTCCGTCCGGAGCAAGGACGGTCTGCGGCGCATAGAAATCAATTCCGTAGTCAATTGCCTGATTCTGTTCCTCCGTAAAAGTATCGGTTTCCTCGTCATATGTGCCAATCAGGCAGAGCGTTCCGTTTCCGTTATAATATTCAAAACCCTGAGGCAACATATCCGTCGGACTGACAATCAAGACTCCCTTGCCGTCAAGGACAAAAAAGTCCGGGCACTCCCACATTTTACCAAAACGCCCTCTATTTTCTGCCAGCACTTTTTCATACTGCCACTGCAGACCATCCTTGGAACGATATAAAAGAATCTGTCCGTCGCCTTCCTTGGTACTGTTTCCGGCAACAAAACGGTAGGAACCATCTGCTTTCTGCCAGATCTTCGGGTCGCGGAAATCAAATTTGCTTCCGTTTTCCGGCAGGCTGGTCTTATCGATTACGGGATTTCCTGTGTATTTCTCATAATCTACCCCGTCTCCTATTGCAATACACTGCATCTGCACATCGCGCATATTTCCGTCCGGCTGGATTTCCTTGGAAACACCCGTATATAGTAACAGATGTTTTCCGTCTGGCATCTCTATCGCACTTCCTGAAAAACAGCCGCCTCTGTCATAATCCGAATCGGGTGCCAATGCGACAGGAAGATATCTCCAATGCAAAAGATCCCTACTTACCGCATGCCCCCAATGCATGGGACCCCAATGGGAATCGTAGGGATGATACTGATAGAACAAATGATATTTGCCATTGTAGAAAGAAAAACCATTGGGATCATTCATCCAGCCCACACGGGCTGAGAGATGAAATCCCGGCCGCGTCTCCTTCTCAATTCTTTTTTCCATCAACTCCTCATATTTTCTTGCATCCAGCAAAAGCTGACTCGTCATAGCAATAACCATGCCTTTCACTTAGTCTTCAAATTACTTTTCCTTGGTGTCAGTATCATGCTCGTTTTCAATTCTGAGAAAATCTGCATCGCCAGCATATCTTTGTTGATCGGTTCTTTTATTTTGCCATCTTCCACATTCATCTCGGCCAGACTGATATAAAACTCACTCTGCGCGATCCGCTTGGCAATCGCTTTCTTCTCATCCATTTCCTTGAGTTCTTCCAAAAGTTCCTTCCGACGCCTTTTCCTGCGTTCCCAGAAACTCTCTCCGTCCTCATTTCTTTCTCTGTTTCCGTTACGAAAACCCATCCGCCAGGTTTCACAGCGGTATTCTTCCTTGGTGGCGCCGAATCGGAAATAGGTAAATTTCCCTCCATACATGCTGCTCCAAGGATCATAACTCTTCAAATTTTTCTCTATCGTATCCAAGACCCATTTTTCATAGGCCGGATCGTTTTTCATCGCTTCAAAGCCTTCCTTAGTTATGTCAACCGATATAGAATCCATCCTGTTCGACCGATCGATGGAAAGCGCCGCTATCCTATCATAGATATATTGTTTATATTCCTCCATGGACATGTTACGGATGAAAGCTCTGTCAAGGCTCTCCGTTCCCGAAACATTTTCGGTAGAATCCGCTCCTCCGGCAGACCCACAGTTCTCCATCAGCTTGTCATAAAAACCGATACTGCCTGCCGCCCGACTATTCTGTGTCTGATAAGTTTTTAACATATCGTGGCAGAATCTTGTCATGGGACTGAAATTCATTGTATGATTCATATCTGCTCCTTTCTTGTTCATTCTAATAATAATACGAATCAAACAACCAAAAAGTTTCGACCCACCTGTAAAATGAGCAGCTACCTACAATCCCATTTTCGTCATAATCCCATCTGCAGTCACGCCCGGATGGGTGAGATATAATCGGCAGATCTGTTCTGCTAAGTCTTTGCTTATCCCATATTTCCCGGCAATTTCTTTCACGCTTTTTCCCCGGTCGGTGTCTTTGATGACACACAGGATGATCTGCTTTATGTTAGCGGGTATTTTCTCTTTGTCAGAATCGCCTTCCTTTTCTGCCCGTAAAGCCTGATGCGGGATTTCTATCTTTTTCACACGAAAAGAAGCATCCTCCTCTATCTCCAGCACTGCCATCGTGATCGGCTGTGTAAATCTTCTCGGTCCACAGCTCCCCGGATTTAGAAACAGCTGCCTGCCAACATAGTTTTCTTCATATTTATGAGAATGCCCATAGATTAAGATATCGATTCCTGCGGTATCCTTGGGGAACATCTTCTTATTATGCACCATGAAAAAATGAAGTCCGTATAACTCCAACGAAAGAGTCTCCGGCATGTCCGCCGCCCATTCCTTATCATTATTGCCCCGGACTACATACACCGGCGCAATCTGATTTAACTCGTCCAATATCTTCTGCTGATTGATGTCGCCGCCATGCAGGATAACTTCACAGCCGCGAAGATGCTCCAGCACTTCGGGGCGAAGCAGACCATGCGTATCTGAGATAATACCAATTTTATACATTATGTAAACCTCATCATATTCTTCATTCAAACTTTAGACCGTCTATTGTCTGTTGTAATACTCTATCCCACTGTCGGGATAAAAATAGGTTCTGATATATCCTCTGGTAGAAACGATGACAAATTCATTGGTTGCTTCCAGATAATAAACATCGTCACCGTCTTCCGCTTCCAGTTTATGTAAGGCATTCGGATTATTTACTACGGCGCTTGCCGCCGCCTGATACTCTTGTGCGGTTGCAAACCCCATTTCTATCCCATGCTTTTCAAAATGTTCATTCAACAACTCCGCATTACGAAAATAGTATTGTTTTGTACCGGCAGTTTCATCCTGCGTAGATTCCGTCGCATCAATCGTTTCATCCTGCGCCGGCTCCGATTCGTCAATCGTTTCACTCTGTGCCGCTTCCGACTCATCAATGATATCATCCGGCTCAGTCTGTACGATCTCTACGGTATCAACAGATGTTTCCTGAATCAAGTCCTCCGATACAACAGCATTGTCTTGTATCGGCTGGGATGGGTTTACCGTTTCGTTCTGTGTGACATTTGGCTGTAAGAATCCGACACTATAAACAAGCGCCAGAACCACAACGGCAGCAAGACCATAAAGCCATTTTCGATATCTGCTATGCGCAGGTTTCGGTTTCATCCGGTATGTATTTTTTACGTTCGGATTATCGGCGCCCTGCACTGATTTCCCTTGTTTTTTCCTATTTTCCTGCCTGCATTCTTTACACCTTTTTGGCAGATGCAGATTTTTCTTCCGATAAAAGTCAATTTCCGAATCACTCAGCTCAAAAGTTGCACCGCATTGTTTACATACAATTTTCATCTCTCACCGTTCCTTTTCATTCTCTACAAACAAATCATCCCTCGTAATATTGTTCAACCACTTACCGCTCCAATAATGTTTGAAGACCCAGGGCCATTTTACAAATTCATCCGTACACAGCAGAAAATACACCCACATCACCGGAAGCTTTAGAACGAATGCTGCAATAAAACCAAGCGGTACCGCATAGCACCACATATCGATCGTATCGCAGATAAAACCGAACCGGCTGTCTCCGCCTGCTCGGAAAACGCCTGCGATCAGGGTTGTATTTACGGCGGCACCCATCACATAATAAGTGTTGATGAGCAGCATGTATTTCAGATAGTGCATGGCCTGGTCAGTCAATGCCGCATACCTTAGCACAAACGGAATGGATACAAGAATCATCAACCCGCCGATTGCTCCTGTGATCACCGTCAGTTTCATCAACTTTTTGGCACCTGAGCGGGCTTCTTCCAGATGATTCTCACCCAGGATCTTACCCAGTAAAATACCACCAGCACTTGCCATTCCGAAACACAGGATCGTACCGAAATTCCTTGCCACGATCACGAAGGAGTTGGCTGCTACCGCATCCGTTCCCAGATGTCCGATAATCACGGAGTACATGGAAAAGGCTACGCTCCAGCTTAGGTCGTTTAAGACCGCAGGCAAAGACAGCCGTACAAAATCGGAAAACAACAGCTTGTTCTTTACAAACAAATAACGGAAATCCAGTTTGATATCTTTGCTCAAAAAGGACACTATAAAACATCCTACCAGTTCAATCACCCGGGAGCTGGAAGTTGCAATCGCAACTCCCATAGCGCCAAGCTTCGGAGCTCCGAAAAGACCGAAAATAAAAACCGCATTCAGAAAGATATTTAAAGTAAACGCAAGCACATTCAAGGTTGTGCTGATGACCACTCTTCCGATGCTTCGAAGAACGGACAGATAAACCTCCGTAATCCCCCAGCACAGATAAGCAATACTCATAAACCGCAGATAGGATGCGCCGATTGCAATCAATTCCGCATCGTTGGTAAAAAGAAGCATCATAATATCCGGAGCCAACAGCGCAAATCCCGCAAAAACAAAGGAAACGATCAGGGAAAAACGCAGGGCAATGCCTTCCACAACCTGAATCGCCTGCATATCGCCTTTGCCGTAATATTGTGCGCACAGCATCGTGGCGCCTGTCCCCAGACCGTAAAACAGCATAAAAAGAACACCGGCATACTGAGATGCCAGTGATACCGCCGATATGGAGGACTGACCAACGTAGTTGAGCATGATCACGTCAGATGAACTGACAGCCGCACTCAACAGATTCTGTATAATGATCGGAAGTACCAATTTAAATATCTGATTGTAAAAAGAATCATTCTTTATCATAATAGTCTATTCGTCACCTTTCTCTGTTCCTGTCAATCGTCAATATGGCTTAATATAAACGCATTTCTTTACAAACTCTTCCATTAGGGTATAGTTTGGCACTTCGTCTGGTTCGTCGTTCAACCCCGCACACAGGTTACAGAAGGTATCAAGTAAATGATGTTGCCGGGACAGCAGCCAAATCCGGCCGCTGTCGGCATATCACTGTCAATATCAGTTTCGACTGATTCTAACATATTCAATTTTTGTTTGCAAGTAGATGCTCTCAAGTTTAGGCCTATGAGTTGCTGGGAATCAACAATACCTGCCCGATGCTCAGGTTATTACCTGTCAAGCCGTTCAGTCGTTTGATCGCATCCACGGTTGTTCCAAACCGTTGGGCAAGCAACCACAGCGTATCTCCGGATTTTACGGTGTATTGAAAATAGGCGGGAGTCCCGGATTCCGGAATTTTGAGCACCTGCCCGATGCTTAGATTATTACTCGTCAACCCATTCAAACTTTTGATCGCATCCACAGTCGTTCCAAATCTCTGGGCAAGCAACCACAGCGTATCTCCGGATTTTACGGTGTATTCAAAGTAACCTGATCCTGAGCCTGACCCTGTTCCCGATCCCGGCGGCAGCGGCACATTTTCCTGAATTCCCAAATAAGTATTATAAAGCGCCTTCCAGGTATTCGCCCCGACGATACCGTCCGGATCCAGCCCCATGTCCTGTTGAAAAGCAATCACCGCCTGCCTGGTTCCGCTTCCAAAGATTCCATCCTGTGAGACACTTGGAATATACGGATAGAACTCTGCAATCACATTTAGGATATGCTGCAATGTCAATACATCGTTTCCTCTGGACCCTTGCCGCAGCACTGTGTTGGGAGGAACCGTTCCGATCCCCAGCGTTGTTCCTTCACTGTCCAACTCCGCCAGTCTGGTTACCGCGGTGTATATTTCGGAAATCTTATACCAGGTAGCTTTTCCCACAATGCCGTCAACTCCCAGATTGAAAACACTCTGGAATTTCCTTACCGCAGCATTGGTACTGCTGCCAAAGACACCCTCTTCATCCGTGATCACAGGAATTGCAGGATAATTTTTCCTTATTCTGTTCAGATAAGTTTGGATCGTCTGCACATCAAGACCTGTACTTCCGACCCTTAGAGGTGTACCGGGATAGGAAGTGATGACATCCGTAATTGCACTTGCCTGGGCAACTTCAATATCATTTGGGTAATAAGAACGAAGAATCTGTAAAGGGGTAAGACCCTGATTTGCCAGACTGACCGTGCCCCACTGTGACAGTCCTGTACAGGTGACCGTCGTACCGTTACAAAAGGAAGTAAAAAAGGGCGCAATCTGTCCCTGTCTGCGCACATATTCGTTAAAGATCTCATCCACGATCCTGCTGATCGATTCGTAAACTGGGCCTCCATATACATAGGCCTGATCATAAGCAGTACTGTTGGTAATATCAAAACTGTAACCATGGCTTCGATACCATTCCGTATAGATCCGGTTCAGCGCAAAGGTAATGATTGCGTAAATATTCGCTCTCAAAGCTGCATTCGGCCAGGTGGGATAGATCTCACTGCTTGCCACATTTTTTATATAATCCGTAAAAGGCACCTGTATATTCGATGCATAAGAAGACGGACTTCCAAGATGTACCGTTATGACACGGGGAATCACCACCTGGCGCAAGATGCGCGGTTCTTCTACAGGTTCCTGCTGATACCGCACTTCCGGTCTGGAAACCGCAGGTTTTTCAATCGTGATTCTTGCAGTCTCGATGTTACGCTGCACTTCCTGCATCGGTATCATCGTAATGGGAAGAATTGCAGTTTCTCCCTCGTAGATAGGAATCCCTGAAATATAGATTGGTTGAAAGCCCTCGGCCTGTGCCAGTACATCATAACTAACGAACGGCTGCCCGGGATAATACGGGTCCTGCGAAAGACTGGCATCTATTGTTTCCAGAGAAACCAACGGTGTTTCCCCGCTTTCATTTGTCATCAGCTCATATATGCCGCGCTCCTCATCATCCAGGATCCTGATGCTGATCCCTTCTAATGGAACGGCATCACTGGCGGTTCGCGTCTGTGTAATTAAATAACCAATAGCCATAGATTAACATTCTCCTTTTTTCCTATGCTCTATTATATGAATCGAGAGGCAAAAAGACAGTGGGATTTTAGACGATTGGACAAAAGAAACCAAAGAATGTCGGGACTTGAAAAAAATTTCGTGATATGATAAACACAAGCTCAGAAGCGAGCTTCCTATTAACAGCAGGAGGGAAAAGATTGCATCGATCATCCGCCGGCAGATCGATTGTATCAGAACGGAGGAACCCATGGAATGGATGAAAGTTATCGGAGAAGCGGTCGACTATATTGAAGCACACATATGTGAAGATATTACGGTAAACGATGTGGCAAAGCATGTCTATATGTCACCGTTTCATTTTCACAAAGGCTTTAGCATGTTATGCGGCTACTCATTCAAGGAATATATTCGCAACCGCAGATTATCACTGGCAGGAAGCGAATTGCTTTCCGATGATACCAGCATTATGGAACTTGCAATGAAATACGGATATGATTCACCGGATAGTTTTACAAAGGCTTTTACCCGATTCCACGGGTTTCCGCCCTCTATCGTGCGTAAGGAAAAAACAATGCTGAAAACCTTTGCGCCGCTGAAACTGACAATCTCTTTGAAAGGTGGTTATATTATGGATTACAGAATTGTACAAAAAGAAAGTTTTACTGTCCTTGCAGTATCAAAAGAATTCGATTATGAAAATGCCAAACGGGATATTCCCAAATTCTGGGATGAACATTATGCTTCGGGAAACGGAAAATATATCTGCGGCATGTTCGGGATCTGTATCGACCCCGAGACCAAAAGCGATACCTTCGAATATTTGATCGCAGATGTATACAATCCATCGGTGGATATTCCCCAAGGCTTTTTCACCAAAACGATCCCCGCTTTCACCTGGGCAGTCTTTCCCTGCAAGGGCGCTATGCCAAAAGCGCTTCAGGATGTGAATACGAAAATCTTTTCCGAATGGCTTCCCGCCTCGGACGGGTATGAATTTGCAGCAGGATACAGCGTTGAAATGTACGATGCAGCCGACAAATATCCCAAAGGCAATCAGGATGAAAATTATTATTCGGAAATATGGGTTCCGGTGAAAAAGAAATAAGAACGATAATGGGGTACAGTCGATTTGAATGGCTGTACCCTCATCTTTATAATCATTTTAGAAATTCTTTATACCTAGGAATGCGTCAAACAATAGATCATAACCGCCTGCTGCACTTCCAACAAAGATTTCTTAAACTGATAACCGACAAAATATTCGGACGCTATCACATCTTCCGAGACCTCTTCTCCACGGTAAAAAGGCGGGCAGGGATTTAGTAAGGCGCCTTCATTTGCCATCTTCATGACTTCTGTCGTCACACGGCAATCCTGAAATTCCTCTACGATCTCTGCAGGAAGGGAGTCAGTACAGATAATATCCCGCCCGATAATAGCTTCTTCGATTTTATCAAATGTCCTGATATCACCCATTTCATAGCCTTTTGCACAGCACTGAACCATATCCAGTCTCAGCGTATCGGCAGCTTCCTTCCATGCCAGTCCGATATTTCCCTTTTTGCCGCAGAACAGATACTTATC
>JAFLTF010000072.1:0-1433 GCA_022510585.1 Lachnospiraceae bacterium
ATGGCTTCCTCGGCAAGCAGGGAACAATGTACCTTTACCGGCGGAAGTCCGTCCAAGGCCTCCATAACTGCCTTATTCGTCACCCGGAGCGCTTCCTGTATAGACTTTCCCTTTACCAGTTCCGTTGCCATACTGCTGGTTGCTACCGCAGCGCCGCAGCCGAAAGTTTTAAACTTTGCCTCCTGAATGATGCCGTTATCATCTATATCAAGATACATGCGCATGATATCGCCGCATTTCGCGTTTCCTACTGTTCCTACACCGCTCGGATTATCCATTTCTCCGACATTTCTCGGATTGTTAAAATGATCCATTACTTTTTCACTATACATAGCCCAACAGTCCTTTCCAAAATTAAATAACTATTGTTTTTTAACAAAATCCTCATAGAGGGGAGACATATTTCTAAGCCTTGTGACGATTTCCTTTAATTTTTCTATCGTAAAATCGATTTCTTCCTTTGTCGTCTTCTCAGACAGAGTAAGCCGCAGGGAGCCATGCGCGATCTCATGGGGCAGTCCGATTGCAAGCAGCACGTGGGAAGGATCTAAAGATCCGGAAGTGCATGCGGATCCGCTGGAAGCGCAGATGCCGTTCTGATCCAAAAGAATCAGCAAAGATTCTCCCTCAATAAACCGGAAGCTGAAATTTGCATTGTTAGGCAGCCTCTTTGTCCTGTCTCCATTCAGTTTTGTATACGGAATCTCTGCCAAGACCCGGTCGATCAGATGATCCCTTAACTGTGTCTCATATTTGCTGCGCTCTTCCATATTTTCCAGAGCCAGTTCCATTGCTTTGCCAAAGCCAACGATGCCGGGAACGTTGTGCGTTCCTGCCCGCCTCTGTCTTTCCTGTGCTCCGCCGTGAATGAAAGAACGGATCTTTACACCTTTGCGGATATACATAAGCCCGATCCCTTTGGGACCGCCCAGCTTATGAGCGCTTGCGGAGAGCATATCAATGTGCATCTCCTCTACATCTATGGGTATGTGCCCGAAAGCCTGCACTGCATCGGTATGAAAAAGAATGCCTTTTTCCTTCGCGATCTCACCGATTTCCCGAAGAGGTTCTATGGTACCGATTTCGTTATTGGCAGCCATCACAGAAATCAATATCGTATCCGGACGTATCGCCGCCCTTAATTCTTCCGGATCGATCAGTCCGTTTTCATCCACATCCAGACGGGTAATCTCACATCCGTTTTTCTCCAGATAATCCACCGTATGGACGATTGCATGATGTTCGATCGTTGTGGTAATGATATGTTTCCCTTTAGATGCGTACGCCTCAACTGCAGCCTTAAGCGCCCAGTTGTCGCTCTCGCTGCCGCCTCCCGTAAAATAAATTTCTTCCGCTTTGGCGCCAATGGCCGATGCCAGAGTTTCTCTTGCCTTACTAACCGCTTTTCCCGCCTCACCGGCAAACGTATAAAT
>JAFLTF010000072.1:1533-12425 GCA_022510585.1 Lachnospiraceae bacterium
GAGTTTCTCTTGCCTTACTAACCGCTTTTCCCGCCTCACCGGCAAACGTATAAATTGAAGAAGGATTCCCGTAATATTCCGTAAAGTACGGCATCATAGCCTCGAGCACCTCGGGATATACCTGTGTTGTTGCCGCATTATCCAAATAAATCAACTTGCCCATTTCATTATTCCGCCTTTCCAGTATCAACCGGAGTTATTTCCCAGTATACTGCTTGGATATAAGGGTATTATAACACCTCGCCCGTATTTGTCAATATGTATATATGAATATATATTCATATATCATTAAATACTGTACTGATCGGTCAGTTCCGCCTGCCACTCCAACATATCCGCCAATGTAATATTGTCTATGACATTATTGACCGCATCGTTGATCTGCTGCCATATCCGAATCGTTACGCATCCGGTCTTTCGGTCACATTCTTCCCTTTCCTCTCCGACGCAGCTGACCGGAGCCATATCTCCTTCCGTCAGTCTGAGGATCATGCCTACCGTATACTCGGAAGGGTCTTTTTTCAATTGATATCCTCCCTGCGCACCTCTGATACTTTTCACAAATCCGGCCTTATTCAAAACAGAAATGATCTGCTCCAGGTACTTATCCGATATTTCCTGTCTTCTTGCCACATCTTTCAAACTGATGGGCTCCCCTGTATTATATGTTGCCAGATCCAACATTAATCTTAATGCATACCTTCCTTTTGTAGATATTTTCATAATCATCCCCCGCTCTAAAAATTACATATGTTTATTTATTTACATATTCCTCGATCACAGTCCAGACAGAAGGCTCCTCCAGTCCCAGCCGCCATTCCGCAACACCTGCTATTTTATATTCATCCATGACATTCAACTTCACCCGAATGGATTCGTCATCCTCCAGCCACACCTGAATACGGCTGTTTCCTGACTGATACTCGCCGTAATTCTGGCAGGTCACCTCATCCCAATTCACTTCTATGGAATGGTTTGATACATATTCTCTGGCCATTCCCATTCCCACCACCTGGCTGCTTAAGGTACTTCCGCTGGTCTCCCAGATCCTTGTATAAAAGGGAATCGCATTGATGACTTTCTCTGCAGGCACCTCCGCAATGGTATTGACAATACCGTTCTCCACAAAATCAATGGACGCTACGGATCCGGCTTCCTCACTGTTGCCGTGATGTTCGTCATATCCCATGATAATGACATAGTCGGCAACCACCCCCTGTTCCTTCCTGTGATAATAATTATTATATCCCATGGGCACATAATTATCTACAGATAAAACGATCCCTTGCGCTCTGCAGGGAATGGAAAGTTCCCTGATAAATTCTATAAAGGCCTCCCCCGTATCTACACCGATGTCTTCAAAATCTATATTGATGCCGTCCAATTCATACTCTGATGCCGTTTCGATCAACCGGTCTATCAGGTAAGTACGTTTACTGGTTTTAGAAAGGACTTCATACATATCAACTGTTATTGTATCGGAAATATTACTGATGAGACCCCATACTTCCAAATCCATTTCATGAGCCTTCTCAACATATTCTTTCGAAGCAAAACTGGTAAAATTACCATCGTCGTCCGATAAAACAAACCAGGTCGGCGAAATAACATTTACTCCTTTTGTGGATGCAAGCACCTCCGACAGTGTGTCATTTCCTGCCGTACTGTATATGGCATGCCAGGCCAGATTGACTTTGCCCTCTCTGGAAATACTTGCATATTCCGGTTCTTTATAATCCGTCACCGGTTGAGGTGTCTCATTTCGCCAGTTTTCCAGCCTTTTATTTTCCACATAGCCGATAAAGGCATCCCGTGTTTTTACTTTCGTCCACTTTTCCATTTCTTCCAGAATGACGACCGTATCGCCTTGGACTACCTGCGTCAGGATATCGCTCTTGATGCCGCCCTGATATCTGACCTGTGTATCCTTACCGATATCCGCAATCTGCCTTTCGTTCCACTCCGTATATACCTGCATATGATAAGGCTGTGTAAACAACTCATAGGAAAAATTCGCATACTGTTTCACATAATCCGCCGCCACATATAAAACGTCCCCTTCGTATCTGGAAATGACATATCCTATATCATTTGATTCATTCCGGCTTGTGGAATACACCGAGGATCCGATTTGTGTACGAATGATTGTATCCGGCGTTGTATATAAAAGAAGACTTTCCTGTTTATCCTCATAAAATCTGTCATTAAAATATTTGTGTACCGTAGCAAAGTCGAAATAACATGTGTTATCCCATATTCTGGCATGCTCCTCGATCTGCTCATCCTGTAATATGATCGGCACATCATCTGCTCCCGTGATTCCGTAATACTGTTCCAGATCGGCGTATTCCCTGGAATAAGAATATCTGTCTACGATCTTTGAGCCAAATGCCGATGCCGCAATGATCAAAATAAGGACGATCGCGACAAGTACCGGAATAAATCTTTTCATATTTCCAGCTCCTTTCTAATCGTCCTTATTATAACAGATGATTCTTTCACCGTCATTATCATTTTTTACTTTTTTTGACTGTTTTCGCGGACACAGGTGCAAAAGAAGCGGGGACTTCCTGTTTCAATATAATATTTTAAATATTATATTACAGTATGTCCGCAGTATAAAAATCTAACCGTACTTTTATTGAAAGTGAAAACGCTCCAAAAGGATTTCCGTGACGTGATAGCAAACCGTTTTCTTTCAGAAAGTTCAGTTTTGGAAAAAAATGATTAAAATAAATTTAAAAAATGACGGATACTAATTTGTAAGATGACCCTGACATGCTTAAAAATATAAAAATAACTGTATAACCTTTTCAATCCCTGTGAATTATAATTGTGAAAATACTGAATGAAAAAAATTATTCTACGATCAGGCACATAAGCCTGTAAGACTTTCTCATACTATGCACAATGTTGTAATAGAATAAATAGTATGAGAAACAGATTTCTTTTATTAAATTTACGCATTGCCCCCTTTCCAAGCAGATTGTCAGGAGACATCTTGCAAGTATTATAACCATGATCTGACAAAAAATCAAGTTTTTTCATGGAATTCTATAAAATTTATTATTTTTTTTAAAAGACTTTTGTCATACTATTGACTTAAACTAACACAAAGTATAAGATACTTTTAAATTCAATAGAAATTTTAGATTCACACAAAATCAAAAGTATCAGTATCTTATAGTAAGGATGTGATATTATGAAAATTGAAAAAGTAAACGAACATCAAATTCGCTGTACGCTTACAAGGGAAGACCTTGCGGATAGGGAACTTAAAATAAGCGAACTGGCATATGGCACCGAGAAAGCAAAGAATTTATTCCGGGATATGATGCAGCAGGCCGCCTATGAATGTGGTTTTGAAGCGGAGGATATTCCGCTTATGATAGAGGCGATCCCTTTAAATGCGGAGTGTATCGTTCTCATTATTACCAAAGTGGAAGATCCCGAAGAACTGGATACGCGGTTTTCCAAATTTGCTCCCTCCGTCCATGATGAATATATGGACGATCAGGAAGAAATTATAGAAGCTTTTGCCGACAGCGCGGATGAAATGTTGGATATGCTTAGAAAAATAGACCAGCAGAGCAAGGTGCCTGCGGCTCCCAAAAAAGAAAACACCCCTGCCAGACAGACAACCGATGCGGCTGCAGTTTCTGTTTCGCATACCAGCCGTATGTTTTCCTTCCATTCTCTTAATGATGTAATGAGACTTGCTAACATCGCCGCGCGCTTCTATCAAGGTGCGAATTCATTATATAAAAAGGAAAACGACAACTCTTACCTGCTGCTTATCAGTCCGGAAGGACAGACAGCCGCAGATTATAACAGGCTTTGCAATATTCTCTCGGAATACGGTCATCCGGAAAGTTTTTCATCCGCCGCAAAATCCTATCTGGAAGAACATTGCGAACCCGTGATCAAAGACAATGCGATCCAGTCTTTGGCAAATATCTGACATTAAAAAGTTCTAAGCCGGCACATACCGTCTTAGAACTTTTTTTGCATAAAAATCTTTTTCACACTTTATAATGCATCAATCTGCGCCATCAGTTCATCCACATTCATTCCATGAACCATTGCCGCCTCTTCCAGAGATTCACCCTGCGCTGAAGGACATCCCAGACAGTGCATCCCCGCATTCATAAGGATCGGCGCAACATCAGGATTGGTTCTTAAGATCTCACCGATCGTCATATCCTTCGTAATCGCTGCCATTGTTACACACCTCCAAACTTATATTATTTATCCCGTTTTATCTGACAGGACATTACTTATTATGGTTTACAGTATAAGACGAAAATACAATTCCTGCAAGTCTTATCTAATCAACTCCGCGCTTCCGTCTGCACCGCGCTGAATCGTAAAAGAATCCGCCACATAACGATAATCATTTTCGTATACGACCACATTGATGCCATCTTCCCTTTTTCTGCTGTATTCTTCTCCGTCAATCATAATTGACAATGCCCGTTCTTCATTATTCAAAACGCATTCCACATTCTCTTTTGCGCCTATATTTATTTTACGTTCCGTCTTATGATCATTTTCATTGGAGTATAAGATCTGTGCGTCACATAAAGCTCTTATATAATTTTCGTCTTCGATATTTGCAATTCCTGCTGCCTCCAGAGCTTTCTTCTCAATATAAGGAATTTCCGCCAATGTCGTTCCATCTCCTACCGCAAGCACGGTAAATCGGGAATCCTTCACCAAATCAGACCATACGGCCAAATCTTCGATACCGCGCAGCTTTTCGGCGATCTTATCTCCCTCTTTCGCAGAAGCAATCGAATCCTTCAGGGAAGCTTTCGCCTCATTTTCCATATCGTCAAACCAGACACAGGTCTCGTTCCAGCCGGTATCTCCTTCGGCTCTGTGATCGGATAGTCCGTAATTTTCCACAAGATAACTGCCCAGGAACTTCGTATATTTTTCCGCCCCCAACACATTTACATGCCCGCTGTCGGCAAAATCCCTGGAAAAATCAAGTTCCATCTCTTCATAACATTGATTCAGATCCAAAAAACGAAATCCGTAAGAAGTAATGATCTCATCCATCGTACGATAGACTTCAGCCTCTTCCCTGATCATAACATAAGGAGATACCACAAACAAAACATTCAGATCCTCTTCTTTGCAAAAATCCAGCAATTCATACAAGGTATCCTCTGCCTCAGGATGCATCTGACTCTTGTCTCCCTCTTCAAACCGTTCGGGCTCCTCCAAATAATAATGGGTATCTAACAGCTTATATCCTTTATAAGGGTGTTCTTCCGAATTATCGATCAGCTTCCACGCCTCCGGCGACGATAGCGCATCGTACTTAATATGGTGTTTTATAATATCCACATACACCGTATTAATATTTTCATGCATGCGCCTTCTCTTATAGTATGTGTTGATAAGCTCCAGCCTATCCCAGCCCAAGTCAAGAGAATCACTGGTATATCGAAGTCCTGCCTCATAACCTTCGCTGCTATAGGAGGCAAAAGACCTCACGCCGATCACAAACAGTTCCGGTTTCTGATACTTTAAAGCATGTTTCACAAGATACAGAATATTTTCAGATTGTATGCTTGTGCTTCCCAAATCATAGGAAGTAAATCCGAAATCATTCCATGCCTGCATGGGAATCCAGTAACAATAAGCCGCACTCCCTCCAATATATACCATATCTAACTGTTCTTCTTCCTTGATTCCGACGATATTCAGTCTGTCATCGTTAAATGTATTAAACAAACTTCCCCGGAAAAGATAGGTCACAGAAGTAAAAACGTAAAGAAAAACCGCCAGAAAACAAATCGTAGCAGCTGTTCTTTTTAAATAGAATATAAATTTCTGATTTTCAAGCAATTTATTCATGCTGCTTTCCTCTCTAAAATCTCTGATAGATAAAATCCTCGGCATGATACTCCGGACCGTATTTTCCGTAAATCAACACAAGCAGAAACAGAACGATCCATACGGACCACCTGAATATAAAGCTCTGCTTATCCATCCAGTTCCTTGCATATCCGTATTTCTCACGCAGCACTCCGACGATGATCAATAAAATAACAGCTATTATTATAAGGTTGATATCGCCCCAGGTAACTCCCAGATTCAAGATGCTTCCATCAAAAAATATCCATGGATTGGATATTTCTTTTGAAATAACACCCGTTGCGGTTCTTAATAATAGCAGGCCTTTTTTTACCCCTTCACTGAAAAAAGTGATGCCGATTGCATAAATAACATATGTTCTTGATGACTGAAACAAATGCCAGCTAAAGCTATCCGTCTTAAAGCCCAATTTGGTCGTGATCTTCCCAAATAAGGGAGACATCAGCTCTCCCATCATCAGGATGATCCAGTACCATAGACTGACTCCCACAATAAACCTGAATCCGCCATGCCATATACCGATCACCATCCAAAGAAAAAACATACTAACGCTGGTAGCAACAAATTTTCCCATTTTCTTTCCGAATTTTTTTTTGGTAAACTTTCCGAACCCGATCATTGCCTTTGACTTCATCAGCGGATAGAGCACATAGTTTCTTGCCCAGGCTCCCAAAGTAATATGCCACCTCTGCCAGAACTCCTGAGAGGATTTGGAGAAAAACGGATTCCGAAAATTTTCCGCAAGCCTGATATCAAACATTTCAGCGACTCCGATGACAATATCCATACAACCGGAAAAATCCGCATACATCTGAATTGGATACAACAAAATCGCTATCCATGCATAATATCCGTTGTAGTGTTCCAAATTGCCTGTAATGCCGGAAACAATGATCCCTGCTCTTTCCGCAAGCACCAGCTTTTTTAAAAACCCCCACAATATCCTCTGGGCCCCATGTGTTATATTTTCATAACGTATGTTATGTTTTTGATACAAGGTTTCCAGTTGGCTGTACTGACTGATTGGTCCTGTTGTTAATTGTGGAAAAAAACATACGAATAAGAATAATTTGAGAGGATTCTTCTGCGGCTTTATCATGCCCCAGGAGCAATCCAGGATATATCCCATAACCTGTAATGTATAATATCCCATGCCAAGCGCCGCAACTAATTCCACATCCAGCAGACCGGACAAGGGCGTGCTGTGGAAATGTTCAATCCCCTTGATTGCCGCTGCCCAGAATTCATATCCTTTAAAAATAAACCAAAGAATAATATTGACTGACAGTGCGGTCACGGTCAGCGCTGTGACAGACTTTGCCGATTCGCCTTTCTTTTCTCTGATTCTATCCATCCATATGGTACTGCCATAAGCTGTGGCGGTAGAAATAATCAGAAAGAGAATCGTACGTGTGCTTGCCGCATAGTGGTAAAAAAACAGGCTCGACATTAAAAGTACCACCCACTGCCAGGCTTTCGGTACCAGATAATAGATCATCAAAGCAGTTGTTACGAATACCAGAAATTGAAATGAAGTGATCGTCATGTACATAATGCACTCACCTATTCGCCTAATTTCAGAATAATATCAACCATTTCACCGACATTCTTCATTTCAACAACCTTTCCCATTGGTATTTTGAAGGAAAATTCATCCTCAACGGACACCATCAGATTGATATGTTCAAAAGAATCCCAACCATCAATATCATCCGCAGTCGTTTCATCATGCACTTCGATCGTTTCATCATCGAACACATCCCGAAACACCTGATTCAATCTCTCATATACTTCTTCTCTTGTCATTCTGTTTTCCTCCATTGTCCTTATTTTTCATTTACCTTGATTACACGGTTCTTTTTTTCATACTGCTTCGGAATCACAAACTCCCACTGTGCATTTCCATCCGCATCTTCGTTTCGTTTCGTAAATCCCTGCATCCCGTAAAAATCTTTTACCATCTTATTTTTCGCCGTCGGATAATAATATCCTCTGATACACTGTATCCCCTCTGCCTGGCATCTTCCCACCAGCTCATCCATCATGGCAAATTCCATATCTCTTTTCAGGACTCGGCAGCTCATCAGCCATAAATCGATATGAAAAAGAGTTTTATCCTCTTTATCATGATGTCCAAATACCACCGAAACTACCCCATTATCACCAAACTTGTCCTCCAGTTTCCCATACAGAGTTATATATTCCGAATCTGCTGCAAAACCCTCAATATCAGCCTGGCTGCAACGTTTCGTTGTCAGATTGAACTGATTGCTCTTATTGGTCAGCTGGGCGATCCGTGCCATATACATCGGTGTAAACGGTTCGATCTGCGCATGCATATCCAGAGAACGCAGATAATCCGCATAATCCGCATAGCTTGCTTCCTGCTTTTTTCGTTCCGCATTTGCCTTATACATCTCGTTTCGTTTCAGATCATCGTCGGAGAGGTTCGTCACTTCAAAATATCCCGCCCTGTCCAGCGTGGTAATGAAATTGACTACATCATCCACTTCAGGGATCTTCACATCCGGAACCTGCGACTCCACAATATGACGCTCCGCCGGGTTATCATCCACAAAGACCAGACTGTCTGTTCCGATATTCAATTCCTGTGCAATTTCCGCAATATTCTGATCCTTATTCGCCCAGTTTGCTTTGATCACCAAAAAATCCTCCGGTTTCAGGACACTGTCCGGACGATTCAGACCGGCCAGGGCGTTTTCCTCATCGTTCTTGGAATCTACTGTCAAAAGGATCCCCAGATCTTTATGAGCTTTGATATACTCCTGAAACTCGCTGTACAGCTGTCCCATGGAGGTCTCTTGTCCGATCTCGATATTGTCTGCGCCGTCGTCGCCTACCACGCCGCCCCAGAGTGTGTTATCCAGATCCAACACAAAAGCCTTCTGATTCTTACCGTAAACGGACTTGATAATATTGACCACATTATATGCCAGTTCCGGTATTGCCTGCATTGCACAGGCATACTTATACATGTGCCAGTAAAAGGGATCTGCCCACTTCTGCAATCCATAGCAGGAAGCCATGTAATTGATATCATTGATAAAGAAATTTTTATGCGCCTGCGCATATGCCGCAAATTTCTCATTCAATCTGTTTACAAACCGAACTCTTCCGTGGGGATCTGAAAAATCGGAATTCCCCAACAATCGATAAAAAGGCTGTTCAAAATTATTCTGAATGACGGGACAATGATAAGTATTTTCAATCTTCTCCCACATCTGCTCAAAATGACGATAAACTTCTTCAAGCCGCTCTTCAATTTCCTCATTCGAATCTCTTACCGTCGGAAAATCCTTAATATTTCTGCTGCTTGTATGGATAAAAATAAGATCCGGACCAAATTCCGCAAGCTCCGGATTATCGAACATAACATCCTGCCAGTACTGATCATACTCCGACTCGTAAAATGCCGGTTCGAACCCTGCATTCAACAGGAACAATTCCATCATTTCTTTCAAGTCATGCGTTGTGGAACCACCCAGGATCGCTATACGCTTGGAAATGCGTTTTTGACCAGATTGGTCAATCAAACTTCTTTTAATGGATTTTCTTTTTTTCAGAATGTACTCCGAATGAAATGGATATTCTAACTCTCTCACAAGCGTCCTCCTTCTATTATCGCAGTTTCAAATATACCATATACCGGTAAAAAAGTCCAGATAATCAGTCGGTCATCATTTTGTCATACAAATTTCACAAAAATTTAAAGAAATTTTACCGTTATGTATGCAAAAAAGTACAATGCCCGACTTGACGTTTCTTCATCCTTTCACTATAATAAATGTACTGGATAAGCATATTTTAGGCGTATCTTCCACACCGGATACACCAAAATTATCAATCAAAAAAAATAAAACAGGAGGCTATTTCAAAATGAGACCAGAATGGAAAGATTTTGTAGGCGGCAAATGGGAAAATGAAGTAAATGTACGCGACTTCATTCAGAGAAACTATCATCTTTACGAAGGTGATGAGTCTTTCTTGGCTGCTCCTACACAGAACACAAAAGACTTATGGGCACAGGTTCTTGACTTACAGAAACAGGAACGTGAAGCTGGCGGTGTACTTGATATGGATACCAAGATTATCTCTACAATTACATCTCACGGCCCGGGTTACTTAGACAAGAGCAAGGAAAAAATCGTCGGTTTCCAGACAGACAAACCTTTCAAACGTTCTCTGCAGCCTTATGGCGGTATCAGAATGGCTGAGAAGGCATGTTCCGATAACGGATATGAAGTTGACCCTGAGATCAGCGAATTTTTCTCTACACACAGAAAAACACACAATGCAGGCTGCTTTGATGCTTACAATGCAGAAATGAGAGCTTGCCGTTCTTCCCATATCATCACAGGTCTTCCGGATGCTTATGGACGTGGACGTATCATCGGTGACTACAGACGTGTCGCTCTGTACGGTATTGATTATCTGATCGAAGACAAACAGGCTCAGAAGGATTCTACAGGCCGTGTTATGACCGATGATGTGATCCGTCTTCGTGAAGAACTTTCCGAGCAGATGGTAGCTTTGAAACTGATGAAAGAAATGGCTGCTTCCTACGGATGCGACATTTCCAAACCTGCTACCAATGTACAGGAAGCAATTCAGGCTACTTACTTCGGTTATCTGTGTGCAGTAAAAGAGCAGAACGGTGCAGCGATGTCCCTTGGACGTACCTCTACCTTCCTTGACTGCTATGCAGAAAGAGATTTAGCTAACGGAACCTTTACAGAGCAGGAGATTCAGGAATTTGTCGACCACTTCATCATGAAGCTGCGTCTGATCAAATTTGCGCGTACACCTGAGTACAATCAGATCTTTGCCGGCGATCCGGTATGGGTAACAGAATCTCTCGGCGGTGTTGGTGTTGACGGCCGTCCGTTGGTATCCAAGATGAGCTTCCGTTATCTGCACACCTTAACCAATTTAGGACCTTCTCCGGAGCCGAACCTGACAGTTCTCTGGTCTACCAGACTTCC
>JAFLTF010000073.1 GCA_022510585.1 Lachnospiraceae bacterium
TGGCTCCGTCAATGATTACCTGCCAGTAGCTGCTTCCTTCAAGAATTTTTACTATTAAATAAATATTTTTTCGCCCTTCTACGATTTCGTTCAAAGGTACAAAATCAGGCGCAGGCTCTATGCCTTTTTCCTCATCTGTGTTTTCTGCACAGCCCGACAGAGATAAGCACAAAATAACACTCATCAAAACCGCTGCTATACGTTTCATTTCAGTTTTGCTCCCTTCACATAATACACCATTACACCATTAGTTGATAGATGTTCCTGCAATCCTCCTCGTCTAATGTAACAAACCCGCTAATAGAACCGTTTCGGCCATTTCCGTTACAAAGCGTGTTGACCAAATAAGGAATATCCTCTTCCTTTGCACCCAGCCCTGCAAAATTCTTCGGCATACCAATAGAAATCAGGAAGTTGCGCAATGCTTCTATACCCGCCTTAGCAGTCACTTCCGGATGAAAATAATCCATTTGACAGCCCCAAACACGGACAGCAACCTGCGCAAAACGATTTACATCGTGCTGACAAACATAAGTAAATACAGCGGGCATCGTCACGGCAAGTCCCGCACCATGAGCACAGTCATACAGTGCGGACAACTCATGTTCGATATTATGGCTGTTCCAGTCCTGGCTGCGACCCACACCACAGGAATTGTTATGCGCCATCATACCTGCCCACATAATGTTGGCGCGTGCCTCGTAATTATTTGGATCCTCAATCACACGAGGACCTTCGTGTATCAAAGTCAACATCAACGCTTCAATCATTCTGTCCGTGACCTCGACCTCCCTTGTGTTGGTCAGATAGCGTTCATACAAATGCGCCATGATATCCGTGATGCCGCAAGCAGTCTGAAAAGCGGGCAGTGTCTGCGTCAAAGCAGGATTTAAAATACTGAATCGAGGGCGAATAGCGTCACCGCTCGCGCCGCGTTTGAGCATCCCATCTTCATGGGTAATGACAGAATCAGGACTGCCTTCGCTGCCTGCTGCAGCTATCGTAAGAATTGTGCCTATCGGAAGCGCATTCTCAATGGGCTTGCCGCAGTAAAAATCCCAAAAGTCACCATCATAAACAACTCCGGCAGCAATTGCCTTGGACGCGTCAATAGCACTGCCGCCACCGACAGCCAGAACAAAGTCCACATTTTCCTTTTTGCAAAGCGCAATGCCTTCATATACAAAACCGCTTCGTGGATTGGGTTTAACGCCGCCCAGAAGAATATATGCAAGGCCTTCCTTATCCAGCGATGCCTTCACACGATCCAACAAACCGGAACGAACAACGCTGCCGCCTCCGTAAACAATAAGCACTTTACTTCCGCCAAAACGCTTCACATAGCTGCCGGTTTCATTTTCACGCTCTTTTCCAAAATCGAAAAGAGTTGGTGAGTAAAAAACAAAATTATCCATACACAATCTCCTTTTCTTTCCACATTATTTTGTCTTGAATTGACGAATCAGCCGCGTCAATTTCTCAGCCTGTGCCGTCAGTAGATCGGTAGAAGCGGCAGTTTCCTGTGCAGTTGCCGTATTGGATTCTACTACTTCTGTAATTCGATTTAACTCACCAATAATATGTTTTGAATGTTCAGCCTGCTCTTCTGTCGCATCTGAAATCTCTGTAAAGGACTTTGCAATTTCAAAAGAGTTGCTTACTACCCGATTCATACATTCGGATGCCGTATCAGCATGACCCTTTGCTCGCTTTACTGCTCTCAGGCAATTCTCTACCAGTTCTGCCGTTTTGCTGGATTCCTCGGCACACCGCATTGCCAATGCCCTTACTTCCTCCGCCACAACCGCAAATCCTTTTCCGGTCTCCCCCGCTCTGGCAGCTTCTACAGACGCATTCAGAGAAAGGATATTCGTTTGAAATGCAATCCCATCGATTGCCTCCACAATTTTCTGGATATCAGCCGATTCATTCTCCGCTTCACTAACTGCTTCATAAAGTCTTGTCATTTCTTCATTTCCGGCCTGAATCTCATGATTAAGCTCATTCAGACGCGAATCCACTTGATGGCAGTTTATAGAACTGCTATTGATCTGCTCGGTTATATTCTCCACATTGTTTCGCAGGTTGCTGATGGATAGCGATTCCGACGTTGCGCTTTTTGCCAGAGCCTCTGCCGCTTTGGAAAGCTGCGTGGCACTGATATGTACTTCATCCGCCGACTGCTGCACCATCACAATCAGCTGGTTTAAAATCCTGCGGATCGAATTTACCGAATGGGAGAGTTCATTGAACTCTCCGGGATACTCCGTCATATCCGAAACCATAAGGTTATGATTCGCTATTTCTCCCAAAATATGGTTTGTTTCCCGCATCATTTCGGAAAGCTTCCGACTCAGTTCGTACATGGAATTCTGCAGTACACCTATCTCATCCTTGCTGTCAGTCGGCTGCAGCTTCACATCCAGATCCCCTTCTGCCAGCCGAAGCGTCACATCCCGCATTTTCCGCACGGAGCTTACAATAAATCCAATTACAGTTGAGGATACCAGAATGACAATCACGATTGCTGCAGCACCGATCCAGACGATCCTCTGGCTGATCTGTTTTACAGTCTTTAATGCATTTTCCACCGGATTTGCCACACCGAGTAACCATCCGCTGTTTCCGATTGGGCAAACCGCAATATATACTTCATTTCCGGCATCATCTGTTGCCGTAAGGATCTCATCACTTGTCTGCGAATGCAACGAAGGAACCAATTCCGGAAGTGTATCTGCCACTGCTATTGCGTCATTTTCAGACGGCATAAATGCTTCGTTCGGATGATAGATATAGTTTCCTGCCGCATCTACGACAAAAGAATACACCCCTTCAGCATACTGAACTCCGGACGCCACCTCGGATACCGTAACAAGTGAAATGTCGATTCCGATGACCCCTGTAAGTTTTCCGTCCCGATATACCGGACAGGCAACCGTATCACACATTTGCAGGGTAAACGCATCAAAGTAAGGATCCGTCACAACCAGCCCATCCGCTGCTTTAGCTGACTTATACCAGCCGCGTTCCCTTGCGTCATATCCTTCCGGTATGGCACTAGCTGTACTCGCTTTCCAGAAACTGCCTTCCTCTGTCCCAAAATACATATCAAGCAGTTCCTCTTTCCCTCCAAAATGGGAATTTAACACCTTCATTACCTGCTCATCATCAAAGCTGCTCAATGTACTGATATTAGCAGCCACATCTTCCGTCAGTCTGATCTCTTGCATCAACCAGCAGTTCAACTCTTCTGCATAGTGTTGTGCCTCTGCCCGCAGAGTCTGCTGTTCCATATCGATCATATTGGTCTTTACCGTCCTGGAAATGATAAGCATACTCAACAGCATGACGAGCAACACCAGAATTGCCACACAGGCGCTGATTTTTACCTGTAACGATTTTCTCATAAACTCAACCTCCTTTTAGCTGTTACAGCAATTCCAGCTTATCCCACAAAATATTGCCTTTCTCATCCAGATATTTTTCATCGCAGTGGACAGATACCACCTTGCCGACGAACAATTCATGAGATCCAGGCATATAAGATTCCACTACACTACACTCGACATTCACCGGGCAGTCACTAAGGATAGATGCATTCACACAGGTTGCATCCTCAGTCTTTAACTCCAAACCGTTAAACTTATCTTCATCCCAATTGGAACGATAGCTCAGGTAATCATACTCCTTCTGGAAATTCTTTCCGGGAAAATTGATTACAAAACAGGGATTTTCCTTGATCATACGATGAGAAAAACGCGCCGGATTAATGGCCACTATAACCATTGGAGGATCTATACTGACGTTAGCGGCAAGGCTTATCACCAGCGCGCTATCTTTCCCGTCCTTGTCCCGCACAGAGACAATTACCTTGGGGACAGGCCATAGTGCCGGAAATTTATTTGCTTCTTTTTTCATAAATGAATACCTCCTGAACTGCTTCTCATTTACTCCCTGAATTTCACTCTTAATGGTATTATGATTATATCATATACCGCTTTCAGGCTCAACAAAATCCCTGAAATCTGCTTATTGCAGCAATGTCTCAATTCTGCCCATCAGAAGATTTCTGTCAATGGGTTTCAATATATAATCGTCTGCCCCATATGCCGCAGCTTTGATCACACTGTGCTTATCATTATTTGATGTGAGAAAAATAATCGGTATACCTCTCAGTTCTTTTTTCTCCATGATCATTTCCGATAATTCATATCCATTGATCTCCGGCATATCTATGTCAAGAATGATCAGTGACGGTGGAAACAGCGTGATATAGTCGAGCGCTCTCTCGGCTTTGGAAAACCCCCGAAACTCATAACGTCCCCCCAATATTCCTTCTAAAGTCTGTAGTACGATTTTACTGTCATCTACCGCAATAATGCTTTTTCTACGAATCATTTTTTGACCTCCCCTTATTGATTTACAAGTATTTCGATTGCCTTATCCTCATCATATTCCTTTTCTATTGCTGCTAATGCGTTTGTTATGAGTGTATGCTGCTCTTTCTTCAAAGGTTTTTGCAGCCATTCCCGCATCTTTGTCGTTGCTTTTTCAGTCTCATAGGTATCGATCCATGAGATCACCTCTGCTATTTCCTCAGACGTCACCTGAAATGTCTGACCGTCTTCATCTGGTTCGGAAACTGCTGGCGTAAAGGTTACCTCCTGCTCCCTGTAATTTTCCTTGTAAAACTCCTCAAATCCTTTCCTTGCTTTCTCCCAGCATTCCACAAGCTCATCCCAATGTTCCTCTACATATGCAAGATTCCCTGCTTTACTCTGCTTTTCATGCTCATATGCTACATCCGCAAGATGATCTGCCCCTAACATTCTTGAATCGCCCTTCAAGGCATGAACTTGTATACCATAATCATGGGCATTTTGATCCGTGATGAACTTTCTTAACAGAGCTTGCTTTTCGTCATCATGAAGAAACGTATCTATGATCTTCAAATAAAGCTCCCAGCTGCCCGCTGCGTTAGCAATACCCTCTGCTATAGAAATCCCATACTCCTGATATCTGCTGTAATCGGCAGTAACACTTATCTTAGCAATGTTACTCTCCTTTTTATGTACCAGGTCTTCCGGTAGATATGCAACGATCATCCGTTCCAACTTACCACTGTCAATGGGCTTGGAAAGAAAATCAGCAAAGCCTTCCTCCAAAAAATATTCCTTTACTCCGGTGATGGAATTCGCAGTCAGCGCAATGATCGGCGTATTTGCATTGGGAGAACCTTCCAGTTTCTTAATCTCATGAAAAGTTTCAACTCCGTCCATCTCCGGCATCATATGATCCATAAAAATGATATCGAAAGGCTGCTCTTTCACCAGCTCAAGACATTTCTTCCCGGATTCTGCCGTTACAATATTCATTTTTGTCACCTTTAAGAGGGAAGTGAATACAATCAGATTTGTAGCATTGTCATCCACGACTAATATATTGGCCTCGGGTGCCTCAAAACTTCCATACTGTTTAGCGCTGATCAGGGTATGGCTGCTTTGGATGGTCTCAAAGTCGCCCACAGGCTCATAATCTATCACCTTCTGGGGAATCCGGACGGTAAAGGTGGAACCCTCCTGATACACGCTTTCTACCTCTATATTTCCATCCATCATCTTCAACAGCATCAAGGTAATGCTCATACCCAAACCGGTACCTTCAATATTTCTGTTTTTGCTCTCATCAAGCCTCTGAAAGTTCTCAAAGAGTCTGTCCTTATCCTCTTCTCTGATTCCAATGCCGGTGTCCTTCACGGTTATGATAAGCGTTATCATATCCGCCCCGTCTTCCTCTTGTTTTTCAAAGGCTGCATGAAGACTCACACCGCCTTTGGACGTATATTTTACCGCATTGGTGAGTAGGTTTGTGACAATCTGTTTGACCCTTACATCGTCTCCGTACAGTGTATTTGGCATCGTTTCATCCAACGTAAAGGACAATGCCAGCTTCTTATCCTCTGCACGCAAATAGATAACATTCCACAGATCAAGAAGCAGATCTGCCGTCTTATATTCTG
This sequence comes from Lachnospiraceae bacterium, assembly GCA_022510585.1. Classification (GTDB taxonomy): domain Bacteria; phylum Bacillota; class Clostridia; order Lachnospirales; family Lachnospiraceae; genus UBA3282. The sequence continues at coordinate 6,020 of JAFLTF010000073.1, forward strand.
AGGGAATGATTTCCATCTTGCCTGACTCGATCTTGGACATATCCAGTATATCGTTGATAAGTGTCAACAGTGTTTTTCCTGAATTCTGGATATTCCCTGAATAAGTCATCAGCTGGGGATCCGTATATTCTCTCAGAATCATTTCATTCATACCCAGGATGGCATTAAGGGGAGTGCGGATCTCATGTGACATATTAGATAGAAAGAGTGATTTTGCCTGCTCTGCCCGGATTGCTAAGTCCGCTGCCCTTTTCAGTTCCTCGTTAGTGATTTTCTGCCAATATATCATTCTGGAAAGAACCCTGTTCACTATCAGAATACATCCCCCAAGAAGCATCAGGAACAGAATCGTATATTCTATGGCAGTACCGTATATCTCCCACCAGTCTCTGACCATGATAATGCGAAAGCCTGAAACTTCCTCATCCATAGCCATGCACACCTTATATTTTCCATCGTAGTCCTTGATTATGACCATGCCTGATTGGCTGTATAGTTTATCGTAAGGCAGGTCATGTACATTTACTGACTCCTCATGGGACAAACTGTATTCCAGACGGTATTCCGGGTTGATATGACCCATCATCGCGCCGTTCTCATCCACCAAAAATGCATATCCTGACTCTGTATGACTCTGGTCAAGGATATCCCGCAGCATATCCACATAAAAGCTTATGGCAAATATACCATAAAACTCTCCTATATCCGATTCTATCACTTTGGAAAAAGTGATACTGTATTCGCCTGTCCTCACCTCATAATAGGGGGCTGTGATATTAAATTCCCGGGATGTCAAAGCTCCGATATACCAAGGACGTTCTTCTACTACATAGTCTTCTCCCGGAAGCCATCCATTGCTGGACACCATAGGATATCCATGAACAAAATCTGGATTTGCAATGCAGACGATATCTTTATTGGGAAAATACCTTGCGATATCGTCAAGATATTCCATTGTTGCATAATAGTCGTTCAGAATCTCAGGGTCTTCGGCAATCACGCTATCAAACATATCTAAAATGCCCTTCTGCTCCAGCACCCAGTTCTGCACCATATCACTATATTCCTGCAGTTCCTCCTCCATATCAGAAATATTCCAATTGATGGTTGTATTAATGGTATAAGCAATGACAAGGATCATCGTAAAGGAAAGGATCAATGTAATACCGGTCTGATATCTTCTCTGCTCCTTTTCCGTAAGCTCTATTTTCTTCTTACGAATCTCTACTTCAACATCGTCATCGTCATCCTCTTTCCCGCGTTTTTGTCCCCTGAAATAGAATACAACAATAATAATGATAAAAAGCACTGAAATCGCAGAAATTCCCACAAGCTGGATATAACTTTCCCGATACAGATCCCAGTTGCTGACACTGCACATCATATACCAGCCATTTTCCGTCTTGCTGCAGAAAATAGTCTCGGACTGAGCTCCTATGCCGTTATGCAGCACAAAATTATCTACATCCTCTGCAACGGCCCGCAAAAAGGCATCACGGTATTGAGGAATTTCATCAGAAAGGCTCTTGCCGATCATATCAGGATCGGTATAACCTACAATCGTCTCGTTTTCATCTACTATCATGGCATCGCCGTAACCGTCTCCGCTCATTGCTGTCACGTACGTTTGTATCTCCGACACGTTATAGTCGATTCCTATCACAGACGCTCCATCATCCAGCATTTTGGCCATAGTGATACACATATTGTCAGTCCAGGCATCCTCATAAGCCGGAGAAATATAAACTTCGCCTTTTTTCTTCGTCATCAGTGCACGATACCAGGAACGCTCCTGCAAAACATAGTCTTCGGGAGTATCCATATCCGATATCATAACTACACCGTCAACCACACAGAATACGTTCAGACAGCCCCCTTCAGACACGGTGTATTCCATATCTCTCTGCTCTGATAAAAAAATCCGCAACGCTTCTTCCGTAGTACCTTTCAAAAGCAGTTCTTCAAAATCACTGCTTACACGCTCAAAGGTATCCTGTGCCCTTGTCAGGGATTTCTGGAGACCGGATGCAATACTCTGGATCCGCATCCTGCCGATTTCCTCCACCTGACTTTTTGCGACATCATACATCACCACAAAATTCAACACTGTAATTCCAAACAGAATAACCGTTATAAACAATATAAAGATACGGCTCAGTCTGCTTTTTTTCTTTTTCATTCATTTCTCTCCTTGAAAATGGAACGTGAAAATACTGTACTTAATCTAGTATACATGATAATAAACCATATCGCAATCTATGGTTTTCTATTACATTTTCTCTCTACCGTCTCCTTACTCTAATTTGCATTACTTGCGGCAATCTTTACACGGCTCCATAAATTACTGATCACCTTCCTGGTTTTATCATTATATTCGAATACCTCATCCATATCATTGTCTGTTCTTGGGATATAAGCATTGATTCCCTCAAAATCACCGCCTTCACCGGACAATACTTCCATCACTTCTTCATTTGCGGCAGTATAACCTACATAACTTGAATTATCATAAGCACCGTCATAATCACAGACATAATTTATAAATGCATGAGCCAACTCCGGATTCGCTGCATTTGCCGGAATGACCATGGCATCTGACCAGAGATTCGTCCCTGTTTTTGGAAGATAATACCCCATGTCTTCATTTTCGGACATGACATAGGTTGCATCCCCGGAGTAGATCAGTCCCAAAGCCTTTCGCCCCTGTGCCATATTATCAATGATCTCATCTGTCACGATCTCCGTATCCATCGTCTGTACACACTGTACCAGCCAGTCATAGGCTTCTTCGATCTCATCCATATCCTCTGTATTCATAGAATAGCCCAGGGCCTTAAGGGCCATCATAAAACTGTCTCTCTCCGAATCATACAGATAGACATCTCCGCAATATTTTTCATTCAGAAAGATATTGAATCCTTCCCTTTCCAGATCTTCTATATCCACTTTCGTCGTATCATACACGATACCGACTGTTCCCCAGAAATAAGGTACAGAGTACTCATTACCCGGATCATACGGCAGATTTTTAACAGATTCGGCCAGATTATCCAGACCGCTCAACTTGGAATGATCCAGTTTCTGCAGATATCCCTCCAAGATCAACCTTTGAATCATATAATCGCTGGGTACAAGGATATCAAAGGACTCCCCGTTTGCAACCTTTATATACATTTGTTCATTGGAATCAAAGATTTCCAGGACCACCTTGGCACCGGTTTCCTCCTCAAAATCACTCAGGATATTTTCACCCGTGTACTCTCCCCAGTTATAGATATGTAAAGTCTGTCCTTCGAAAGGACGTTCTTTCGTATCGCTGCCTGATTGTAAAAAAATCACCAAAACTCCCATTATCGCTAAAGCTGCTATAATCGGGATGAAGCCTTTCTTCTTTTTCATCTCATCCGATGCGGTACGTTTTGCTGTTATATGCGGCATCACATTGACCAGTATCAGCACGATCGTAATCAGGACAACCATCAGCGTAGAGGCCGCATTGATACTGGGGTTTACACGTTTACTCATAGTATAGACAACAATACTTAGGTTCTTCACCCCGCCGCCTGTGGCAAAATATGAAATAATAAAATCATCAACAGACATCGTAAATGCAATCAGCGCACCGGCTACAATTCCCGGCGTGATCAGCGGTACAATGACTTTTGTCAGCGCCTGCCAGGGTGTTGCGCCTAAGTCCATTGCCGCATCCGCAATATTCGGATCCAGGGACCGGATCTTTGGCATCACAGATAAGATCACATAAGGGATACAGAATGCGATATGGGCAAGCAGCATCGTCAAATACCCTTTATCCACACGGAAAGTGATAAACAACAGCATAAATCCAATGGCTGTCACAATCTCCGGATTCATCATGGGCAGATTATCCACCTGCTCCATAAGATTTCGGATCACTTTCCTGGACTTACTAAGGCCGATTGCCGAGATCGTACCGACTACCGTCGAAACAAAGGTCGCGATCAAGGCCACTGTAAATGTCGTGTACAAAGCTTCCATCATCGTTCTGGATTCCAGCATGTGCTCATACCAGCGCAGAGAGAAACCGGTAAAGTTGGTCAGGGATCTCCCGTCATTAAAGGAAAATACGATCATATAAAGGATCGGCAGATAAAAGAAAGCAATGATGAGCGCCATCAGAATCTTCCCAATGGGACGTTTTCCTTTTTTCATATACTCTGCTCCTCCTCTCCGCTCTGGTTTCTGATCTCCAGCTTACGCACAATGGCCATAAGCAACATCATGATAAATGCCATAACCATAGAAACTGCGCTTCCAAAGTTCCATTCCCCTACGGTAATAAACTGGTTTTCGATCAAATTACCGATCAGGAAATACTGTCCTCCTCCGAGAAGCTTGGGGATAAAGAAAGAACTTACCGCCGGCAAGAAGACCAGTGTAATACCGTTTACTACTCCCGGGAGAGACAAAGGAAGCGTAACCCTGACAAAGGTCTGCATAGGATTCGCACCCAGATCCGATCCCGCTTCAAGCAGCGCTCCATCCATCTTACACAAAGAAGTATTGATCTGCAGAATCATAAATGGCAAAAAGTTATATACCATTCCCAGAAGAACCGCACCTTCCGTATATAACATTTCTTTTCCACCCAAACCTAAAAAAGCAAATAATCTCTGAATAAATCCTCCCTCTGTAAGAAGACCTATCCACGAATATGTCCTGACAAGCATATTGATCCACATGGGAATCGTAATACAGAGTATCAGATTGCTCTGTAAGCGCTCCTTACACCTGGAGATAAAATAGGCTGTCGGATAGCCAAGCAAAAGGCAGATCATAGTTGTCTTAATTGCAATCCACAAAGAACGCCACAGGATCTTCAAAAAATCCGGGTCGGTAAAAAATGTGGCGTAATGTTCCAGTGTAACAGAGAAAGAAAAAATGCTGTTTCCCGGCTCCGTAACAGAATAAAAGGCAATCAATGCCATCGGCAGCACCAGCATGATCACTGCCCACACAATATAAGGGATTGCAAGCTGTGAAAATTTCTTCATCCTAGTATTCCATCCTTGACATTACATGAATATCTTCGGGGAAGAATGTCAGGCCGACCTCCTGCCCTTCTTCCGTATAATCTGTAGTATGTATCTTAAATTCACGTCCCGGTGTCCAGAAAGTTATCGGATAGATCCCTTCCGTGATATTGTCCGGATCAAAGTCGTAATCTACGGTGATATCCACACTTTCATTCTCATCGCTCAGTTTCCAGGCCTGTGCATTTGCCCATGTTTTGATATCTACATCCAAAGCCTGTGATTCTTTGATCTCATCCACTGTCGTCATAAAGTTAAACGCCATGACACCCTCATTTGCTTTTTCATTTCTGACAAAAGGCTGATCCACTACGTGGATGGTACGTTCGATGCTAAGTCCGTTTGCGGTAGAGAATCTAACAGGATAATCTCCTGCCTTTTCTTCCAATTCATATTCAATTCTTGCAAAAGAGATGTACTCATCGCTATCCGGATCCCAGGCCTGTGCGTTGGAATGGGCAATGATCTCTTTATCGTTAAGTCCTTTCACATCCTCGATATCAACATAGAAGTCTGTAGCGCTCATCTTTTCTTTTCCGTCTTCGCTTACTACATCCTGATTCTGGGTTACCTGCATATTTACCGTCACCTTTGTACCGGCAACAGTTTCTACCATGATCTCATAGTGCACACCCTTAAATAATACACTTAAGACTTCTCCTGTCATCTTGCCTGTCTTTATATCGACGATATCGATATCTTCCGGGCGTATCACCACATCCACGGGTTCATTTTCTTTAAAACCGTAATCCACACAGTCAAATGTAATGTCATCAAACCGTACTTTATAATCTTCCAGCATGGTTCCCGGAATAATATTACTCTCCCCGATAAAGTTCGCAACATAGCGGTTCGCCGGCTCGTTATAGATCTCCTGAGGTGTTCCGATCTGCTGGATTTCACCGTTTCGCATCACAACGATCTTATCGGACATAGTCAATGCCTCTTCCTGGTCGTGCGTAACAAAGATAAAGGTAATACCGACTTCCTGTTGAATCCGTTTCAACTCATATTGCATTTCTTTACGAAGCTTCAGATCCAGTGCAGCCAGAGGTTCATCCAAAAGGAGAACCTTCGGTTCATTGACAAGGGCACGGGCAATAGCGACTCTTTGCTGCTGTCCGCCGGATAAAAGAGTCGTATTTTTATTTTCATACCCCTCAAGCCCGATCAGTTTGAGCATCTTCATTACTTTCTGCTCGATAACGTCTTTTCCCATCTTTTTGATCTTCA
>JAFLTF010000074.1 GCA_022510585.1 Lachnospiraceae bacterium
GTTGCCGTGGCTTCACAGATCCTATGTATCTCCACCACTCTGAATAAGAGAAAACATCGTTCTTAACAAAGAACTCACAATATGGAATTTTCCTATCTATAAGATAACATACACCTGTCTTATATCAATGTCAATAGTTATAGCCAAATATTTCCCAAAACATGCTGACTAAACAACCTTAAACTTAAACTTCTGCAGTTCTCTGTCCGTAACCACCTTATCGATCTGTGCACCCAAAGTCTGCAGTTTCAAATGAAAATCTTCATATCCACGTTCAATATACTGGATATCGTCAATAGTAGTTGTCCCTTCTGCAGCCAGCGCTGCAATCACCAAGGCCGCACCTGCGCGAAGATCGGGAGCTGAAATACTTGCCCCGGTATATTTGCTTACGCCATCAATAATTGCCGTATTTCCCTCCACTTTGATATTGGCGCCCATTCTGGTCAACTCATCCACGTACTTAAAACGGTTCTCAAAAATACTCTCCGTTACGATACTGGTACCGCCCGAAAGTCCAAGTGTAACCGTGATCTGTGGCTGCATATCGGTTGGAAAACCGGGATAAGGCAGTGTCTTTACATGGGTATGTCCAAGCGGTTTGGAAGCAACCACACGCACTGCATCATCGGATTCCTCCACTTCACAGCCGATTTCCAGAAGCTTGGCACTGATGGATTCCAAGTGCTTCGGAATCACGTTTTTGACCGTTACATCTCCTTTGGTCACTGCCGCCGCAAACATAAAAGTGCCTGCTTCAATCTGATCCGGAATAATGACATATTCCGTTCCATGCAGCTTGGAAACGCCTTTGATTCGGATCACATCCGTACCTGCGCCTTTAATATTGGCACCCATACTGTTAAGAAAGTTCGCCAAGTCTACTACATGAGGTTCTTTCGCCGCATTTTCAATAATGGTCGTTCCTTCCGCCATAACAGATGCCATCATGACATTAATGGTTGCACCGACGGTTACAACGTCCATATAAATATGATTTCCGGAGAGTCTCTCCGCTTCTGTTATGATTAGACCGTGCTCGATCCTGACATCAGCGCCAAGAGCACGAAAACCTTTGATATGCTGATCGATCGGCCTAAGACCGATATTGCAGCCTCCTGGCAGCGCCACTTCCGCTTTTTTATATTTTCCCAGTAAAGCACCTAATAAATAATAAGATGCTCTAATCTTCTTAATATAATCGTCTTCAATCACCAGATCGTGAATCTGTGAAGCATTTACCTTAACGGTATGCCTGTCCGTTTTGGTAACAATGACACCAATGCTTTCCATTGCCTGCAACAATACATTGGTATCTCTTACATCTGGTACATTTTCTATCAAAACGGTTTCATCCGTCATAACCGCTGCAGCCAGAATCGCCAGTGCCGCATTCTTGGCACCGCCTATCTCCACTTCGCCGACTAACGGATTTCCACCTTTAATCGCATATTGTTCCATATATAAATCCCCTGTATTATTCAATTTTCAATCTTTCAACCTAGTATACCATAAATTTCATATTTGTAAATGGGCAGATTGCCAAAGGATTCTATCTTAGCAGCAAAAATTAGTTCAAATAGTTCAGAGGATTCACCTGAGAGCCATTGATCAATATTTCAAAATGCACATGAGGACCCGTGCTGACACCGGTATTACCGCTCAAAGCAATCTTTTGTCCCTGAGATACAGTCTGGCCTGCCGATACCAGTACTTTACTTAAGTGACCGTATCTGGTCTGCCTTCCGTCTGCATGGTTGATATATACCACATAGCCGTAACCGCTTCCCCAGCCTGCCTTGACAACCGTACCTGCAGAGGATGCCATAACTGCCGTACCCACCGGTGTAGCCCAGTCAATACCTTTGTGATAGCTGCTTGCCCCTCTTGTGGGAGCCTTTCTTCTGCCAAAACCGGAAGACTGTCTTCCGCCTGAAATCGGTTTGATATAAGTAGGCGGAATCTTGGTTCCCCTCTCCACAACCTTTGCCACTGCTTCATAAGTAATTTCCTCTTTCAGGATCTCCCGTTCAACCTCTTCTCCATTGCGGTAGGATACATCTGCTACAACGATCCTGTGCCCTGCCGAGGGTTCCTGCAAAGTCTTCGTCTGGTTCGTATACCAATCATCATTATCCACATAGATGATTTCCGCTTCATAATCTTCTTCGTAATATACTTCTTCAACACGTTCCACCGAGAGTTCCGGTTCCGGCACCGTTACGATCAGCTCGTCCCCTACGCGGATCGTGGAATTTTCATTTTCAATGGTTTCATTCATCGCGATCAGAGCTTCCAGCGACAGAGAATTGTTTTCCGCAATCTGTGACAAGGTATCGCCGGAAACCACTTCATAGATCTGTTCTTTTTCCTGTTCCTTGGTCACTTCCTCGATCGCTTCTTCAAGAGAAGTAATCTCTTCCTCTTGCAGATATGCTTCTACCACTTCCACCGTATCACCGAATTCAATGGACTGGAGTCCCAGCTCATAATCAGAGAAATCTTTTTCCACTTCCGGCTCAACCGAAGCAAAAATATGATCCAATTCGGCATCGATACCGGCGCTTACCGCCGTTGTCTCCGGCTCTTCTTCCTTTGCTTCTTCTTTAGAATAAATAGCGGTAGTAAGCACATTTAATTCCCGTGCCGGATCCAAAACCAAATCAACATAATATTCTTTTTGAACATCATATTTTCCAAGTGATGCCTGCAAAAGCGCCAATACCTCTTCGGTACTGGACAGATTTACCGTATATTCATTGATCTTCACCGTATAGGAACGGTTCAGGGTTTCCTTGATGCTTCCACGCAGGACAGATACCATGTTACCTATTATGACACTATCGTCATCTATGTCTCCCCACAACACCTCTTGTCCTTTATAAGTAACATCACTGTCGGTAAGCACCATCTCGTCACCGGAACCGGCAATTCTTTTACGGGCACTGATCAGGCAGTTATCAATCCTTTCAAGATCGTCAACGACACCGATCTCTGTGCCGTTTAAATAGACTGTAAACTGATTGTCTCCGGTGCTTTCAAACTTCTGATAATATGGCAAAAAAAATGCTGCCACCACCACTGCAAACACTGCAGTCTTAATATATGCAATTTTCATTTTTTTATAATGTCTGCTGATAAATTTCATAGTCTTGTCCCAAATGTCATAAATTCGTAACATTTTATATTTTATCAATATTCTATATAAAAGTAAAGATGTATTCTTCGACATTTATCTGATATATATACCACATGTAGGTACTTTTCTCAGCCTGCCAAAAGAGCATGCCGCTGTGCGGCATGACTATATTTCATATAAGCCGCATCCGGAAAGCGGGCTTTCCGAGTGCGGCTTATGCGAAATATTGCACTTCACAGAATGTGAAGTGCGTTTTTGGCAAAACTATGGTAACATATAAGTATCGCAACTTCGTCAAAAAGCTACAATTTCATTGGAAAAAGGATGGCAACGAAATTTATATCATGGACAAAATTATTTTTCACATTGATGTCAATTCCGCATATTTAAGCTGGAGCGCGTTGGACAAATTACAACATGGCTCAGCAACAGATCTTCGCACGATCCCTGCCATTATCGGCGGCGATATGGCGAAACGCCATGGCGTTGTACTTGCCAAATCTATTCCTGCCAAGGCTTACGGCATCGTGACCGGCGAACCGATCGTGAATGCCATGCGCAAATGTCCGGGACTGCTCATAGAGCCGCCCAACCACAGTTTATATCACGAAAGAAGCCGGGAACTGATGCAGCTTCTTTCCGATATCAGTCCTGATATTGAGCAGGTCAGCGTAGATGAATGCTATCTGGATTATACCTCGATCAAAAGACTGTTTCCCACTCCTATAGACGCTGCCGATCATATTCGTGCGCAGGTCTTGGAAAAACTTGGTTTTACAGTCAATATCGGTATCTCCGACCGGAAGGTACTGGCTAAAATGGCTTCCGATTTTCAAAAACCCAATCTGACCCATACGCTATATTCCTATGAAATCAAGGAGAAAATGTGGCCGCTGCCTGTTTCTTCCTTATTTATGTGCGGCCATTCCAGCATGGAGAGTTTACAGAAACTGGGGATCCTGACAATCGGCGACTTGGCAGGAACGGATGTAGCTATTCTGACTTCGCATCTGAAAAGCCATGGAAAACTGCTTTGGGAATATGCCAATGGCATTGATGAATCTGTTGTGGAAATAACACAGGCTGTAGAGAAAAGTATCGGCAGTTCTACCACCCTGCCCAAAGATGCCGTAACCACAGGGGAGGCACAGCACGTGCTTTTGGAACTGGCAGAATCCGTTGCCCGCAGACTGCGCAGTTCCGGACAGATGGCTGAAATGATCAGCATCGAGATCAAATACAATACATTTAAAAAAGTATCCCATCAGACCACACTGTTGCAGCCGACTTCCGGCAGCGATACCATCTATCGCACCGCCTGTACACTTTTAGATGAGCTATGGGACGGTACACCCATACGCTTATTAGGCATCCGTTCTTCCAAGCTGATCTCAGCCGAGGAACCCATACAACTCAACCTGTTCGATCTATCAAAAAAAGAGGCAAGCCTCGAAAAAGCACTGGACTCTATCCGACAAAAATACGGAGCAGATGCCGTTGTCCGCGGCAGCCTGCTCCGACATAAACCCGAAAAATCCGAAACCTAATTTTCAGGCGCATTATTTCTTTTTTACACTGTATCCGAAGAAACCCAGCTCTTTGCCGGTGGAAAGATATCTGCCATGAGAATAGACAAGGGGCTTAGCATCGTTTAAATTGAATTTTCCCTTTTCATCCATATAAGCATCATCCACATGCACCGCTACGATCTTGGCCAGATACATATGATGAGAACCCAGCTCTTTTTTCTCTGTTACGCGGCACTCCAAATTGACCGGACTTTCCTTGACCATCGGTACTCCAACGACTTCTCCCGGAATCCTGGTCAACTTCATTTCTCTCCACTTGTCAACATCTCTGCCGCTTTTTACCCCGCAATAATCCGTTGCAAAACAAAGATCCTCTGTGGTGAGATTGATTACAAACTCTCCCGTTTCTTCTATCATATGGTAGGAATACCGCTCCGGCCGGACAGAAATCGAAACCATCGGCGGATCGGAACAGATCGTTCCCGCCCATGCAATGGTCAAAAGATTACTGTTTCCCTGCCTGTCTGCCACGCTGACCAGAACTGCAGGCAGCGGATAGAGCATATTTCCCGGTTTAAAATTTTGTTTTCCCATAACAAACAGCCCGCCTTCTATATAAATCAAATAACCAAAAGATCCAGCAAATGGATGGCAATATCACCCAGAATCAGCAGTATAATAATAATGGAGACCGGCATCATGGATTTCTGTTCCCCTATCCGTTCTTTCATTTTTTCTACCAATACTTCATTCTGTTTATTCAATTCTTCTACGACGGAAGCCTGTACATTCCGATAAACTTTGACATTTTCTTTATGTAAGAAATCGTCAGCCTTTGCAAAGCCCTCTTCCATCTGCTTCCTCATCTCTTCCAAAGATTCCTCCACCTGTTTTCTGATCTCAGGTAAAAGTCCCTCCATTTGCATCTGCATCTTAGGCAGAAGTTCATCAGTCTGGCGCTGTAACTTAGGCAGGAATTCTTCCATCTGTTTCTTCGTTTCCGTAAGGAGCCTTTCATTGTCCGCCTGTGCATCGTTGTTTCCCTGAATCTCTTCAATTTTCCGAAGTCCTTCTTTAATGGTACTCTGCATGAGATCCATATTTTCCGCAGCTTTCAGATTCACTTTACGCATATCCTGAAGAAGTCTGTCATATGCTTCCATCTGACGCCGCATCGCTTCCATTTTGGCGGTATCAGCAGCTGTATTTGCCCGAATCATTTCCTGTGCGTTGATTTTTTGTGAAAGTTTACTCATAAATGTATCCATTTTCTACAACCTTTCCTTTATTGCGGATATTTTACTGTCATCCCCTTGTTTCGGCAATATTTTATCATTTTTAACAACGGGGGTCAAGCCAACGCGATAACTATATGTTTTGTGCAAAATATCTAATTTCGCCATACTATTCTTATTTTTTTTATAATAATTAACGATAACTTTACACGTTGTTCATAATTTATTCATAATTTATAGATATAATAAATTTACAATAACAAATCGATATTATACAGATAAATTTTTTCATAATAGCCCGGGCGTCGAAAGATGCCTGGGCACTCCTCATTTTAGGGAAACATCCCAAAAAAAGAGGAATAGAAAAATCTATTCCCCTTCCAGTTGTTGTATTTCCTTATTCAGATTCAGCATTCTGGTATCCAGATTCGATACGATCTTCGAACATTCCACCAACTGTTCTCTAATATGATCCGGTGCGTTGCCTTCAAATTTATAATGGATCTTATGCTCCAAACTTGCCCAGAAATCCATCGCTACCGTCCTGATCTGTATCTCCACCTTCGCATTCTCTATGCGGTCCGATAAATAAACCGGCACCGTCACCAGCATATGATAACTCTTATACCCGCTGGGTTTCGGATTCACGATATAGTCTTTGACGGAGATTACGCTGATATCACTTTGATTACTGATCATTTCCGCTATCTGGTAAATGTCGGAAGTGAAGGAACAGATCACACGAATGCCGGCAATATCATTGACATACTTCACCATGTTCTGGATGGTGGATTCCTTCTCATATTTACGCAGTTTTTTAACAATACTCTCCGGTGTCTTGATCCTCGATTTGATATGCTCTATCGGGTTATACCTGTGTACATGTTGAAATTCATCATTCAGTATTTCCAGTTTCGTAGATATCTGTTTCAAAGCAGAATTATAAATCAGGGTAACTTCTGTCCAGCTGTCTATATCATTCCTATCTGTGCTAATGTCCATTTTACCCCTCCTGTAACTTCAATTTGCTTCATACTTCGATACATTGCCCCCTTGCAGCGAAATCTGCATATTTTCCCACTCCTGACCCGTTGATACCATAAATATGCTTTGCAGTGCATGTTTGATTCCGCTTGATGCGACCGGGCAATTTTACCACTTGTAAAAGCTTGTCTATATTTTAACACACTTTTCCAAAAATGTATATATTTCACAAAAAAAAATTGAAATTTTAATTTTTATTGTCTATTTTCCCAATACAAATTGAGGTTTTCCGTAGATATAAAAGGATAAGACCCTAAAAATCTATTTACATTTTATTAAATGGTCTGTATAGTGTTCATAGATAATTGTCGGACACATAGTGCCGGATTATTCAATTTTCAAAGCAAGGGGATACATTTCATGTTTCGTTTATGGGCAAAAGAATTTAAAAACAATCGTCTTTTAAAGGATATCACTGTCTGCAACAAAGAGAACGATACCAGGACACATAAAATTTTTCAGGCTCTGGACGAAATCTGCTATCAATTCGATTTAGGCAAACCAATCTGGTTAGATGCCAATATCCAAGACTTTAAAAAGTATGACAAAACCCGTTTTACGCAGGATAACTTTATGGAACAGATAGATTTTGATTATCTGGAAATCCATGTCATAGAGGAAGATTAGAAAGGCAGATTAAAAATTTATGTATTTTTTTCTTGACTTGGCATATGATAGATGGTAGTATTGCAGTATGGATAACGTAGTTTTTAAAACTACATGTCGTAACGAGGAGGTTTATTATGCAAATAACAATTCGTGAACCAGGGAGCGCAATCACTCATTTTATCGGTATGATGATGGCAGTCTTTGCTGCAGCACCGCTTTTGATAAAAGCAGCATCGTCTACCGCTGATCCGGTTTCTTATCCGGCAATGACAATCTTTATCTTAAGCATGATCGCACTTTACGGGGCCAGTGCACTCTATCACAGTGTGACAGTAAAAGAACGCATTTTGACTATCTTTCAGAAAATTGACCATATGATGATATTTGTACTGATCGCCGGTTCCTACACACCGGTCTGCCTGATCGTTTTGGATCACAAATTAGGATATCCACTGCTGGCTGTTGTCTGGATCATTGCAATCATCGGTATGCTGATCAATGCATTGTGGATCACCTGCCCGAAATGGTTTTCTTCCATAGTTTATATTGCAATGGGATGGGTCTGCATCAGTGTCGTGAAAGCATTATGGAGTACACTGCCACGCAGCGCGTTTCTCTGGCTTCTGGCAGGCGGCATCATCTATACGATAGGCGGAGTCATCTATGCGCTGAAGCTGCCCATCTTTAACAGCAAACATCAAAACTTCGGCTCTCATGAGATCTTTCATCTATTTGTCATGGGAGGAAGTGTGTGCCATTTCATTTTTATGTATCTTTATGTGGCGTAAATATAGTTCTTTGGTAAAAGGCAGCAAACCAAAATTTGCTGCCTTTTAATCTGCTCTCCGCTTCAACTCCAGCATAGCCGCATAGTGCTTTATAGTGAATTCATTTGGTGCAATATCATCTAATAGCCGCTTATGCTCAACTTCCCATTTTGCAATTTCTTCCGGTGACAGGGAGGCTCCAACACCCCGGCACGCTTTCATTCTTCCATGCCAGGTTTCCTTTGTGAAAGGTATGTCCACTTCATATTCTTCATGGTAGGCTGTTTCAAAAGTTTCATAAACGCAATCAGGAACAAATATCGGATGCATGGTCTCTCCCGCACCCGACCATTTCGGATTATACTGCAAGACTAGTTCCTCACTTGCATGAGCAATTTTATCTTCAAAAGGAAGCCATGCCATATATAAAAGCAGCAGTCTCCCGTCTTTCTTGAGCATGCGGGATAAATTAGGCATCACTTTTTCATAATCAAAATACCAAAAGCACTGACAGGCAGTGATCACATCAAAGGTATCATCGGGAAAATCCACATCTTCCGCTGCTACCGCCTGATATTGAATCTTCATATTCGATTCCTCAGATAATTTTTCCGCCTGCAAGATCTGATTTTCGGAAATATCAGTTCCGATCCACTGCGCACCATAACGGTACATATTTCTCGGAAGCACCCCTGTTCCTGTACCCAGATCCAAAACATGCTGCCCCTGCGTACAAAGATTTCTCTTCACAATTTTCTCATAAAAAATCTCCGGATAAATATCACGGTATTTGGCATAATCACCGGAGGTTCTTCCCCAGTCAAATGCTTTGCCATCATCTATTGTTTTGTTTGTGATTTCCATTTTGTTTTCTCCTATTTCTTAACATTGCAAATTGACTACTTTAGTCAATTCTGATATTCGCTCCTCAGCATACGATACTCCACGCGGGTTTTCATCCTGCCGTCATGCCACTCCCAGTCGATGTGTTCGGCTTCCTTGATCATACCGCATTTCTTCATCACTTTCTCCGAACCGACATTCTCCGCCAGGCACCCTGTTGTAACACGGAAAACATCATTTTCAAGAAAGGCAAATTCCAAGACTTTTTTAAAGGCCTCCGTCACATACCCATGATTCCAGAACTTCGGATAAATAAAATATCCGGCATGAACCAGCTTCCCCACCGGCGTATTTTCAGTCACGGTATATCCTACACTGCCCACCTGCTCATGGGAAACTTTTAACTCAATATGCAGGAAATAAAACTTCCTGTCATCGCTTTTCATATCCTGTAATACATTCACAAAATCTTCTTCGGCTTCCTCTTTTGTATAAAACTGTATGTCCTGCAGATAATACATTGTCCTAGGATCGCTTTTCAGTTTAAAATAGGATTCTTTGTCACTTTCTTCATAATCCCGCAATATGAGTCGCTCGGTTTCTAAACGCATCTTATCTCTCCACCTTATATGTAGTATGAAATCATTGAAATAGCTGAATAACAAGTGTATACTATATGAAAATATTTATCATAAACGAGGTTTCCCATGCAAATTTATCTGGCTCCCATGGAAGGAATCACTACATTTATATACCGCAACGCATTTGCCCGCTATTATGGCGGAATTGATAAATATTTTACTCCCTTTCTATCCAATAAAAGCCTGAGTCACAAGGAAATCAATGAGGTATCCCCAGAGCATAATACGGGACTTACGGTGGTTCCGCAAATATTAACTAATCAGACCGAGGTTTTTCTGTCGATTGCTGCCAGGCTGGCCGATTATGGATATCGGGAAGTAAACCTGAATCTGGGCTGTCCCTCCGGCACAGTAGTTGCTAAAAAGAGAGGCGCAGGTTTCCTTAGCATCCCCGAAGCACTGGATGCCTTTTTAGAAGAAATTTTTGATAAATGCCCTTTGAATATTTCCATAAAAACGAGAATAGGTATGGAGTCCGTGGATGAATGGGAGAAGCTTCTGACTATTTATGGGAAATATCCTCTAAAAGAGCTGATTGTTCATCCGCGCCTGCAAAAGGAATTCTATAATGGGACTCCTCATGCAGAGGCATTTAGAAAGGCACAGGAAATACTCCCGTTGCTTCCTCTGTGTTATAACGGAGATATTGTATCGAAAGCTTCTTATGGCGCGATCACTGATACACTTAAGACCGTGGAATGCGTTATGCTGGGACGCGGTGTCCTTGCCAATCCCACACTGCCAATAACCTTGAATACACAAAACTCCGAAACCTCGCCGAATGCAGAAGACTTACAAAGATTCCGGGCTTTTCACGACGAAATCTTAGAGGGATATCGGGAAATTATGTCCGGCGATCAGCCGGTTTTGTTCCGCATGAAAGAATTATGGACCTATATGCGGAGATATCCGGGGCTGACCGATAAGCAGCTGAAGCAGATTCAAAAATCCAAAAGGATAGATGAGTATCTTGGTATCATCGACGAGATGTGGTAAACCTACAATACCAACCGCATCTATTCCGTAAACAGTTCGATTTGGGAGAACATATCGTGGAGCTTATGTTCATCAAAAGGAAGATACTCCGCAATGGTCAAACCAACAACGTCTGAATTGTCCGTAATATTTTTCAGCACAGCAGTCAGTTCCTCGATCGTCATCCTGCCGCTCCCGCTTCCGTCTCCAACCAGTTCTTTGTTTGCAAAGTAAGTGGAATGAAATAATGCGGCATCCAACACATCGATATCAAGATGAACAAGGATGTGATCGAAGCGATTCATAAAAGCCCGGATCTCGTCATCAGATACAAATCCTTCCGTTTGAACCTTGAAGCTAACGCCCACATCGTTCAAGAATTTTTCCTGATAATCGTGGAGTCCCTGCAAACCTACATAAAGGATTTCATCTGCCCGGAACTTTTGATTGACCATCAGGTCTGACAGCGAACTGTCCCCATATCCCATCAGTGATCCCAACACCATTGCGTGGGCATTGGGATAACCATCTTTTACAGTCGACACGTCAGGATGGGCATCTATCCAGATAATCCCGGTATTCTCATATAGCCCATGCAGATAATCAAATGGGGCTTGTGAAACCATGCAGTTCCCGCCGATGGTGATAATTTTGTCCGGCTTTGCTTCTTCAATCACAGACATTGCTTTTTTGATTCCTGCAATCACTTCGTCTTTCGCATAGATCCCATCTGTCACGCTACGCTCCCTGCCATCAGGCGGTGCAATCTCCACCTTAAGCAATGGTTGTTTCCCATTCTCCGGTAAAATGTGTGCCAGCAGATTTGCACCAAAGTAATAAGTAGCCAATCCCCCGCTTACAAAGTCAGGATATAGTAGCCTAATTGTTTTCATATGACCTCCTTCTTAATCCAGATCAAATATATACTCTCTTAACACATACTCATTTCAATTAATTTATCTATGCCATCTTTTTCTTGCCATAATAAAACCTTCAAACCGGGTAAGGCCATCTTACACCGATTTGAAGGTTTTCACAGACTTTGTTATTCGTTAAAGCGTAAATTTGTTTACATTCGCATCCAGAGAATCACTAATCACAACAAGTTCTCCGACTGCATTGTTGCAATCATCTACAAGCTCGGAGAGATGTGTCATGGTCGCAGATGTTTCCTGTGCGGATGCTGCGCTTTCTTCAGAAACGGCTGCCAGATCTCCCAGGTCATCGTATACTTTATTCTTCGCCTGATCGATACTATGTATCTCCTCTGCAATGCCATCCACAGTGTTTGCTACATTTGTGATCTCTGACCTCAAATGGTCAAAAACATCTTTTGTCTGATTCAATTTATCATGCTGGATATGAATGTCATCCATAACGACATTCATTG
>JAFLTF010000075.1:0-5518 GCA_022510585.1 Lachnospiraceae bacterium
CTTCTTGTCATGATCCTTTTGCCATGATATGATTAATGAGCAACCGCCACTGACAGGAGTGAAAGAACATGGATACCCAGGGATTGCAGACATTTATAGCCTTAGCGGAATATCGAAATTTTACCAGAACGGCCGACTCGTTGTTTGTAGCGCAGTCCACCGTTACCAACCGTATTGCGGAACTGGAAAGGGAAGTCGGAAAACCACTTTTTGAAAGAAATAAGAGAAAAGTGGTCTTGACCAGGGAAGGGGAACTGTTCCTTCCCTATGCCAAGAGGATCCTGGAGCTTTCAAAGATGGGTATCCGGGATATCGGTGCCATGAAAAAATATGAGACCGTTTATCGCATCGGCTCAACCAACACCATTTACGAATGCCACCTTTTCCCGATCATTAAAGAATATATGCTTGCCCATCCGGAACATGCCGTCAAGATTACCATCGGACATTCTAACAGCCTGATACAGGAAATACAGGACAATCTGCTGGATGTGGCGTATTCCTATCTTCCGTTTTACCACAACGCTTATCATTGCGAAGTATTTGCCACTGACAATCTTGTTCTGGTCACAAGGTACGATAACGATATCTACCAAGACGGTATTAAACAGGAAGACCTTGTACATGCAGATTATTTATACTGTAACTTTGCCCTGCAAGAAGTGGGTTCGTTTATCAAAGAGCTGTTTCCGCCCCACTATCAGTTCGGCTTTGAGATCGATAACAGTACCAAACTGATCCCATACCTGCTTTTCACAAACGGCATCAGCTTTGTGCCGGAAAGCATCGCCGCGCCCTATATCGAACAAAAACAGCTAAGATGCATTACACTTCTGGATTTCGAAGCTCCTAAGATCAACTGTTACCGCATTACGCGAAAAATCCCCACTTGATCTCAAATGGGGATTTCTTTTATCTCATATTTTAGAAAATTCAGTTTCATATGCGCCTTTATTATGCCGTCATAAACATCTCATATGCCTGAATTGCTCTCTGCATCTGCATATTAGGCGAATTATTATCGAATGCCGCTCCTGTTGCGTTTTCGGCGCCATTTGCCTCCACAGCTGCTACCGCAGGCATCGTATTTTCCGACTGCTTCTTTGCAGTTACCTGTGTTGCTTCTTCTTCCGCTTTCTGCTCCACAGGTGCGATTCCATTCGGCAGGATCTTTGCTGCACGGTTCTGTCCCTGCTGCATCTGTCTTGCAAGGACATTTTCAAAATCTATGGTCTGACCCTTCTTTAAGGGATTCTGATTTTCCTCTTTTGCAACAGTTTCGGAATAATCCGTTTTTTTGGCCAAAACATCATCGGGTATCTTGGACAGCTTATTCATGCTGTTAGCACCGACTACATTGGGGTTATACACATAGGCAGTGTACATACTTCCAAAACCGCTAATTCTCATAAGGCACTCCTCTCCTCACTAAGACGTGATATTTACTCATCTTCGATTCTAGTATAATCCTCTTATTTCCAAAAAGCAAGTACATTTTTACGCATCTGTTTCATCTGTTTCTATTTCTTTTGCCTCTGCATCCACAGCTTCCGTCTCCTGTTTGTATATCTTCGCCACATGGGAAACTCTGGAAATGATCCAGATATCGGAAACGCCGTCATAGATCAGGAAAAATCCGATGAACATAAAAAGCGTCTCCACCGCTTCAAAGGGATTCCAGATCAGCAAAATGCCAAAGCCGATGGTAGCCAGACCCAAAAGCAGCACCACCCACCATTTGTCATATTGGCTTTTGCACAAATGCACAGCCTGCTGAAGATCGTTGATACCGTGTATCAGAAAAATAATCCCTACCAGAATGGGAACCATGATCCCGATCGTCTTAGGCTGAAGCAGGATCCAGAGTCCGATTCCGGTAATGATGATTCCCAGGATCAGATTCAACTGGGAAAACAGGCTTCCATCCCTGCCAAAAATGTAGTTGACTAACCTAGTCAATCCAGTAAGCATCAGCACCGCTCCGATGGCCATACACAGTGCCTGAGCAGAAGCGCCGGGCCATATGACCAGCACAATGCCAAGTCCAATGCAAAACAGGGCCGATACCACTACGTTTGTCTTAATTTTCTTTAAAATATTTTCCACCTAAGTCCCCCACCTTTTCCGTTTCCCGATCAACAGGAAACCTATTCCGTTTTATTCGATACAGTACATAACAAAAATAGCCCAGAACAGCACCAAAACAGTTCAGAATGATATCATCCACATCAAAAACGCCAAAAGATGTGAAAAGCTGAAACAGTTCAATTCCCAGCACCAATACCAGTGCGCCAAGCAAAACATCGGCAAAACCTTTCTTGCGTCCTCCCATCATCGGAAGCAGAATCCCGAAGGGTACAAAGATTAGGATATTTCCTGCCAGATTCTCAAAGCTGTTGAGCCTGTCGGCATATTTGATATACATTCTGATCGTTTTCAAAGGTATAAAGTTAGCGGCTGCAAGTCCGTCTCGTATTACATTTTTGCTCCAGCCCTGCATACCTGCAAACAGCTGTTCCATAGCGGGCAGTTGTTCATAAGGATATTTAAAAATAATAAATTTAGCAACCAATAAAAGATAGATGATAAAAAAGTATCTCATCCATTTTTGCACTAAGCCAAAACCTCCCACGGGTTTTCCTTTCCTTCCATAAAAAGCTTGCAGCTCATCAAAGAGTCCCTCACAACGGTTTCCACACAGTTATCCGTATAAAAAGCCATGTGATGGGATACAGTCACATTCGGAAATCCCCTTAAAATTGCAAGTTCTCTATTCTTTAATATATCCGATTTACAGTCATAATAGTATAATCCGAATTCATTTTCCACAACATCCAGACCGGCTGCTCCGATCTTTCCGGATTCCACGGCCGCAATCAGAGCCTGTGAATCGATCAGGGCGCCCCTTGCCGTATTCACAATGACAACGCCGTCCTTCATCATGGCAATGCTTTTTTCATTGATCAAATGATAGTTTTGATCGGTCAGCGGGGTGTGCAGCGTGATCACATCCGCTTCTTTAAAAAGCTGCTCAAGCGGCACATAAGCGGCATACTTTTCCACCTCGTCCTGTTTATACAGGTCATAGGCAAGTATCTTGCATCCAAAACCGGAAAGGCTTCGAATCACCGTTTTTCCGATTCTGCCGGTTCCAATGACTCCTACGGTCAAATCCTTTAATTCCCTTCCCTGAATGCCTGCAAGGGTATAGTCCTGTATGTCGGTACGCTGAAGGATCCGTTTCATTTTCCGGATGGACATTAAGATCAACATCACGGTATAGTCGGAGACACCGTCCGGTCCGTAAGGCGCATTGCCCACTTTGATTCCGAATTCTTTCGCCGCCTCCAGATCGATATGGTCATAGCCGATGGTCCGGGTCGTCAGATATTTTACGCCGTTTTCATGAAAGGCTGCCATCAGCTCTCTTGTGATCTTAGATGTCAGGATATCCACACAGGTGCTGCCCTTCGTCAGGCAGGCATTCTCCATGGTCGGAGGTTGTGTACAAAGAACCAGCTCCATTCCCATTTCTTTCTCATATCGTAAGAATAATTCTTTCTCATCAAATTCCCTGCAATTATAAACCGTAACTTTCATAGCAGCTGCCCTGCCTTTCTCTTTTTTTGTTTATTCCACATCCTTCTCGGAAATGATTTCCTTTACTTCTTTTTCATATGCGGAAACGATCTCCCTGTCCTCGTCACGCAGTCTTCTGAATCTGTTAAAACCTGCAATCAGGATCTTTAAACTTTCTTTGGTGGTATCAAACACGCCCTCTTCATTCAAATTGATCACGATAATGCTGATCGGTAAAGCAAAGATCAGGCCGGCAACACCTGCCACGCGATAGCCGATATACAGCAAAAACAATGTGGGAATCGGCGCCACACCGATAGAATCTCCCATTATCTTGGGTTGAATGAACTGTCTCACCAGCTGTCCCACGCACCAAATGATCAAAAGTCCTACCGCCTGCTTGTATTCACCGCCCAATATCTCGATCACTGCCCAGGGGATCATGACCGCACCGGCGCCGAATACCGGCAACAAATCCAAAAAAGCGATTCCGAAGGCGATCAGAAACGCATAGTCGATTCCGAGGATCAAAAACCCGATAAATAAGATCAGATAGACCCACACCTCGATTTTCAGCTGGGCCTTGAAATAGCCGCCGATGGCATTGCGCATGCTCTTTCTCACCAGGCCCAAGGGATAGTAAATGGATCCCGGCAGATACTTTTCCATAAATTCGGAAAGATAATGTTTATCCGCCACAAAAAAATAGGAAGAAAGCAACGTCATGACCACCGCCATAAAAATATCCGGCAGCTGTTTGGCGAAGTTGCCCACTGCCGTAAAAGTAGGCGTTCCGATCCCAGCGATAAAATCGGAAAAATACTCAACCAGATTGTTTCCGAAATTCATCAGCTTATCCTGCACATCCCCCGGAAGGCGTCTGTATACCACATCCAGATTGTTGCCCACCTGCTCGAATTCTCCCTCGATCCTCTCCCACAAAACGGGAAGTTCGTCAATAAAACCGGCCATTTCCCTGGACAACTTGACACCGATCCCGTATACAAGCAGGATCACGCCTGCCAATACTGCAATGATGACAAATGCTGAGACCGCCTTTCGCTTGATTCTCAGCTTTTTCTCCAGAAACCGGACCAAAGGCGAAGCAATCAGAGAAATGATCCATCCGATCACAAAAGGCATAAAGAAAATGAGCAGTCTGGGCAATAAAAATATGCATAACAGAATAATGACCAATGCGGTCAATAAATTGAATGCTACCTTAATATATGTTACAATTTCCCTTTTCATAACTATACCCCTGGCCTGCTTTCGTAAATCTGCTTTCGCAGATATCAATTCACATCCGTTAATTTATCAATCAACTCATAGATTTCTTCCCGTCCCTGTTTGGATAATGCGGAATAGGGTATGACAATGGTGTCATCTAAAGCGGCAAGGGTGTCACAAATCAGCTTGATCTGCTTTGCTACCTGGCTGCGTTTGATCTTATCCAGTTTCGTTGCTATGATCACCGGTTTATGCCCCCGTTCCACGATCCAATCATACATCATGCAGTCATTTTCCGAAGGGGCATGTCTGATGTCCACCAGAAGAAAAACCGCTTTGATCATCTTGGACTGATACAGATAATCTTCAATGAGTTTTCCCCACTCTGCTTTGACTGCAACATTGGCGGTCGCATATCCGTATCCCGGCAAATCTACGAAATACATGCTGTCATTGATATTATAATAATTGATCGTCTGGGTCTTGCCGGGTTTGGCGCTTGTCCTCGCCAATGATTTACGATTCATCAACCCATTGATCAAGGAGGATTTGCCCACATTGCTTTTTCCGGCAAACGCAATTTCCATCAGCTGATTGTCAGGCAGTTTACTGGTAATTCCGCATACTCTTTCCAGATTTACGCTTCTTATGACCATCGTTTCCACCTCTTCTCCCTATACCGAAAACGCCGCCCAAATTCCGGCGACGT